>JADGQW010000125.1 GCA_017881505.1 Gemmatimonadales bacterium
TGGTGGGGGTCACGCTCGTGCTCCCCCTCCTCCCATACTACGCCACGGAGTTCGGGGCGAGCGCGCTGATTGTGGGCGTCCTTGTCTCCGCCTTCTCGCTGGCGCAGCTCCTCTGTGCGCCGCTCGGCGCGTGAGCAGGCGCGAGCGGCAGCGGGGCCGGAAACAGCGAGGCCGGAGGGGATCGCCCTCCGGCCTCGTCACTTCTGATGGCTGATGGCCTATGGCTGATGGCTCAGTACATCAGCCACATGGACATATACAGCGTGTTGTTCCACGACGCGTTGCGGCCGAAGCCGTCGTAGTTCGTCGTCCCGCCGTTGAACTTCGTGTACGCCGTGTACTGCGCCGAGAGGCGCACGTTCTGCCACGGCATGTAGTCCGCCTCGGCGATGATGCCGCTCGAGTTGGGGGAGCCGGAGGCGCTCCCGGTCACTGAGGCGGGCGCGTAGAGCGTCGCGTCGGCGTCGCCGGTCACGACGAACGGCGCGAGGGTGAAGCCGTAGCGCTGGCGGATGTGGTAGGTGAGGCGGCCGCGGATGGTGTTGAGCGTGTGGGAGGCCGCCGAGGCGGCGCCGCTCGCGAAGGCCGCGTCGAGGGACTGCTTCTCGTGGATCCAGGTCGCGGCGAGGGTGATCTCGTTCTCGCCGCTCATCCGCATCAGCTGCGCGTCGAACGCGATGTCGGTGAAGCCGTCGGTGGGACCCGTGAGGTCCGCGCCGCCCCCCGGGTACTGCCGTTCGGCGATGCCGTACGTGCCGACCATCAGCACGCTGTTCCCCCAGCCCTTCGAGACGGCGAGCCGCCAGTAGGGCGCCACGCCCCGGACCACGCCGGTCGTGGCCGAGTCGTTGGTGAGGGGCTGCACCGCGCCGATGGGCGACGCCCGGTAGCCCCCGAACTCCGCGAACACCGTGTTGTTGATGAAGGCGAAGGCGGTGAGCCCCGCCACCCGCTGGCCCAGCATCCCGTCGATGACCGACGCGGCGGCCGGGGTCGGCGCGATCGAAGAGGAGGAGTACGGGAAGGCCCACACGGGCGTCACGTTCCACAGGTCGGAGATGGTGGGGTTGTTGTTCATGCTGAGGCCCACCGTCGCGCCCTGGCCGAAGAGGTGCGTCTGGGTCGCGTACCGGAGCTCGGTGTTGTCGATGGCGAGCCTCCCGCTCTGCGGGTCCATCGTCACCTGGACGAAGGCGCCGAGCTTCGGGCTGATCTCTCCGGCGAGGAACATCGAGAGCTGGTCGGGGAGGAAGACGCTGGTGTTCTTCGCCCCAGGCATCGAGTGCGCCGTCGTGGTGGCGGAGGCCTGGAACATCATCGAGAGGATGGACGGGAGATTGAGGAGCAGCTCCTGGTGTCCGGCGGAGTCCGCGACTTCGATGGCGTCGATGGACCTGAGGACGTAGCCGTTCAGCTTGAAGTTGCGGCCCATCTCCGTCAGCTCGGGGAACTGCGTGTGGCAGGCGGAGCAGGGGAGCCGCGTCTGCCGCGCGAAGCTGGGGATGGCGTGTGCGGGGGCGGCCCAGAGCAGGAGGGCGGCGCCAGCGAGGGTGACGGCGAACGATCGGCGACCGGCACGGCGGACCGACACGTGGGGCTCCTGTTGTGTTGGAATGACGAATAATTGACTACGAGATTCCGCGAGCGCAATAGGTCGGCCATCCGGCAGGCCACTCCCCGCTCCCGGCTATCGGCTCCCGGCTATCGGCTTCCCGTCGCCCCGCACCATCACCGGCAGCTCCGTCACCGCCTTCTGGCCGTCGCCGAGCTGAGCCGCGCCGTCGTTCCCCCAGCAGGTCACCCGGTCCCCGTCGAGGATGGCGCACGCGTGCCGGTCTCCCGCGCCGAGCGAGAGCGCGCGTCCGGCGACCGCAACGCGGACGGGGTCGGCCGACTGGCCAAGGCTATCCGGCGGTGTGCCGAGCTGCCCCGAGGCATTGTCCCCCCAGCACCACACCTCGCCGCTCGGCGTGAGTCCGCAGGTGAAGTAGCTTCCCGCCGCGAGCGCCGAGAACTCGTGCTTGCCGGAGACTTCGACGGGCGACGGGGCCTTCTCGCGGGTGGAGCCGATGCCCAGCTGCCCGTGGGTGTTGCTGCCCCAGCAGAACGCCCATCCGCGCGCCGAAAGCGCGCAGGTGTGCCCGGCGCCCGCGGTGACCGTCCTGAAGCTGGCGCTCGTGTTGACCGGGACCGGCGTGTCGGTGCACGGGTCCACCGTGCTCCCCGTGGTGCAGCGTGCCATCCGTGCGGTCGAGCCGAGTTGCCCGTACAGGTCCCAGCCCCAGCAGAGGATCGTGCCCGCGGTGGTGACTCCGCAGGCGTGGAACTGCCCCGCCGCGAGGTCGCGGAACTGTGGAGACGGGCCCGAGCCGACTGGGCCCGCCGGGTCCGAGGCGAGGCCAGTGGTCCGTCCCAGCTGGCCGCGCCGGTTGCCGCCCCAGCAGTACGCCACGCCGTCCTCGGCGAGCCCGCAGGTGAAGGAGCCACCCGCGCGCACGAGCCGCATCCGTGGAAGCCCCGAGATGGGGGCCGGAGGGCTCGTGCAGTTGTACGTGAGGCCGGCGGAGATGCACTGGGCGCCGGAATTGGCGCCGGCCTGGCCCTCCTCATTGAGCCCCCAGCACAGCACGCTGCCGTCGCTCGCGACGCCGCAGGTGTGGCTCGCTCCCGCGGAGATCCGCGAGAACGGGAGGGCGGCCGTCACGGCCATCGGCACGAGGGCGATGCGCCGCGTGCCGACGCCGAGCTGTCCGACCTCGCCGGTCCCCCAGCAGAGCGCCGTGCCCGCGCGGGTGAGGAGGCAGGTGTGGGTGGCTCCGCCCGTCGGGAGGTTTTCCCCGACGACCGGCGGCGACGACCAGACGGCGACGGGAGCTTGGACCGGGGGCGGCCGTCTCGCGAGGAGGTGGATGACCGCGGCGCCGCCCGCCGCGAGGGCGAGGATGGCCGCCGCCGCGGCCCAGCGCCGCCACGTCCGGCGAGGCTTCAGGATCTGGGCGGCGAAGGCCGGCTTCGGCGCGCGGGGCCGCGGACGATCGGGCTGTGGGGTAGGATCGAGTGGGTCCATGAGCGTCTTTCGTCCGCGCCGGCACCTGGCGCCGTGCCTGGGTCCGCGCGCAGCGGGTGAGGAATGCTAGGGGACGGGAGCGGAGCGTCAAGCGGCGCCGGCTCCGCCCTCGCTCCGAGTCCGCCCGGTTCGCTCTATCGACTTTCGGCTATCGGCTCCCGCCTCCCAGCTCCCGGCTTCCGGCCCCCGGCTTCGAGGCCTACCTTTCCCCTTTCACCTGAACGCCGTGGAGCGCTGATGCAGGACGTGTTGCACAAGCTGCTGGAGCCCTTTGCCGGGGGCGTTGCCGTGGACGCGGCCGGGACGATCACCGTGCCACGTCCCGCGGCGCTCGCCGGGACGGCGATGGACACCCTGGTGCGCGCCGCGGTGTTCGGCCCGCAGGCCACGAAGGACGTGGCGCGGTGGGCCCTGTGGGAGATCGGGCAGGTGGTGGGGGTGCGGCCCGGCTCGATCCACGACCTCTACGCCGCGCGCGGGAAGGGCCTGACGCACGGCTTCACCGTCCCGGCGATCAACATCCGCTGTCTCACCTACGACAGCGCGCGGGCCCTCTTTCGGGCGGCGAAGCGCCTCGAGGCGGGGGCGTTCCTCGTCGAGATCGCGCGCTCCGAGATCGCCTACACCGACCAGCGTCCCTCCGAGTACGTCGCCGTGCTCCAGGGGGCGGCGCTCCGCGAGGGGTTCCGCGGTCCCCTCTTCGTGCAGGGGGACCACTGCCAGGCGAACGCGAAGAAGTACGCGGCCGGCGCCCAGGCGGAGATCGACGCGGTGAAGGGGCTCATCACCGAGGAGATCGCGGCGGGGTTCTACAACATCGACGTGGACACCTCCACGCTGGTGGACCTCTCCAAGCCGGACCTGGATTCGCAGCAGCACACCAACTACGCCCGGGCCGCCGAGGTCGCGGCGCACGTGCGCGGGCTCGAGCCGCAGGGGATCACCGTTTCCGTCGGTGGTGAGATCGGCGAGGTGGGGGGGAAGAACAGCGACGTGCACGAGCTCCGGGCCTACATGGACGGCTTCAACCGCACGCTCGCCCAGCTCGCCCCCGGCAAGCCGGGGCTCTCCAAGATCTCCGTGCAGACGGGCACGTCGCACGGCGGCGTGGTCCTCCCCGACGGGAGCATCGCCGACGTCACGATCGACTTCGAGACGCTGCGCGTCCTCTCCGTGGAGGCGCGGGACCGCTACGGGATGGCGGGGGCGGTGCAGCACGGCGCCTCGACCCTCCCCGACAAGGCGTTCGGGAAGTTCCCCGAGATCGAGACGGCGGAGATCCACCTCGCGACGGCGTTCCAGAGCCTCCTCTTCGACCACGAGGCGCTGCCGACGGCGTTCCGGGCGAAGCTGTACGACTGGTTGCGCGAGAACGCGGCGGGGGAGCGGAAGGCCGGCCAGACCGACGAGCAGTTCTTCTACACGGCGCGCAAGAAGGCGATCGGGCCCTTCAAGCGCGAGTGGTGGGATCTGCCCGAGACGGTGCGCAGCGCCCTCGGCGCCACGCTGGAGAAGCAGTTCACGTTCCTGCTCGAGCAGCTGCGCGTGGGCGGCACGGCCGCCGTCGTGGCGCAGCACGTCCGCACACCGACCATCCGCCGGGCGGAGCCCGCCGCGGCCGCGCAGGCGGCCCCGGACGACGCCGAGGCGGGAGAGTAGGAGACGACCATGGGACGGCAACGCGACGACGACGAAAGGGTGTACGTGGAGAAGGGCGGCTCGCCCGTCATCCCCTTCCTCTGGGGCCTCGCACTCGGGGCCGCGGCGGCGCTCCTCTTCGCTCCGACGAGCGGCGAGGAGCTGCGGGGGAACCTCAAGGACCGCGCCCGGCGCCTCAAGGACCTCGCGGTGGAGAAGGCCGAGGACCTCGAGGAGGGGATCGGCGATACGTACCAGCGCGCCCGGGCCAAGGTGGAGGAGGAGATCGACGCGGCGCGGCGCTACGTCGGCGACACCCGGGACACGGCGAAGGAGGTCGTGAGCGCGGGGAAGGCCGCGGCGTCCACGGCGCGCGAGGAGCTCGAGCAGCGGCTCGCGGACGCCCGCGAGGCCCGCCGGGCGGCTCGCCACGCGCCACCCGACGAGGAGCCGGGCGCCTAGCACCGCCGTGAAGGCCACCGCCGGACAGCGGGTCCTCTTCGCGCTACACGACGCGCGGAACTTCGTCGTCCGCGTATACGAGGGCGCCGTCGAGGACAACGTCCCCTTCCTCGCGAGCGGCCTCACCTTCGACGCCCTCCTGGCCGCGGTGCCCCTCGGGCTGCTCATCCTCGCGCTCATCGGCCACCTCCTGAGCGCCGGCGCCTTGGCGCGGCAGGTCGAGATCCACGAGTACCTGCTGCGGATGCTGCCGTCGGCAGGGCTCCAGGGCGGCGGCCCCGACCCCTTCGCGCCGATCGTGACCCTCGCCGAGGGCGTCGTGAAGAGCCGCGAGACCCTCGGGCTCCTCGGCCTGCCGCTCTTCATCTGGTTCTCCACGCGCCTCTTCGGATCGCTGCGCTCGGTCCTCTGCCAGGTCTTCGACACCGAGGAGACCCGGCCCTTCCTGGTGGGCAAGCTGTACGACATCGCCCTGGTGATCGCGACGGGGTTCCTCTTCGTCGCGAACACCGCCTGCACCGAGGGCGTCGCACTTCTGATGCGGCGCCACGGCGTGAGCTTCCTCGAGTACTTCGCCGCCCAACTCATCGGCTTCGGGTTCCTGGTGGCCCTGTTCGCGATGATCTTCAAGTACGCCCCCTCGCACCGCGTGCGGTGGGACACCGCGATGATCGCCGGGCTGACGTGCAGCGTGTTCGTCGAGGTCGCCAAGCAGGCGCTCACGCTCTACTTCCAGCGCTTCGTGCGGCCCGACCGGCTCGTGAGCGACGCGACGCTGGGCGCCATCTTCCTGTTCGTCGCCTGGGTCTACTATATGACGGTGGTCTTCCTCATCGGCGGGCAGGTGGCACAGGTGTTCGAGTTCCGGCGCCGCCAGGCGGCGCAGCGCGCGATCCTCTTCGACTGACCCTCCCCCTCTTCCCGAAGCGCCCGTGAACGCACCGATCGATCTCCGCAGCGACACCGTGACCCGCCCCTCGCCGGCGATGCGCCGCGCCATGGCCGACGCCGAGGTGGGCGACGACGTCCTCGACGCCGATCCGACCACCCGCCGCCTCGAGGAGCGCACGGCCGCGATCCTGGGCAAGGGCGACGCGCTCTTCTTCCCGAGCGGCACCCAGACCAATCAGAGCGCCGTCTGGTTCCATTGCCGGCGCGGCACCGAGCTCGTGGTCGAGGCGAACGCGCACCTGGTGCACTACGAGGTCGCGGGGGTCGCGGCGCTCTCGGGGACGCAGATCCGGCCCGTCGCCACGCCCGACGGCGTGCTGACCGCGGCGTTGGCGCGCGCGGCGCTTCGCCCCGCGTCGCCGCACGTGCCGCGGGTCTCCGCCATCGCCATCGAGAACACGCACAACGCGGCGGGCGGGAAGGTGATGCCGGCCGAGACCGCCGACGCCCTCGGCGCGCTCGCGGCCGAAGTCGGCATCCCCCTCCACCTCGACGGTGCGCGGATCTGGAACGCCGCGGCGGCCCTCGGCGTGACGCCGGAGCGCCTGGCGCGCCCGGCGCGCACCGTGAGCGTCTGCTTCTCCAAGGGCCTCGGGGCGCCGGTCGGCTCCTGCCTCGCCTTCCCGGCGGAGGCGCGCCGCGACCTGTGGGAGATCCGCAAGCGGCTCGGCGGCGGGATGCGGCAGTCGGGCATCCTCGCGGCGGCGGCGCTCTACGCCCTGGACCACAACCTCGGCCGCATCGCCGAGGACCACGCCAATGCCAAGCGCCTCGCCGACGGCCTCCGCGGCCACCCGGCCGTCGCGCCCCTCGCCCCCGACACGAACATCCTGATGCTCGACCTGCTGCGGGAGCGCGACACCGCCGACGCCGTCGTCGTGCAGCTCGCGGCCCGCGGCGTCCTCGTGACGGCGTTCGGCCCGAAGCGCATCCGCGCGGTGACGCACCTGGACGTGTGCGCGGCCGACATCGACAAGGCCCTCGCGGCGATCGCGGACGTGCTCAGGTAGCTCAGGAGCCGGAACACTCAGGCGCCCAGACGCCGAGGGCGCGCGAGGGCGCGCGCTCGAGGTGCGGGTGGGGACGGAGTCCTAGCGACTCGTCCCCGCGCCCGGCGGCGGGGAGCTCGGTGGCACGGTGGGCCGCGGGAGCGGGGCTGCGGCGGGCAGCCGGAGAACGGGCGGTGGCGGGGCGGAATCGCCCAGCTCCGCGTGCGTGAGTTCGATGCGGCCCGTCATGTCGCCCATCGGGCCGCTCGCGAGATAGGCGACCGTCGCCGACATCGCCGTCACGCGCCCAGCCGCGATGTCGAAGCGGAGAATGCCGGAGGTAGGCATCTCCGCCTGCGTTCCCGCAAATGACATCCACACGTCTCCGCTCATCGAGATGACGGCGGTGCCGGCGCCGCCCCGCGGTTCGATCCGCTCCAGCCGATACTGCATGCTGCCGCTCGTCGCCGCGTCGCCGGGCAGTCCCGTCAGGTTCGTCGTCGTGCTCCAAGTGTCGCCCACGCGTACCGGCTGCTCGGGGAGGGCATACCCCGGCCCTCCGGAGCCGAATCCTCCTCGCGAGCCGCCGAGGGGCCCACCGGCCGCCGCCCCGAACCCGCCGACACCGGGGGCGTCGAGGGCCAGGAGCCGCCCGCGCGAGTCCATCCGGACCGTGGACCGCTTCGGAGCTGCCGCGAGGGCACTCTCCATCATCGCGGACAGCGAGGGCATCGCCGGGCTCTCGGCGCGGGCCGAGTCGATGACCGCGGTGAACGACAGCGTGTCGCCCTTCACGCTGTCGAGCGTCTGGGTCGCGAACATCAGCTGCCGCATCGTCGGCACAGTGGTGTCGGCGCCCATCGCTGCGAAAGGGCCGCCGCGCAGGTACATGGCCACGACCATGCGGCTCTGGATCGGCCGGCCGATGACGCCGCCGAGGCGCAGGAGGACGGGCTCCTGGGCGCGCGCGGTCGCGGCCGCGGCGAAGAGGAGAGCGCTGAGAGCGAGCACGCGCGGGCGCATCGTGGGCCTCCGCTGGGGCGGGTGTGAGGCTGTCGCGCGAGTATTGCCCCCCCGCTCCGAGGCCGCAAGACCTCCCGGCGCACGGCCTGATCCGGCCCCCCTTGGCGCCTTGGCGTCTGTCTCCTGGCCCCTGTATCTTTCCCTCGCCCCAGGTCCGTCGGGCGGACGCGCACG
>JADGQW010000126.1 GCA_017881505.1 Gemmatimonadales bacterium
GCCGAAGCGCACGCGATGGTCGGGGACGACGTCGTGGAACGCGATGAGGCCTCCCGGCCGGACGAAGGGGGCGTAGCTGGCGAGGTCGGCACTGGCCGCCTCGTAGCCTTGGTCGCCGTCAATGAATAGCACGTCGAGTGCGGCCCCCGCGAGGAGCCCACGGACGCGGTCGAGGGTGCGGGGGGCGCGCGACGCGCCGGCGACACACGCCACGCGCTGCCGGCCGCGCGCGAAGCGCCGGAAGGCGAGGCGCCGCGAGAGGTCCATCGCCCGGTCCACGAGGATCACCAGAGCGTCCTCCTCGGCGAGGCGCGTCCAGAGGAACGCGGTGCCGCCGGCGGCGGTGCCGATCTCCAGCACGCGCTGCGGCCGGAGCGCGGCGCAGCGACGCATCAGCCCCACGAACTCGGCGCGGTTCTGGAGGGGCCGGAACGCCTCCTCGGCGAAGACGGCATCGAAGAGCCGGCCGGGTTCTGCTCCGGCGGCGGGGAGGGCGGCGAGCCGGCGCGCACCGGCCTGCAGGCGAAGGTGGCGCAGCAGGGGCGCGCCGAAGGGGCGCAGGAGGGTGCGGAGGCCCGCCGGGAGCCGCGGCGTCATCGCAACGACGCCACGTCGCGCGCGACCTGCGCGAGCGCACGGCGCTCCCCCAGGAGGCGCGGGAGCCGTGCGAGCACCCATCCCCACGCGCGGAGGTGGAGCCGGAGGCGCGCGGGCGAGGAGAACAGCGAGCGCACGCCCTCCGCGATGCCGTAGCGGGCGGCGAAGCCGGGCCAGGCCCGCGCGGGCGCGTGCAGGACGTAGAGGGTGTAGAGGTTCTTCAGCTTGTGGAACTCGACGTCGGGGGCCGGCGCCGCGGTCGCGACGGCGGGGATGTGCCGGGCGACGGCGCCTGGGACGTACCGGATGCGGAAGCCGAGCGCGCGGATCCGCAGGCAGACCTCGACGTCCTCGAAGTACATGAAGAACTCGTCGCGGAATCCGCCGACGACCTCGAGCACGTCGCGGCGCGCCAGGGCGGCGCCGGCGGGGAGCCACTGCACGTCCGCCGGCTCGGCGAACTGCCCGGTGTCCCGGTCGCCGCGGCCGCGGAGCGTGGCGCGGAACACCCCGCCGAGCGCCACGTCGCCGCCGGCGGAGAGGATCCGCCCGTCGGCGCGGTCGTAGATGGGGCCGGCGCACATCGCGCACGCCGGGTCCCGCTCCGCGAAGGCCAGGAGCCGCTCCACGCAGTCGGGCGCGAGGACGATGTCGTCCTCCGAGAGGTAGACGAAGCGGCCCCGCGCCGCGCGCCATCCGACGTCGATCCCCCCCGCGAAGCCGAGGTTGCCCTCCGTGCTGATGAGCCGCACCTCGGGGTGCGCCGCCACGATCGCGGCGATCCGTCCACTCGCGGGGCTCGGATTGTCCACCACCACGACCTCGCGGTCGCGGACCGTCTGCGCCACCACCGAATCGAGCGCCTCGGCCAGCGCGTCGGGCCGGTTGTGACTCAGCACCACGATGGAGACGCGAGGCCGGTCATCCACCCGTGCCCCCCCTGCGGCGCAGGAGCCCGCGGAAGATCCCCAGCCCATGGGCGAGGTCGTAGGTAAAGCGGGTGACGCTCCACGTCCGCACGCCCTCACGCACGGCGTGGAAGAGGCCGAAGAGCGGGAAGTAGGTCACCAGGGCGCCGCGGCCGTGGAGGTGCAGGATGGACTGCGCCCCCCACACGCCCGCCTGGAACACCTCGCCGAGCCGCTCGGGGTTGTAGTGACGGCAGGTGGCCTCGGGCACGCACCGGGCGCGACGGCCGAGCTTGGGGAACAAGGTCTGGTCGTCGAGATAGCCGACGTCGTCGAAGCCGCCGACCCGCAGGAAGTCGCTCCGCCGCACCGCCCGGAACACGGTGCTTCCCTCGGCGAGCTGCTGCGCCGTGATCACCTGACGGCGGTCGGGCGGGAGTCCCGCGCGCGCCTGCCAGCACGCGGCCCAGCGGTTCCCCGGGTTGGCCACGAGCTCAGTGCCGTGCGTGGTGCCGAGCGCGGCGCCGGCGAGGATCGGGGCGACGAGAAGGGCCACGTAATCAGGCGCGAAGACGAGGTCGCCGTCGAGGAAGAGGAGGACCTCGCCCCGCGCGGCCTCCGCCGCCGCGTTCACCGTCCGCGCCTTCCCCGTGTGGGGGCGGCGCAGGAGCCGGACGCCGGGGACGCTCTCGGCGAGGGCCGCGGTCCCGTCGCTCGAGCCGTCGTCCACCACGAGGATCTCGAGGGGCGCGTACGTCTGCGCCCGGAGCGACGCCAGGCACTCGCCGAGATGCCGCTCCTCGTTGTAGGCGGCGACGATCGCGGTCACGAGCGGACCGGCGGCCGCGCCCGTCATCGGCTCCCCGCGGCGCTGCGCCGGGCCGAGAGGAGGAACGACCACCCCGGGATCACGACGCCGGTCCGGAGGTCGTCGAACCCGCCGACCGTGCGGACCAGCCGCTCGAGGCTCTCGGGCGTGAAGCAGTGCTTGTGGGTGGGATCGAGGAAGACGGTGTCCCCCGCGCGCTCGTCGGGCACCACCACGGCGAGGGCGCCGCCGGCCCGCAGGACGCGGCGCCACTCCTGCAGCGTCCGCACCACGTCCACGTAGTGCTCGAGGTTGTGCCGCGCGACCACGAAGTCCAGCTCGCCGTCCGCGAACATCGGGAGATCGTCCCCGGACGCCTGGATGTCGGCGACCGAGGCGCGCCCCGCCACGACGCCGTACTTCCCGATCTCCCCGCGCCCCAGGAGGTCCACGCCGATGCACCCGGGGGTGACCTTCTCCTGCCCGCACCCGACGTCGATCCCGCGTCCCACGCAGAAGGGCGCGAGGGCCCGGGCCTCCGGGTGCTCGCCGGGCGCGAAGGGCCCGACGTCGGGGAGGCGCACCGGCCGGATGGGCGCGACAGACGCAGGCTGGTCCCGTCCGAGGAGCGTCGCCAGCGTGCGCGTGAGGCGGCTCGCCAGGGACACGGGCGTCAGCCTCCCCGCACGCGCACGAGGAGGGCGCGTCCGATCCTGCGCGTGTACTCGCCCAGGGGATCCCGCAGGGCGTAGGGGCCCATGAGGAGCGCGTACACCGCCATGCCGGCGGCGGCGGTGGCCGCCGCGACGAGGAAGTGCCCGCGGGTCCACGTGACGCCCGCCAGCGCCGCCGCGGGCGCGACGATCGCCATCCGCCAGGCCCACGGCGCCAGCGGCCGCAGCAGCGCGCCGAAGCGCGTGCCCGTCGCCCGGGCGAGCGCGTCGAGGTTGAACGGCAGGCTGATCAGCGAGACGCCGGCGATGGCTCCGAGGGGCGCGCCCACCGGCCCGAGGGCCCGCACCAGCCAGAGGGAGAGGGCGACCGTCGCGACGCCGTCCGCCAGCGCGGTGAGGGTGAGCCGCCGCTCGTGGCCCATCGAGAAGAGGGCGTAGCTGAGGCACATGTTGGCGTGGTGGAGGAGCATGCTGGCGAGGATGGCGGCGGTGAGGAGCGCGCCGCCGAAGCGGCCGGCACCGACCCACCAGCCGATGAAGCTCGCGTTGGACGCCAGCACCACCACGGTGGTGGCGCCGCTCACCAGGAAGACCGCCTGCAGCAGCGCGCCGTTCACGCGCAGCAGCGCGGGGCGGTCGTCCTGCGCCTTCAGCTCGCTCAGCGCCGGCAGCGCGACGGCGGGCAGCGTCTGCGACGCGCTCTGGAAGACGCCGGCGAGCTTCCCCGTCACCGAGTACGTCACGACCGCGGCGGGCCCCACCTGGCGGCCCACGATGAGGAGGTCGGTACCCGTGAGGAGCACCTGCGCGACCTGGTTGAGGTTCATCCACGCGCCGCGGGTCAGGAACGAGCGCGCGAACCCCGGTGGCAGGGGCGGGAGGGAACGGGGCACCGCCGCCGGAAAGTGCCGGAGCAGCCGGACCAGGCACCCCACGGACATCACGACCTGCGTCGCGATCCACCCGATCGCGAGGGAGAGGAGCCCGTATCCCTGCAGGGTGAGGAGCACCATCACCGCCGTCCCGGTCCCCCACGCGGCGAGCTGCAGCGCGCCGGCGAAGGCCAGGTCCTGGAGCCCCTGGATCGCCGCGGGAAGGACGCGGGCGGGGAAGAGGAGCACGAATCCGACGAGGAGGACGCCGATCGGAGCCCGAAGGGGCCGCCACGCCGTCGGGAGGACGAACCACACGACGACGGCGAGCGCGGCGACGAGGAGCGTCTGCCAGAGCACCATCCGCAAGATCCGGCCGAGCAGCTCGGCCGTCGCGCGGGAGGGATCGGCGTGCGCGCCGGCGTAGGCGGTCTCGCGGGGGAGGAGCGCGAGGACCCCCAGGTCGGCGAGGGCCAGGTAGCCGAGCACCTGCGTGGCGACGAGCCAGAGACCGTAGGACGACTGGCCGAGGCGTTCGAGGAAGAAGCGCGTGGTCCAGAGGCCGACGACCAGCATCACCGCCTGGCTCATCCAGCCGACGCCCACGCCGCCGAGGAACCGCCGCGTGCGCGTCACGCCACGCGGGGCGTGAGCGGCGTCGGATCCGCGTGGCGGGAGGGGGGCGGCATGGGGCTCTATTTAGCCCGTCGGCGCACCGGGCGCGAGGGGGAGGCGGGTGGCTCCGCTCCGGGTGGACTGCTACTGTTGGGGCGTGTTCGCGCGGATCCCGTTCCCCCGGCTCCTCCTCCTCGCGCTCCTCGTCCGGCTCGCGGCCATGGGGGCGAGCTTCGTGATCCCGCGTGCGCTCTCGCTGCGCGACTTCCACGCGCCGGCGGCCGGGTGCGCCTCCGCCGCGGAGTGGCTCGCGCGCCGCCCCGTCTGCGCGCCCCTCGCCGAGGACGAGCTGGCGTACGACGCCCTCGGCCGGAGCATCGCCGCCGGGCACGGCTACGTCCTCGGGTACCCGTGGGTGTACAACACCCCGAACGCGCCGACGGCGTACGCCAACTTCCTCTACCCGGCGTTCGTGGGAGGCGTCTACGCGGTGACCGGGGGCAGCGCGCTGGCGCTGATGCTCATCCAGGTGCTCCTCGGCGCGTGGGCGGTCATCGCCCTCGCGGCGTGCGCGAGGGACCTGGCGGGGGAGCGCGCGGGCGTGGCGGTGGGCCTCGTGGCCGCGCTGCATCCCGGGCTCGTCCTCGCCTCGGTCCTGGTGCTCACCGAGGCGCTCGAGGTCCCGATCCTCGTCGGCCTCTTCCTCGCCTGGACCCGGTTCGTGCGCGGGCCGTCGGGCCGGGGGGCGGTGCTCGTCGGCGCGCTGGCCGCGGCGGCGTGTCTCACGCGCTCGCCGGCGCTCTATGCGGTCCCCGTGATGGCGCTCGTCTCGCTCGCGGGCCGGGACGCGCGCGCGGCGATGCGCCCGCGGCTCCTCCTCGCCGCCGTGGGCGTCGCGGCCCTGCTGATGGCGCCGTGGGCCGTCCGCAACGCGGTGCACTTCGGCGCCTTCGTGCCCGCCGACACCAAGGCGGGCGCCGCGCTCTGGCTCTTCAACCACCCGTCCCCCTCGCCTCTGCGCGAGGTATGGACCCGCCTCCCGAACGCCGTGCCCCCGCCCGCGCCGATCCCCGGGCTCAACGAGGCGCAGGTCGAGCGCCACTTCCGCGGCCTGGCCCTGCGGTACATCGGCGGCGCCCCGGTCGCGTTCGCCGAGGCGTCCCTCCTCCGGCTCGGGATGTTCCTCGCGCCGTTCCCGCGCGATTGGGACCTCCCCTGGCTCAAGGGGGCGCTGAGCGCGCTCTACGCCGCGGTGACGTGGCTCGGCATCGCGGGGCTGTGGCGCGCGCGGCGGCGATTCGAGGCCCGCGCGCTCATCGGACTCCTCGCGACGTGGACCGCCCTGCTGTGCGCCACGAGCACCGGGCTTCGACACCGGCTCTCGGCGGAGTGGATCCTCGCCTTCGGCGCCGGGCTCCTCCTCGCCGAATGGTGGGCCGCCCGGGGCGCGCGGGGAACGGCGTTCCCGATCGCTACGCCTGGAGGGACCGTTGGCCCCTAAGCCGATCCGTATCCTCTCCGTCCTCGGCACGCGGCCGGAAGTGATCAAGATGGCTCCGATCATCACCGCGCTCGCGGCCGATCACCGCCGCTTCGAGTCGCGCGTGTGCGTCACGGGCCAGCACCGGGCGCTGGTGGAGCCGCTCTTCGCGCTCTTCGGCATCCGCCCCGACCACGATCTCGCCGTGATGCGCCCCGGACAGACCCCTACCGACGTGTTGAGCGCCGCGCTCCCGGGCCTCCAGTCGGTCCTGCGGCACGAGCGCCCCGACTGGGTGCTCGCGGAGGGGGACACCACGACCGTGATGGCCACCGCCATCGCGGCGTTCCACGAGCGCGTGCCCTTCGGCCACGTGGAAGCGGGGCTCCGCTCGCGCGACTTCGCGCGGCCCTTCCCCGAGGAGTTCAACCGCCGCGTTGCCGACCTCGTGGCGGGGTGGTGGTTCGCGCCCACGGACGGGGCGCGCACCAACCTCCTCCGCGAGGGCGCCGACCCCGCGCGCGTCGTCGTGACCGGGAACACCGTGGTGGACGCCGTGCTCGACGTCTCCGCGCGGCCGGCGGCACTGTCACCCGCGCTGGAGGCCCTCGGCACCCGCCGGCCGCGCCTGGTGCTGGTGACGATGCACCGCCGCGAGAGCTTCGGCGGACCGCTGGAGCAGATCTGCCTCGCGCTGGCCGACCTCGCCGACGCGTACCGGGACGTGGTGCAGTTCGTCTATCCGGTGCACCCCAACCCGGCGGTGCGGGGGCCGGTCCACGCCATCCTGGGGGATCGGGAGAACGTGGCCCTGGTCGAGCCGCTGGAGTACGGCCCCTTCGTGCAGCTGCTCCGGCGCTCGGCGCTCGTGATCACCGACTCGGGGGGCGTCCTCGAGGAAGCGCCGACGCTCGGCGTCCCCGCGGTCGTGCTGCGCGAGGTGACGGAGCGGCCCGAGGCGTTCCTGTCGGGTGCGGCGGTGCTGGCGGGGACGGCGCGGGAGGGCGTGGTCCAGGCGGTGCGGCGGCTGCTCGACGACGAGCCGGTGCGCCGGGCGATGATGGGGAAGCCGAACCCCTACGGCGACGGGAAGGCCGCGGCGCGCATCGTGGCCGCGCTCGCCGGCGACCCGGTGGAGCCCTTCGGCGGCTAGGCGGCCGGGCGCACGCGTCCGAAGCGGTGCGCGGCGACGAGCCGCAGCGTCTGCAGGGCGGTGCGCATCACGTGCATCTTGCTCGCGCCCGGCTTCCGGTCGTAGCGGAGGATGAGCGGGACCTCGGAGCAGACCACGCCGCGGCGCCCCAGCTTGAGCAGGATGTCCACGTTGCACGAGAACCCCGGCTCGTCCACGAAGTCCGACCCCCAGCGCGCGAACGCGTCCCGCAGGACGGTCGCCCGATAGGCGCGGTAGCCGCAGGTGTAGTCCTTCACCCCGGGCACGGGCAGCAGCAGCCGGAAGAGCCACGACGCCCCGACGCTGAGCAGCGACCGCCACGCCGAGAGGCCGGCCACGCGGGACTCCGGCAGGTAGCGCGACGCGATCACCACGTCGCTCCCCTCCTCGATCCGGTCCACCATCCGCTGGATGAGCGCGGGACTGTGCGTGTCGTCGGCGTCCATCAGCACCACCACGTCGTCCTCGCCGGCTTCCTTCACCGCCTCGAGGAGCCCCGTCTTGATCGCCTCGCCGAGCCCGCGGTTCACCCCGTGCTTCACGACGCGGAAGGGCAGGTCGCCCGCGGGTCTCACGTCGGCGGTCCCGTCGCTGCTGCCGTCGTCCACGACGACGACGCGGAGCGCTAGGGCGCGCTGGGTGCGCAGCTTCGCCAGCTTGGCGAGGAGGGGGGGGAGCGCCTCCGCTTCGTTGTAGGCGGGAAGGACGACGACGATCATGCTTCCTCCGTTCGCTGGGCGACGAGGAGGATCGCGGGGGTGATCCGGCGCGTGCTCCGCGAGACGACGTTGAGGTACCACCGGCCCAGTGCGAAGTAGCGCCAGATGCCGGTGAAGCGCCGCACGGTGAATCCCGTGCCGAGCTGCTCCAGCCAGAAGTCGCGTCCCCGGCGGTGCACGTGCGTCTCGTCGTGGTCGAGCCGGTCCACCAGCCACCCGAGGGGGCCATCGTACACGGGCATCGTCGCGACGAGGAACCCGCCGGGCCGCAGGCGCGCGCGCACGTCGGCGAGGGCGCGCGGGAGGTCGCGCACGTGCTCGAGGACGTCGAAGCAGCTGACGACGTCGTAGCGGCGCGTCGTCGGCAGGTCGCCGAGCTGCGCGGCGAAGAGGGGGATCTCCGGCGGG
>JADGQW010000021.1 GCA_017881505.1 Gemmatimonadales bacterium
GGCCGCGACGCCGTACCGCCGCCGCGCCCCGCGGCGCCGGCCGCACCCGCCGCGCCGCGCACGGCGGCGGCGCCTCCCCAAGCGCTGGCCAAGTTCGTCGTCCGCGCCGGCCCCCAGAAGGGCGAGCGGATCTACGTGAAGGTCCCGATCGTCAACATCGGACGGGCGGACTACAACGACATCGTCCTCGCCGACGAGTCGGTCTCCTCCCAGCACGCCAAGCTGACGCGGCGCGAGGGGATCTGGATCCTCTCCGACCTCGGCTCCACCAACGGCACCCTGGTGGACGGCGAGCGGATCGAGGAGGACACCCCGCTGGCGCCCGGGAACTTCGTCCGCTTCGGCGACGTCCAGCTGGTGTTCGAGCCGACCGACGACAACGCGGGCGTCAACGCCCCCAAGGCGACCCGCGCCATGCAGGCGATCAAGCTCCCGCCGCCGCCCCCCAAGGCGGACCGGTGAGCGCGCGCCCCCGCTAGCCGAGCCCCGCGTGAACATCACCTGCGCGGCGCGCACCGACGTCGGCCTCATCCGGACCGGCAACGAAGACAACTACACGATGGTCCCCGACCGGGGGCTGTTCGTCGTCGCCGACGGGATGGGGGGGCACGCCGCGGGCGAGGTCGCGAGCGAGATGGCGGTGCGGGGGATCGCGCGGGACCTGACCGCCGCGCGCGGCGCGACCCTCGACGAGACGGTGGGACGCGTGACCGCGGCGATCCGCTCGGCCAACGCCGCGATCTTCGAGCGCACCCTCGTCGAGCACGACAAGCGCGGCATGGGCACCACCGCCACCGTGCTGATCCTCTACGGCAACCGCTACCTCATCGGCCACGTCGGCGACAGCCGGGCCTACCTGCTGCGCGAGAACGTCTTCCACCAGCTCACCAAGGACCACTCCTACGTCCAGGAGCAGGTGGACGCCGGGTACCTCACCCCGGAGCAGGCGCGCACCCACCCCTACTCCAACGTCATCACCCGCTGCGTCGGGGCGAGCGGCGACGTCGTGCCGGACATCTTCTCCGGCACCTGCCGTGCGAACGACGTCTTCCTGCTGGCGAGCGACGGGCTCACGGGGATGGTCGAGGACGACGCGCTGGCCGCGATCCTGAAGCTGCAGGGCTCGCCGGAGAAGTGGGTGGACCGGATGGTCTCGGAAGCGAACCGGCGAGGCGGGCTCGACAACATCACGGCGATCGTGGTGCGGGTCGATGAACTGGACGCTCTTGCCGGCGACCCCGTCACCACCCAGGACGTCCCCGTCGCCCAGCGCGACTAGCCGGCCGTCCGCTCTTCCGCCGCCAGCACGTCGTAGAGGTCCCGCTCCTTCACGCCCACGCGGCGCGCCGTGAACACCCGGAGCCGCCGGGCGCTCTCCGCGAGGTCGCCGGCGAGGCGCGGCAGGTCCATCCGCCCCGGCCACCCGCCCCGCCCCAGCCGCTCCACCGTGCCGTCCTGCCGCACAATCGCGAGGTCGAGCCCCAGCATCGCCGCCTTGTGGGGGTAGTCCACCAGCACGCCCCCCGGGGGCAGCCCCACGCGCGCCGCGAGCGCGTCCTCCGCCCGCGCCAGGCGCCGGGCGTCCGCCCACACCCACGCGGGCACCGGGGCGGAGAGGTCGCCGGGGGCGATCTCGAGCGCCCGCTTGTGCAGCCGCCGCTCCCGCAGCGCGGCCGCGAGGCCGCTGCGGTCGGTGGCGGCGAGATCGTGCATCAGCGCGTCGTCCGTCGCCTCGGGGAGACGCGCCGGGTCGAGGGCGCCCGTTCCCGCCGCGTCCCGCACCAGCCGCCGGAACATCGCCGTCGCGCTCCGCACGGCGTGGTGCCAGTAGACGTTCCGGTACATCTGGTACTTGGCGAAGAGGAGCGACTCCAGCGCCGAGAGCCCCTTCTCCAGGACGCCCACCGTGCGGCGGCCCCCCTCGTCCACCACGACGAGGCAGGCGAGGAGCC
Organism: Gemmatimonadales bacterium; assembly: GCA_017881505.1. Taxonomy (GTDB): domain Bacteria; phylum Gemmatimonadota; class Gemmatimonadetes; order Gemmatimonadales; family JACORV01; genus JADGQW01. The sequence goes on from JADGQW010000021.1 coordinate 1,953, forward strand.
GGTCCACGTCCACCTCGCCGTACGGCACGCCGCACATCAGCGCGTCGCGCTTGAGGTAGTCGATCTTGTCGAGGTCGAGGGACCCGGCGATGAGCCCCGCCAGGGGGTGGGGGCTCGCGCCGCGGAACAGCGCGCCGAGGCGCGCCGCGGGGTCGGCGAGCCCGGTCGCGGCGAGGGCCTCGGCGAGGGGGCCGCGCGCGAGGTGCGCGTCGGCCAGCGCCTCGTGCGACGTGTAGCCCTCCTCCTCCAGCGCGTGCGAGAAGGGATAGTGGCCGATGTCGTGGAGCAGTGCGCCGAGGCGGATGAACAGGGTGTCGTCGGGGCCGAAGCCGGCCAGGTCGCCCCGCTCGGCGAGGCCGGCGAGGGCGCGGCCCGCGAGGTGGTACGCGCCGAGGGCGTGCTCGAAGCGCGAGTGCGTGGCGCCGGGATAGACGAGGAAGGCGTGGCCGAGCTGGCGGACGTAGCGGAGGCGCTGGAAGGCGGGCGTGTCCACCACCCGCGCCGCCGCCGCCTCCAGCCGGATGTTCTTCCAGAGGAGGTCCCTGACGATCTCCCGGCCGCTCGCGCCGCCCACGTGACCTCCCGGGCCCGCCCTCGGCATCGGCCCCAGCACAGAGGCCCGGAAGCTAACGCCTCCGGGCCTCCGGGCACCACGCGGGGCGCGCCGCCTAGCGCCGCGCCGCGCGCTCCTGCGCGTCCACGGCCGCGATCACGGCCATGTTCACGACGTCCTGCACGTCGGTGTCGCGCTGCAGGATGTGCACCGGCTTCGCCATCCCGACGAGGATGGGGCCGATGGCCTCGACGCCGCCGAGCCGCTTGAGCAGCTGGTAGGCGATGTTCCCGGCGCTGAGGTTCGGGCAGATCAGCACGTTGGCGCGTTCCACAAGCTTGCTGAAGGGGTAGCGCGCCTTCAGGGTCTCCGGATTCAGCGCCGTCTCCGCCATCATCTCCCCGTCCACCTCGAGGTCGGGCTCCGACGCGTGGAGGATGTGCGCGGCCTCGGCCACCTTGAGGGTGTCCTTGGTGCGCGCCGACCCGAAATTCGAGAATGACAGCAGGGCGACACGGGGCGTGATGCCGAGCTTCCGGACCAGGCGCGCCGTCTGCGCCGCGATGGCGGCGAGGGTCGGGCCGTCGGGGTCGTAGTTGACGGTGGTGTCGGCGATGAAGAAGATCTCCTTCTCCTGCACCATCATGAACACGCCGCTCGCCACCCCGCCGGCGTCGGTGCCGACGGCCTGCAGCAGGCCGTGCATCTTGTCGGGGTAGTACTGCTCCATCCCGGAGACCATCGCGTCGGCGTCGCCCGTGGCGACCATCATCGGGCCGTAGTAGTTCGGGTCGGCGATGATCTTGCGGGCCGCCTCCACCGTGAGGCCCTTGCGGCGGCGCTTCTCCCACAGCGCGTGGGCGTAGCCGTCGCGGGCCAGCGCGGTGCGCGGGTCCACGACCGCGATGCCGTCGAGCGCGATCTCGACCTCGCCCGCGGCGCGCGCGACCACCTGCGGGTCGCCGAGCAGCGTGGGGATGCCGATCCCCTCATCCTTCACGATGCGGGCCGCGCGGATGATCCGCGTGTCGTGGCCCTCGGGGAAGACGATGCGCTGCGGGGCGTGCGTGGCGCGCTCCGACAGGCCGCGCATGAACGCCCGCGCGTGCCCGAGGCGCTCCTCGAGCGCGTCCCGGTACTCGGCCATGTCGAGCTTCTTCCGGGCCACGCCCGACTTCATCGCCGCCTCGGCGACCGCCGGCGCTTCCCACAGCAGGACGCGCGGGTCGAGGGGCTTCGGGATGAGGTAGTCGCGCCCGAAGTGCAGCCGGTCGAGCCCGTAGGCGTGCATCACGTCGTCGGGCACGTCCTCCTTGGCGAGCGCGGCGAGCGCGCGCGTCGCCGCCATCTTCATCTCCTCGTTGATCGCCGTGGCGCCGCAGTCGAGCGCGCCGCGGAAGATGAACGGGAAGCCGAGGACGTTGTTCACCTGGTTCGGGTAGTCGGAGCGCCCCGTGCCCATGATGGCGTCGGGCCGTACCGCCTTCACCTCTTCCGGCATGATCTCGGGCGTCGGGTTCGCCAGCGCGAAGATCACCGGGTCCTTCGCCATCGTCTTGACCATGTCGGGCGTCACCGCCCCCGCCGCCGACAGCCCCACCAGCACGTCGGCGCCCACCAGCGCGTCGGCCAGGTTGCGCGCCTTCGTCTTGTGGGCGTACGCCTTCTTGTACTTGTTGAGGTCGGTCCGCTCGCTGTGCACCACGCCCTTCGTGTCGCACAGGGTGATGTGCTCCTTCTTCACCCCGAGGTTCACGTAGTGGTTCGCCGTCGCGATGGCCGAGGCCCCGGCGCCGCTGAACACCACCTTCATGTCCGCCAGCTTCTTCCCCACCACCTCCGCCGCGTTGATCATCGCCGCGCCGGAGATGATCGCCGTCCCGTGCTGGTCGTCGTGGAACACCGGGATATGGAGCAGCTCCTTGAGCCGCTCCTCGACCTCGAAGCACTCGGGCGCCTTGATGTCCTCGAGGTTGATGCCGCCGACGGTCGGCTCGAGCATCTGGCAGAACTTGATGCACTCCTCCGGCGTCGGTGCGTTGATCTCCAGATCGAACACGTCCACGTCCGCGAACGCCTTGAAGAGCACGCCCTTCCCCTCCATCACCGGCTTCCCCGCCAGCGCGCCGATGTCGCCCAGCCCCAGCACCGCGGTGCCGTTCGACACCACCGCCACGAGGTTGCCCCGCGCCGTGTACTTGAAGACGTCCTCGGGGTTCTTCTCGATGTCGAGGCAGGGCTCCGCCACGCCGGGCGTGTAGGCCATGCCAAGGTCGCGTTGGGTCTTGCAGGGCTTCGTCAGGCGGATCTCGATCTTCCCCGGACGTCCCTGAGAGTGGTAGTCGAGCGCATCTTGGCGGCGGACAGCCATAGGTACCTCGGAAGCCGCGACCGTGCCGTGGGTCGGGTCGCGCGCGGGGACCGGACGGTGGACCTGCTCCGCGCCCTCGGGCGCGGGGCCTCCGCGGAACGTGGGAGGCCAGGAGTCTGCAGAGGTCCGGCACCGCAATCCGCGTGCCGCCCCCCATCCCGCCCGAGAATGATGACAGGATTCGTCTTATTTAGCGGAAGGGTTGGTCCCCGGCCAGGCCGGGGGCGAGGTCAAGGCGTGAGCGGGAAGGGCCGGATGGTCGCGGTGGTGTGATAGAGCATCTGCAGGGTGTAGCGGTCGTTCACGCTCAGCGTCGAGCGGCGCGGCGTGGTGTACATGATGTCCGCGGCGTCGGGACTGTGGGCCAGGATGCCGAGGGCGTGGCCGAGCTCGTGGGTGGTGGTCATCCGCAAACATCCGGAGAGCGCGACGGAGTCGGGCGCGCCCAAGGGGGCGATGTACGACCGGACGGGCCCCTCGAGCGTCAGGGTGGTGTCGTAGGTGCCGTCGGTCCGTCCCACGCAGACGCCCACCGAATCGGAACCGAGGGTGATGGCCCGGACCGGCTGAGGCGGGAGGGTGCCGACGACGCGCACGATGATGTCGGCGTGCGTGGAGTCGCCGGTCACCGTGGCCGAGGCCTCACCGCAGTGGAACGCGCCGAGCCACGTCTGGAGGCCGGCCACCACGTTGGGGCGCGTCACCGTCGCCGGATCGGCATAGACGCGCACCGGCATCCGGCTCGCCGGCCAGTGGAAGACGAGCGCGGTGTCCGCGCCCAGGTAGAACCCGTACGAGAAGCCGTTCGAGTCGAAACAGGTGTTGGGGCTCTGGTCGCTGCAGGCGGCCGCCGCGAGGAGCAGCGCGGCCGCGGCGCCCGCGGCGAGACCGAGGGCCCCGGTCCTCACGCCGCGTGTCCTCCGGCGGGCTCGATAGCCGCCTCGGGGGCCCGCACCAGGCGTGACGCCGCGCCGGCGAGGAGGAGGATCACGCCGAAGGTGCAGACGATCACCGGCCCCGTGGGGAGGTCGTACGTGTACGACAGCACGAGACCCACCGCCGACGCGACGGCGCCGGTGGCCCAGGAGATGACGGTGAGGAGGCGTGGCCGGCGCGTGAAGAGGAAGGCCGTCACCGCCGGCACGACGAGGAAGCTGAACACCATCAGCACGCCGCCGATCGGCACGGAGAAGGTGATGACGATACCGAACGCGGCGTAGAACCAGAAGTCCCACCAGCGGATGCTCCACCCCTCCGCGTCGGCGCGCTTCGGCTCGAACGAGACGGTCTCGAACCGGCGGCGCAGCAGGAAGAGGAACACCCCGATGGCGAGGTACGCCACCGCGAGCTTGGCGATGGTGGGCCACGTCACCCAGAGGAGTTTGCCGACCAGGATGTCCTTGACCACGTCCTCGCCCCGCGGGGACTTGGCCGCGATGAGGAGGGCCGCCGCCGAGGCCACGACGTACACGATGCCGATGATCGCCTCCTGCGGCACCCGCCCGCGCCCGCGGCTCCGCGTGGCGGCGAAGAGGCCGGCGCCGATGATGGTGAACGCCAGTGCCAGGGCCTGGGCGGTGTGCGACTCGGGCGAGACGCCCACCAGGAGGGCGGTCGTGGTGCCGAGCGCCGCCATCTGGGCGAGCGACAGGTCCACGAAGATCACCTCGCGGGCGATCACGTGCAGGCCGAGGTACGAGTGGATCGCGACCAGAATCATGCAGGCCACGAACGGCGGCAGCATCAGCTCGATCATCGGGGCCCCGCGGCGGCGGCGAAGGCGTGGGAGAGGCCGTTCACCCAGGCGTTCATCAGGTCGAAGTAGGTGCGCACGCCGGGGGCGCCGTCGGTGTTCTCGGGCACGATCACCGCGGTGGCGCCGGTCCGCTGGGCGACCTCGTTGATCTCGTTGTGGTCGTAGAAGTTCGCCGCCATGATCACCGGGATGTGCTGGTCCCGCATCAGCGCGATGATCTCCTGCACGTGCCGTGGCGTGGGCGGGATCCCGGGCTTGGCCTCGACGTACTCCGCGCAGTTGATGTTGAAGCGGCGGCTGAAGTACGAGTACTCCTTGTGATAGCACATCATCGGGCGGCCGCTGTAGGGCAGCAGCTGCTGCATCCAGCCGCCGAGCCGCGTCAGGAGCGGCCGGCCCTGATAGGGGGTCCGCTGCAGGAAGTCCATCACGCGGTTGGTGCGGGCCAGGTCGTAGAGCGTGGCGCCGGTCAGGATGCGGACCAGGTCGTCGCCGAAGGTGGCGCGGAGGACCCGCGCCTCGAAGTCGTGCTCGCGCTCGGTGAACGCCGCGGCGTTCTCCGGCGACGCCCGGACCAGCCCCGCGAGGATGTTGCGGGCGATGATGATCGCGTTGATGGGGTCGCCCTGCAGGTGCGGGTTCCCGTCCACGTGGATGTCGCCCTGCGAGCGGCTGACGGACGTCGGCACCTCCATCAGCGGGACGCCCTGGAACGCGGCGACGTAGCCGCGGCCCCCCTCCCGGACGTTGGCGTTGTTGGCGCGGTCGAGGAGCGCCGGCACCCACATCTCGAGGTCCATCCCCGTCGTCACGAAGACGTCGGCGTCGCGTAGCTCCGGCACGAAGCTGGGGCGGGGCTGGATGAAGTGTGGGTCCTCGTCCCCCTGGCCGATCGAGGAGGCGGTGCCCCGGTCGCCGAGGATCTCGCGGGCGATCGCGGCGTAGGTGGTCTGGGTGGTCACGACCTTCACCGGCCCCGACGGGCGGGCGGGTGCGGCGGCGACGAGGAGCGCGAGAAGGAACGCTGGCGTCATCAGAAGAGCTCGTGCTTGTGGGGACCCATCGCCCAGACGATCTGGAGGCCGAAGCGGTCCGTGGTGGCGTCGAGGACGTCCCGGTGGTGCGTCCACTGGGCGCGGAGGAAGACGAATTCGCTCTGCCAGAATGTAAGCGACGGCGTGACGGCCCACTCGCTGCCAGCGACCGCGGGGTCCGGTGAGGCGACCCGGTCGTAGCGCACCGCCGCGGTCCAGCGGAGGCCCAGCTTGGTCTGCGCGTCCACGTACCAGCCCAGCCGCGAGGGGCCGGACCCGTCCACGAGCCGGTGGAGCTGGAACACCTCGCCGCGCACCGTGACCTCGCGGCGGAGCGCCTCGTTCGGCGGCCGCCAGGTGAAGCGTGCGGCGAGCGCGCGGAGGCCGGTCTCGATGCTCGTCTCCCGCAGCGGGCAGGTCCCCGGCCCCGGACAGAGGATTGCGGTGGAGTCCCGCCCCGTGCCGTACAGCGCGGTGACGCTCAGCTGGCCGAAGGTGGACCGGCTGAACTGCCAGAAGCCGGAGAGGTTCCCCAGAACGCTCGGCCGGCCGCCATACCGCCCGAAGAGCGTCTGGTCCGTGCCCTTGGTGACCTGACCCGTGAACTCGAACGTCCCGAAGGCTCCCGGGACCGGCAGCGGCCAGTAGACGGAGAGGCCGGTCTGCGCGAGCCCGTCCTCGCCGAGGTAGCGCTGCAGGACCAGCGGGTACTCCCCCTCCGGGAGCGCGTGGAGGTGCCAGCGGTTCAGCTCCCCCACCTGCTGGCGGAACTTGCCGGCGTCCAGACGGAAGTGGCCGGGGAGGCTCGTCCAGTAGACGTAGCCCTCCTCGATGCTGATCCCGCTCTCGTCCACCGAGGTGATGATCTTCGTGGCGGAGAAGGGGTCGAGGGCCGACTGGAAGCCGATCTCGAACTCCTTCGGCTGGAAGCTCTCCGTCTGCGGTCCCGGCCGCAGCCAATTGAGCCGCACGTCGGAGGTCACGCTGATCTCGGGATTGAAGGCGTTCTGGTTCTTCCCGCCCGTGTTCCGCCCGATGGCGCGATCGGTGGTGTCCCCGGCGGCCCCGGAGGCCGCCGCGGCCGCCGCACGGATGGCGTCGAGGTCGCCCCCGGCCGCGGCCGCCGCCGTGTCGCCTCCCCGTGCGCGGGCCAGGCTGTCGAGGCGCGCCTGGAGTGCGCGCACCGTCTCCGCGAGGGAGTCGAGGGTGCGCTGCTGGCGCCGCAACGCCGAGTCGGCGGGGGTCTGCGCGTGCAGCGGAACGGCGAGGAGGAGGCAGAGGGCCAGCGCGGCGAGCGCACGGCCCGGCCGCTTCGGAAGGGCGACTCGGTCGGTGTCCAGGCTAACTCCATGTGGCGCGGTCGATTCGGTGCTGCGTGATCGAAGCACCGTATACCCGTCCGTTGGGGGAAAGGTCCGGCTCACGGGGCCGGCTTCCGGGCCCGCGCGAAGGCCTTGAGCCGCCGGATCATCTTCCGGTCGTTGGTGACCATGTCCTCCCCCTTCGGCGTCTCGAGGATCCGCACCACGTGATCGAGCCGCGGGTCGGTCATCAGCCGCCGGAACGGCTCCTTCCCCAGCGTCCCCTCGCCGATCAGGGCGTGGCGGTCGAGGTGGCTCCCCCGGTCGCCGCGCGAGTCGTTGAGGTGGAAGCAGACGAGGCGCTCGAGCCCGAGGACGCGGTCGAAGGCGCCGATCACGCCGTCGTAGTCTCCCACCAGGTCGTAGCCGGCGGCCCACAGATGGCAGCTGTCGGCGCAGAAGGCCACGCGCCGGCGGGCCGCCGCGGGCATCGCGTCGGTCAGCGTGCGCAGCTCCTCGAAGGTGGCGCCGAGGGCCGTCCCGCTCCCCGACGTCGTCTCGATGGCGACGCCCACGCGGCCCGGCACGGCGGCGAGGCACCGCGCGTACGACTCGGCGTTGCGGCGGATCCCTCCCGACCGCTCGTCGAGGAAGTTCCCCGGGTGCGACACGATCCACGGGATGCCGAACGCCTCGCAGCGCCGCAGCTCCTCGGCGAACGCGGCCTCGGAGCGCGCCCGCATCGCCGCGTCGGGGGAGGCGAGGTTGATCAGGTAGGAGTCGTGGCTCACCACCGCGCCGATGCCGTGCAGCTCGAGGGCCTCGCGGAACGCGCGCGGCGCGGCGCGGTCGGGCCGCGGCTCGCGCCACTGGTTCGGGCTCTTGGTGAAGACCTGGATGGCGTTGGCGCCGATCGCGCGGCCGCGCTCCGGCGCGTGCGCGACACCGCCCTGCGAGGAGACGTGGGCGCCGAGGAGGAGAGGGGTCACGGTCGCTCCGCGAAGGCGTGGGGGCCGATGAGGGGGACGAACCGGCAGGCGCCCTCCGTCCAGGTGCGGAGGCCGCCGGGGCCGCGTTCGGCCACCGTGAGGACCTGCAGGCTCCGGTCGCCGACCGGCACGACGATCCGGCCCCCGGGCGCCAGCTGCGCGAGGAGCGGCGCCGGGATGTCGGGGGCGGCCGCCGTGACGACGATGCCGTCGAAGGGGGCCTCCTCCGGCCATCCCTCCGACCCGTCCCCGACGCGATACACGACGTTCCGGTAGCCGAGCGCGGTCAGCCGCTCCGCGGCGGCGGCGGAGAGCGCGTCGAGACGCTCGACGGTGAAGACCCGTCGCACGAGGTGCGCCAGGACCGCCGCCTGGTATCCGGAGCCGGTGCCGATCTCGAGCACCCGGTGCGTCCGCCGGGTCGCGAGCGCCGCGGTCATCAGCGCGACCATGTACGGCTGGGAGATGGTCTGCCCGCAGCCGATCGCGAGCGGGGCGTCGTCGTGGGCCGCGTGGAGGAGCGCGGGAGGGACGAACGCGTGCCGCGGCACGGTGGCGAGGGCGGCGAGCACGCGCCGGTCCCGGACGCCGCGCGCGCGGACCTGCTCCCGCACCATCGCGTGGCGCGCGGCGCCCTGCGGGTCACGGGGCACGGGGCGTCCTCTCCACCGGGATTCCTTGCGGGCACCGCGGGCGGGGCGTACGTTTGCGCGGCAGCGCTGCGACCGCCGAGGGTTCGTGACCGATCTGATCCGCCCACATCTGCTGTTGGCCGGCGAGCCGGCCGCCCGACCCGAGGGGCTCGAGCAGTTCCTCGTGCGCGGCGGCTACCTCGTCGACGAGGTCCCGGAGGGCCGCACGCCCCTCCAGGCCGCGGAACACGAGACGCCGGACGCCGTCATCCTCTGCGTCCGCGCCGCCGACGAGGACGCGATCAGGACCGTCGGGGGGTTCCGCAACTCCGCGGAATGGACCGACATCCCCGTGCTGGCCATCGCAACGGCGGGCGACGCCGAGGCGGTGGCGCGCCTGCTGGGGGCGGGGGCGAGCGACGCCGTTTCCGCGCCGGTGCACCTCGGCGAGCTGCGCGCGCGGCTCGACCGCCAGCTCGAGGCGCGGCAGAGCATGCGGGAGCTGCGCGAGACGCTGCGGTCCCGCGATCTCCTCTTCGACATCTTCCAGGAGGTCTCCGCCGCGCTCCGCGCCGAGGAGATCTTCCAGACCCTGGTCCGGCGCGTCGGCCAGGCGCTGAGCCTCGCCCACTGCTCGTTCGTCCTGACCTCCCCCGGCGAGGCCTTCGGCCGGGTGGTCGCGGTGTACGAGAATCCGTCCATCCGCGACCTGCGCGTCGAGCTCTCCCGGTACCCCGAGATCGAGGAGGCGCTGCGGACCGAGCGCCCCGTCGTGATCCAGAACGTCAAGGAGCACCCCCTCTTCTCCGCGATCCGCGACAAGTGGGAGGCGCAGTCGCTGGAAGTGAACGTGCGCAGCGCCGTGGCGCTGCCGGTGTTCGTCCAGGGATTCCCCGCGGGGGTGTTCTTCCTCCGGACCCGCGAAGGCGACGCGGAGCTCACCTCGCGCGACGTCGCCCTGGCCGACACCATCGCGCAGGCCGCTGCCAAGGTGCTGGAGAACGAGGACCGGCGCGCCGCGATCTACCGGCGCCAGATCAACGCCGGCGCCCTCGACCAGCTCACCGGCGTCGCCAGCGTGGACGCGCTCGACCGCCGCCTGAAGGACGAGTTCGAGCGGGCGCGGCGCTACCGGCTGCGCTTCAGCCTCATCCTGGTGGACGTGGACAAGTTCCGCGATGTGAACGAGAAGTACGGGAATCCCGCGGGCGACCGGGTGCTGGCCGACCTGGGCCATCTGCTGCAGCGGGAGCTGCGGGCGCCCGATTTCGTGGCCCGCTACGGCGGCGACGAGTTCGCCCTGGTGCTCCCGGAGACCGACGCGCGGGGGGGACGCAACTTCGTGCAGCGCCTCCGCGACCTGGTGGGCAAGCACGCCTTCCCCGACATCGGCGGGACGGTGCCGTCGCTCTCCGCGGGGATCGTGTGCTATCCGCATCCCGAGGTGCTGCGCGCCGAGGACCTCTTCCCGCTGGCCGAGTCCGCGCTGGCGAGCGCCAAGGCGACCTCCCCCGACCGCATCGCGGTCTCCACGACCACCACGGCCTAGCGCGCGCCCCCCGCCGGGGCGGCTCCCCCGGCCGCGGTCCGGAACACGTCCGCCATCGATCGCTCCGCCGACCGCAACTCCGCACGGAACCGCGCCATCATCGCGTCGTAGTACCGCAGCTTCGAGAGGTCCGCGCCGTGGGCCTCCACCGCGCCGCGCAGATCCGCGACCTTCCGCTGGTGCCGGTCGGCGGCCTCGTGGAGCCCCCGCAGCGCCTCCCGCATCGCCAGCAGCACGCGCCGCCGCCGCTCGCGGCGGCGGTTGAGCGCGGTGGCGAGATCCTCGATGGACACGGCGAGGGGCGGCGTCGGCGCCACCAGCGCCACCGGGCCCCGCCCCAGCTCGGCCGCGATGGACGCCTCATCGGCCCCCGAGGCGCGCAGGCGCACCACCAAGTGCAGCGCCGCGGTCGCCGCCGGCCCGAAGCGGCGCTTCCCGTCCATCGTCCGGCAGGGGACGAACTCCGCGTAGCGGACGGCGTCACCCGCCAGTACCCGCTCGGGGACGCCCAGCTCGCGCCCGATGGCGCGCAGGGAGCGGAACTCCGGCAGTGCCGTCACGCCCCGTCGCGGTCCGACCCGAGGAGGCGTCCGATCACCGACGAGCGGCGGCGCGCGCGGTGGTCCTCAACCACGCCCTCGGCCTCCGCGGTACGCTGCTCCAGCTTCAGCTTCGCCTCCCGGAGGCGGTCCACCAGCTGGCGCTCCGAATCCAGCTCGTGGCGCAGCCGCTCGATCTCAGAGGGATCGGCTGCGCCGTGTGGAGGGCGGGGCGTGCTCTCCGGCGCCGCGGTGGCGGCGCTCGCCGGCCGCGGGCTCGGCTCCTGGGCCCACGAGGGCGCCGGCGCGCTCACGGGCGCGGGCGGAGGCGCGTGCGCGGGGGGCGGCGAGAAGGAGGCGGTCACCGGGGCCGGCTCGGCGGCGCCGCGGCCCAGGGCCGGGGGCGCCGTGACGTCCCGCGCCAGGTAGGCCTGGGGCTGGCCCGACCCGACCGTGAAGCCGGTGTGCTCGCCGATCTCCGTGAGGACCTTCTCCTGGCTCTCCAGCACTTCCGTGAGCCGCACGATCTCCTGCGCCATCTGCCAGAGCGCCTCGCGCTGCTCGCGCTCCCCGTCCACGATGGCGGCGAGGAGATCGAAGTTCGTGACCTCCGCCGTCTCGGAGGCGGGGGAGCGGCGCCGCGGCTTCGGCGTGCTCCCGGCCACCGGCTGCACGGCCGGTGCCGCCGACGCGCCTTCCATCCGGCCCAGGATCTCGGCGTGCGACAGCCCGCTCCCATACCCCCTGGCGATCGAGCGCAAGACCGCAAGAGCAGCCGGGGGATAGCGCCGGCGGCGGCCAGTGCCCACCGAGGGGATGTGATCGAGGAAGGCGTCGCGATAGTAGCGGACCGTGGACTCGGGCAGCGACAGCTGGTCGGCGAGTTCACGCAGGGTGAAGAGCGGTTCGTCGGGCATACCGCGAAGATATCCGCGCCCCGGTGACGCTGCAACAGGCTGCGGTCGTAACGCGGAATCGCAGGCCGCCCCGTTGCGGTCGGGAGGTGCTATCCCCTGCGGGCCTCCCATTCGGCGGCGGCACCGCGGACGTCCCGGCCGCAGGTGCGGCAGCGCAGCAGCGTGTCCGCCGTGCTCACCGGCTCCGCCGCAGCCACGCGACCGGGTCGAGGGCCTGGCCCCCCTGGCCGCGGATCTCGAAGTGGACGTGCGGACCCTGGTCGGAGTTCGCGCCCCCCGAACGGCCGAGGACCTGCCCCTTCTCGACCGCCTGGCCCTGCCGGACGGCGATGTCGTTCAGGACACCGTAGAAGCTGTAGAAGCCCCCGCCGTGGTCGAGGAGGACCGAGGGGCCGTAGGTGCCGAGCGCCTGCGCGATGCGGACCGTGCCCGCCGCCACCGCCCGGACGGGCGTGCCCTCCGCGACCGCGATGCCGATCCCGTTCCAGCGGATGGTGGTGCTGTTGGGCAGCTGCTGGCGCCCGAACCGGTAGATGATGTCGCCGGTGACCGGCCAGTCGAGCTGCCCCAGGTCGGAGGTCGTGATCCGCGCCGGGCCGGTGGCCGCCCCCGCCGCCACCGCCGCGCGGCGCCGCCGCTCGAGGGCTGCGATCACGTCGTTGACCCGCGCCTCGTCGCGGGCCAGCTGCTGCAGCCGCGCCGCCGTCTGCCGCTGCTCCCGCTGCGACTGCTGGAGGCTGGTCTCCCGCTGCTGCTCCAGCTGCCGGAAGCGCACGTTCTCGTCGTGGCGCTCGTCGCGGCGCCGCGCGAGGTCGGTGCGCACGTTGAGGAGGGAATTCCGCTGCTCCGCGACCCGGTCGCGCAGCGCCGTCACCTCCCGCACCAGCTGCCGGTCCTGCCGGCTCACCAGGTACAGGTACTTGTAGCGGGAGAGGAGGTTGCCGAACGACTCCGCCGCCAGGAGGACCTGGGCCCCGAAGAGGGGGCCCCGCTTGGTGATCTCCGCGAGGCGGTGGTCGAGGATGGCGCGCTTCTCGGCGAGCGCGTCCTCGGCGATGATCAGGTCGGCCGTGATCCGCTCGATCTGGGAGCCGAGGGCGTTGATCTGGAGGTCCAGCTCGGAGACGATCCGGCCGGTCGTCTCGACCTGGTTCTCGATGTTGGTGAGTTCGCTCGAGAGGGAGTGCACGCGGCCCCGCAGCCGCTCCATCTCCTGCTGGAGGCGTTCGCGCTCGCGCCGGATCTCGACGAGGCGCTCGCGGCTGCGCTGCAGGCTCGTGTCCTGGGTGGGGGCCTGCTGGGCGCTCAGGACCAGCGGCACCGGGGCACAGAGGCACAGGGGCACGGCGAGCATCGCCAGGAGTCGCGCGGCGCGGGGCCATCCCGGGACTCCCGCGCGCCGGTGCATCGGTGCATCGGTGCGTCGGTGCGTCGCCGTCCTCACACGCTGCGGAGGTGGCGCCCGACGCTCAGCGCGCTCCCCGCGAGGCCGAGGAGCCCCCCGGCCACGACCCCGATCGCCGCCTGCGCCGGGGTGAAGAACGACGAGCGCAGCAGCGCCTGGTTGACCAGGGCCCACGCCCCCGCCGAGAGGCCGAGCGCCACCAGGCCGCCGAGGAGCCCCTTTACCAGTCCCTCGACGAGGAACGGGAGGCGGATGAAGGTGTCCGTCGCCCCGACCAGGCGCATGATGGCGATCTCACGGCTCCGCTGCAGGACCGCCATGCGGATCGTGGTGCCGATGATGATGATCGCCACGAGGGCGAAGGCCGCGCCGACCGCGCTCCCCACGGCCCCCGCGATGTCCCGCAGGCGGTCGAGCTTCTCCACCCAGTCCTGGCCGTAGCGGACGTCGTCCACGAAGGCGAACGCCTGCAGCCGGCGGGCGACCTCCGCCACGTGCGCCGCGTCGCGGAAGGGTGGCTTGAGGCGTACGTCGAACGACGCCGGGAGGGGGTTCACCTCGAGGTCCTGGAAGATGTCCTGGAACTCGGTGAGGTCCCGCCGCGCCCGCGCCAGCGCCTGCGCCTCCGTCACGTGTTCGACCCTCGCGACCTCCGGGAACGCCTCGATGTCCGCCTGGGCGAGCGCGAGGGTCTCGATCGGCGTGCCGCGCTTCAGGTACGCCACCACCTCGACCCGTTCCGCCACGGAGCCGATGGCGCGCTCGATGTTGACGGCCACCAGCCCGAAGAGGCCGAACACGAAGAGCGAGAAGCCGATCGTCGTGATGGAGAGCGCCGAGAGGAGGGGCGCGCGCCGGAAGGCGAGGGCGGTCTCGCGCAGGACCAGGTTCACGGCGTCTCCTCCATGGCCGGCGCGTCCCCCTCCGAGTCGTACACGACCTCGCCCCCCTGCAGCTCGATGAGGTGCGCCGAGGGGAGGCTGCGGACCATGTCGAGGTCGTGCGTGGCCATCAGGACCGCGGTCCCGGAGGCGTTGATGTCGCGGAGGAGCTGGAAGATCCCGCGGGTCGCCCGCTCGTCGAGGTTCCCCGTCGGCTCGTCGGCGAGGAGGACCACGGGGTCGTTGACGAGGGCGCGGGCGATGGCCACCCGCTGCTGCTCCCCGCCGGAGAGCTCCCGGGGATACTGCCCCGCCTTGCCGGCCAGCCCCACCTGCGTGAGGACCCGCATCACCCGCGGACCGATGGTGGTCCGGCGGGCGCCGGTGACCTCGAGGGTGAAGGCGACGTTCTCCTCGGCGGTGCGGTCCTCCAGGAGCTGGAAGTCCTGGAAGACGATGCCGAGGCGGCGCCGCAGCCGGGGGATGTCGCCCGCGGCCATCCGCGCGGTGGCGAAGCCGGAGACGCGGACCTCGCCCTCGGTCGGCCGGTCGGCGAGGTAGATGAGCCGGAGGGCGGTGGACTTGCCGGCGCCACTGTGCCCGGTGATGAACGCGAACTCCCCCTTCTTGATGTGGAAGGAGGCGTTCTTCAGCGCGGCGCCGGTCTTGGGGTAGTCCCTGGTGACGCCCGTGAACTTGATCACGGCCGCAATCTAGGACGGCGGCTAGGCGGCGGCGAGTCCCCGGGCGAGGTCGGCGATGATGTCGTCGGCGTCCTCGAGTCCGAGGGAGAGGCGCAGGAAGCCGTCGGGGATGCCCGCGGAAGCCCGCTCGTCGGCCGTCATGCTGGCGTGCGAGGTGAAGCGGGGCTCGGAGACCAGCGACTCCACGCCCCCCAGGCTCGGGGCGTGGGCGATGAGGCGCAGGGCGCGCAGGAACCGGTCGGCGGCCTTGCCCCCCGACGCCAGCTCGAGCCCGACCATCCCGCCGAAGCCGTCGAGCACCTTCGCCGCGAAGGCGTGGTCCGGGTGGCTCTTGAGCCCAGGGTAGTGGACGCGCCGCACCTTGGGCTGGTGCTCCAGCCACTCGGCCACGCGCTGGCCGGACTCGTTGTGACGCCCGACGCGCACGGCGAGGGTCTTGATCCCGCGCTCGATCAGCCAGGCGGCGTGCGGGTCGATGGACTGTCCCCACACTCGCATCTTGTTCCGGACCTCGAGGACGTACGCCTCGGCCCCCGCCACCGCGCCCGCGATCACGTCGGAGTGGCCGTTGAGGTACTTGGTCGCCGAGTGGATCACGACGTCGGCGCCCTGCTCGATGGGGCGGAAGTTGATCGGCGACGCGAAGGTGGAGTCCACCAGCAGGGGGATCCCCTCCGCCTTGGCGAGGACGGCGAGCCACGCCACGTCGAGCACCCGCATCACGGGATTGGTCGGGCTCTCGACGAAGATCGCGCGGGTGTTCTTGCGGAGCTTGGCGCGCCACTCGCGGCGCTTGTCGGGGTTCACGAAGCTCGTCTCGATGCCGAGCCGCTTGAACTCCTCGAGGAAGAGCCGCCGCGTCCCCCCGTAGATCCACTCGCTCGAGAGGAGATGATCGCCCGGCTGGAGGATCGCGAGGTGCGCGAGGGCCGTCGCGCCCATCCCGCTCGCCAGGAAGATGGCCGCCTCCGCCCCTTCGAGGCGGGCGAGGCGCTCGGCCACGCGGATCTGGTTGGGGTTGTTGCCGTAGCGGGTGTAGAGGACGTCGTCCTGCGGGCCCGTGGCGGCGATGAAGGTGCTCGTCTGGTAGATCGGCGGCGCCACCGGATCGCCCACCGCCCGGGGGCCGCCGTCGCCGTGGATGGCGAGGGTCGAGGGGCCGGCCTTGCTGCGCTTCACGCTAGGCGGCCGTCAGCGGGAGGAACCGGTCGTCGGCCTGGCGGACCACCCCGGCGTCCGCCGCCGCCTGCAGCGCCTGCCGGGCCTCGGCGAGGGCGAGCCGCAGCACGGTCGCCACCTCCTCCGCGCCGGCGTTCCCGAGCTCCCCGACCACCCGCCACGCCGCCTCCGCGGAGGGCTCCACCTCGCCGAGGAGGCGCGCATGCCCGTCGCGCTCCTCCGCGACCATCGCCAGGCGCCGCCGCCGCAGGACGTGGTCGATCTCCTCGGCCTGCCCCTCCCCCAGCCCGCGGATGACGAACCACTGGCCGGCGCCGGGCGCCACCCCGCGCCCCAGCACCAGCTTCGCCACCACCTCGTCGGCGCAGGAACAGTCGAGGACGCGCACGGAGGAGAAGTCGAGGACGACGCCCGCGCCCGCCGGTCGCCCGGAGAGCTCGGCTTCGATGCTGCTGCGGACCTTCGCGCCGGTGGAGCGCGTGACGAGGTCGCTGAGCGGCGCCCCGACGCTCCTGGCGAGCACTTCCCTGAGGTCGATCTCCGTGATCACGGCGCCTCTCGCTCTACGGCCGGCACCACCAGCTGCACCTGCGCGCCCGGGAACGGCGGAAGCCCGTCGCGCAGCGGTTCGTCCTTTTCCCACGACGGCACCAGCGCGATCCGCGCGGTACCGCTGCGGATGCTGATCTTGCCGTGCCAGCGGTCCAGGTACCGCCGGATCCCCGCCAGGCCCTGACCGCGGCCCGGGTCGCGGAACCGGCTGACCCCCTGGATCAAGGCGGCTTCCAGCGCGGTGGCATCCCCCCACCGGTCGCCGAACCGCTTCCCCTGCGTCGCTTCGAGCGTGTGCCGGAATCCGACCCCGGCGTCGGCGACCGCGATGACCACGACCCGCCGACCGAGGGAGCGCCAACTGTACGTCTGCACCGCGACCCACCCGCCGGTGCCGGCGTGTTCCACAATATTCTGACACGCTTCGGAAAGCGCCATACCGAATCCCATCGTCGCCTTCGGGTCGAGCCCGAGCTCGCTGGTGAGGATGGCGGCGGAACGTTCCTGGATCCGGCTCACCACGGCGTGGACGTCGTCGGCGCCTGTCACCGGCGTGACCTCGAGGAGGACGCTGCGCTCGGGATTGGGGCGCACCCGCGGGACGGCGCCGTGGATCTCGAAGAGGTCGGCGGCGTGCGTGAAGAAGCCGGCGCGGGCCCAGTAATGCGCCACCTCGCGCTCGGCGGGCGCCGTGAGCAGCGGCTTGACGCCGGCGCGCGCCAGCAGCGCCTGGCCGGCGCAGAGGAGGCCGATCAGCCCGGCGGGGGAGGCCCACTCCGCGGCGTGGGCGTCCACCAGCACGCGCGCGTCGCCTTCCACCCCGGCGAAGCCGGCGGCGAACTGGTCGAAGGAGCGCTCGTCGAAGACCTGGGGGACGTCGATGACGTAGGTCATGCGGTGGCCGCCTGGGCCAGGGCGCCGCGCAGGTAGTGCTGCAGGCCGGTCGCGCCGCGGTGGGTCACGTTGCGCCGCGCCATGAGGTTCGCGGCGCCGATGGCGGCCTCGAGGTCCTTCTCCGCCAGGAGGCCCGCGGTCAGGGTCGCGCCGAAGACGTCGCCGCAGCCCGTGGGGTCGCCCTCGAGGGGCCCCCCCTCCGCGGCCACGCGCGCGGTGCGCACCACGCCGCCGGCGGCGGCGGCGCCCTCCGCGAAGACGCCCGAGGTCCGGGTCGCGACGTAGACCGCGCCCCGTGAGCCGAGGGTGACGACCACCGCCCGCACGCCCCCCTCCAGCGCCCGCGCGGCGAGCGCCAGGGGGTCGGGCCCGAGCTGGCTCATCTCGTCCTCGTTCACCTGGGTCACGTCGAAGCACTGCAGCCACGCGAGGGGCGCGTCGAGGGGGCGCAGGTGGCGCTCGCCGTCCGCCCGGATGCCGAGGGAGAGGCTGTGGAGGTCGCCGTAGAGCGGCCGGTGGAAGGCCCGGCGCAGCGCCTGCATCGTGTCGAGCGTCGCCTCGAAGCCGGTGATGAAGTTCACGTACAGCGCGTCGAGGTCCGCGACCATCGGGCCCAGCTCCGGCCAGGTCCACGGCGGCACGCCGCCCCGGAGCCCCTCGCAGCGCCGCTCCGCGGACTGGTAGAAGAGCTTCACGCGGGGGTTCGGCTCGGGCACCTCGACGAAGCGGGCGGCGGGCGCGACCCGCTGGAGGGCGTGCAGGAAGCCGTCGGCGCGGGGCGCGAGGTCGCGGCCCACCTTCACGAGGGGGACGATCTCCCACCCGTCGGGGAGGGCCGCGTCGAGCCCGGCGAGGGCGTAGCCGATGCCCCCCCACTCCTCGAGGGGCGGCTCCGCGGGGTCGCGGCCGACGATCGTGTCCCAGACCATCGTGCCGAGGACGCCGAGTCGCTTCAGGCCTGCCCCCACGACTGGAGCTTGAAGGTCGCCGCCGCGCCGAAGACCCCCGCCGTACCGGGGAGCGCGCCGGGGAGGATGCGGCACCGCTCGACGGCGGGCTTGAAGGCGCGGCGCTTCACCTCGGCGCGCAGCGGCACGAAGAGGCGGTCCCCCGCGAGGGTCACGCCACCGACCAGCACGATGACGTCGGGGTTGAAGATGTTGACGAGGTTCGCCACGCCGGCGCCGAGGAACTTCGCGGTCTCGCGGACCAGCTCGAGCGCGTACTCGTCCTCGTGCCGCGCCGCCTCGTAGACCGTCTGGGCGGTGATGCGCGAGAGGTCCCCCGCCACGAACTCGGGGAGCCGCGTCTCGGCCCCGGCGGAGATCCCCTCCAACGCCCGGGCGGCGATGGCGGGCCCCGACGCGTACGCCTCGAGGCAGCCGTAGTTCCCGCACTTGCAGAGCCGGCCGGTGGAGTCGATGGTCGTGTGGCCGATCTCGCCGGCGATGTCCGACGCGCCGTGGTAGATCCGGCCGTCGATCACGATGCCGCCGCCGATGCCGGTGCCGATGGTGAGGCCGACCACGTACTGCGCGCCCTTCGCGGCGCCGACCCACCACTCGCCGTAGATCGCGCAGTTGGCGTCGTTGTCGAGGGTCGCGGGGAGATGGACCGCCTCGCTGACCAGGTCGCGGAGCGGCAGGTCGCGCCAGCCGAGGTTCGGGGTGAGGAGCACGACGCCGCTGGCCCGGTCGAGGGGCCCCGGGGACCCGACGCCGACCCCCACGATGGCCTCGCGCGTCAGCCCGGTGGCGCGGAGCGTCGCCTGGATGGAGTCCTCCACCAGCGCGGCGATGCGGGCGAGCACGCCCTGCGCCCCCTGCTCGCTGTGCGTCGGGTCGGTGCGGATCCCGTGGATCTGCGACCCGTCCTCGCTCACGGTGCCGACGACGATGTTCGTGCCGCCGATGTCCACGCCGACGATGTACCGCACGGTCACATCCCTCCGGTGGTCCGGACAATCTGAAGGACGGTCCGCACCTCGGCCAGCACGCGGCCGATGGGCGTGTCGCGCATGCACTTGTGGTGCACCAGGGGGCACACCGTGGGGCCGTGCTTGTGGCAGGGGCGGCAGGGGAGCGGATCGGGCTCCACCACCCGCGACCACGGCGCGCGCGCCGCGAACCCGAAGATCGGCGCGGTGGGCCCGTAGATCTCGATGGTGGGCGTGCCCATCGCCGAGGCGAGGTGGACCGGGGCGGAGTCGTTGGACACCAGCACGCGCGCCCGGCGGATGAGCTCGGCGGATCCGAGGAGCGAGAGCCTGCCGACGCCGTCGGCGAGCGGCACCGCGCCGCCCAGCGCGTTCCGGATCGCCCGGGCGTCGGCCCGGTCGCCGGGGCCGCCCACGATCGCCAGCGCGATCTCCTGGCCCAGCGCCCGCGCCAGCTCGGGGAAGTACGGCCACCGCTTCGTCGCCCATTGCGAGCCGGGCGCCAGCACGACGAAGTCCCCGGTGATCCCCGCTTCCTCGAGCAGCGCCTTCACGGCGGCCCTTTCGGTGGGCCCGGGGAACACCTCGGGGTCGCGCCGGTCGGGGGCGCCGTCGGCGAGGTGGAGGAGCCGCTCCACCTGGTGCGGCTCGCCCCGCGCCGACACGGCGTGGGTGTAGAGGATCGCCCCGGGCGCGTCGCGCAGGCCGATCCGCCGCGGGATGCGGGCGAGGAAGGCGAGGAGCGCCGAGCGGGTGCTCGCCTGCGCGTGGTAGGAGACCTCGTAGCGCCGGGAGCGGAGGAGCCGGATCATCCGCCACATCCCCCGCAGCCCGCGGTCCTTCCCCTTCTTGTCGAAGACGATGACGTCGCGGATGTGCGGGTTGTTGGCCAACACGGCCGCGGCGGCCGGCACCACCACCACGTCCACGGGCGTCCGGAGCCGCTCCGCCGCGCGGCGGATGAGGGGCGTCGTCAGCACCACGTCGCCGGGGAAGGCGGTCTGGATCACCACGCCCTTGGCGGGGGGCCGCGCGGCGAGCCCCGCGAACCCCGTCGTCGGCCGGCGCGCCGGCGGGACGGCCGTCATTCCACCTTCAGCACGGCGAGGAACGCCTCCTGCGGGATCTCCACCGCCCCCACCTGCTTCATCCGCTTCTTCCCTTCCTTCTGCTTCTCGAGGAGCTTGCGCTTCCGCGTGACGTCGCCGCCGTAGCACTTCGCGAGCACGTTCTTGCGGAGCGGCCGCACCGTCTCGCGGGAGATGACCTTCGACCCGATGGCCGCCTGGATCACCACCTCGAAGAGCTGCCGGGGGATCAGCTCGCGCAGCTTCGACGCCAGCTTCCGGCCCCAGTCGTACGCCTTGTCGCGGTGGATGATCACGCTGAACGCGTCCACCGCGTCGCCGTTGATGAGCATGTCCAGCTTGACCAGGTCGCTCTTCTTGTAGCCCGCGAACTCGTAGTCGAGCGTCGCGTAGCCGCGGGAGAGGGTCTTCAGCTTGTCGTAGAAGTCGAGGATGATCTCCGCGAGCGGGAACTCCCAGTCGAACTCCACCCGCGTGGCATCGAGGTACTTCATCCCGACGTAGCTGCCGCGGCGCTCCTGGCCGAGCTTCATCAGCCCGCCGATGTAGTCCGCCGGCGCGAGGATGCGCGCCTTCACGTACGGCTCCTCGATCCGGTCCACCTCCGAGCCCGTCGGCATCTTGCTCGGGTTCTCGACCACCGCCTTCGTCCCGTCGGTGAGGTACACGTCGTACTCCACGTTCGGCACGGTGGTGACGAGGTTGAGCCCGAACTCCCGCTCGAGCCGCTCCTGCACGATCTCCATGTGCAGCAGCCCCAGGAAGCCGCACCGGAAGCCGAAGCCGAGGGCCACCGAGCTCTCCGGCTCGTAGTGCAGGGCGGCGTCGTTGAGCTGCAGCTTCGCGAGGGCGTCGCGCAGGTCCTCGTACTGCTCCGTCGCCGTCGGGTAGAGCCCGGCGAAGACCATGGACTTGAGCTCGCGGTAGCCGGGGAGGGGCTCCGCGGCGCGGCGCGCGACGTCGAACACCGTGTCGCCGACCCGGGTGTCCTTCACCTCGCGGAAGTTGGCCGCGACGTACCCCACCTCGCCGGCGGTGAGCTGCGCGGCGCGGTGCTGCCCCAGCTGGAGGTACCCGACCTCGGCGACCTCGTGCTCCCCCTCGCGTGAGCCGAGGGCGATGTGCATCCCGGCACGGAGGGTGCCGTCCACCACCCGGATGGAGGGGATCGCGCCCCGGTAGCGGTCGTAGTAGGAATCGAAGATCAGCGCGCGGAGCGGCGCCTCGGGGTCGCCGCCGGGGGGCGGCACCCGCCGCACGATCTCCTCGAGGAGCGCGGGGACCCCCGTCCCCTCCTTCGCCGACACCAGGAGGATCTCGTCGGGGTTCGCGCCGATGAGGTCGTGGATCTCCCCCTTGCGCTTCGCCGGCTCCGCGGAGGGGAGGTCGATCTTGTTCAGCACGGGGAGGATCTCGAGGCCGGCGTCGAGCGCGAGGAAGAGGTTCGACAGGGTCTGCGCCTGGATCCCCTGCGAGGCGTCCACCACCAGGATCGCGCCCTCGCACGCCGCCAGCGACCGCGAGACCTCGTAGGTGAAGTCCACGTGGCCGGGGGTGTCGATCAGGTTGAGCTCGTACTCGAGGCCGTCCCGCGCGGTGTACTTCATCCGCACCGCGTTCAGCTTGATCGTGATGCCGCGCTCGCGCTCCAGGTCCATCGTGTCGAGGACCTGCTCGCGCATCTCCCGCCGGGAGAGGGTCCCCGTCGCCTCGAGGAGGCGGTCGGCGAGCGTGCTCTTCCCGTGGTCGATGTGCGCCACGATGCAGAAGTTGCGGATGCGGGAGGCGTCCATGGAGGCGTCAAATATAGCCCCTTGGGACCCGATTCCTCACAGGGGCAAGTATGCAGTGCCCAGTAGTGTGCAGACGCGCAGACGCGAAGTGGTGCGACAGGCGAAGGGTGCGGGCGTCACTCCACGCCGCTGAGCTTCCCCCACGCGGCAAAGGCGGTTTCCAGCGCGCGCTGGGCGGCGTCGAGTTCCTTCCCGACCTCGGCGGCCCGGCGCACGCCGTCACCGGTGAGGTAGAGGTCCGGCTCCGCGAGGGTGGTCTTGAGGCGCGCCACCTCCGCCTCGCAGCGCGCGACCTGCGCTTCGGCATCGGCCAGGGCCCGGCGCGAGGCGCGCTGCGCGCTCGCCTCCTGCTTGCGCGTGTCCTGGGTGCGGCGCATCTGGCGCTGCTCCTTCACCCGCCGCGACGCCTCCTCCTCCTGCGCCGCCACCCGCGCCGCGTGCGCCCGCTCCGCGCTCGCCGCCTCCCA
>JADGQW010000127.1 GCA_017881505.1 Gemmatimonadales bacterium
AAACTGCGACCCCGATGACGGATCCCTTCGCGTTCGCCCCGTCCCCCGACCCCCCCTACCACGGCGTGCCGCTGCGGCCTGCGCTGGTCCTGCCGGTGCTCGGCGTGCCGATCCGGTACGCGTCGAACAGCGTGACGGCGCTCGCGGCCGTGGAGAGGGCCTTCGGCCACTGGCGCGCGCTGGACGCTTATCCCTCGCTCATCGCGTCGCAAGGCGCCGACTTCCGCCTCATCGTGCACGAGGGGGACGAGGGACCGCCGCCGCACGCTCCGCCGGCGTTCCGGATGCCGGACGCCGACCGCCTGCTGTGGCAGACGGCCGGCAGCCTCGGCGTGATGGACGCGCGGCGGCGGGACGTCGTCGCGTACGTCACGCCCGCCCTCCTGGCCGATTGGGAGCGGCTCCGCCACGGGGTCATCGAGGGGATGACGCTCGCGCTCGCCTCGGCACACGACCGCCACCCGGTGCACGCCGCGGCGATCGCGCGGGGCGACACCGCGCTGCTGCTCGCCGGCCCGCCGGGAACGGGGAAGAGCACCCTCTCGCTCATGGCGCACCGGCGCGGGTGGCGAGTCCTCACCGACGACGCGGCCTACGTCCAGATGGAGCCGGCGTTCCGCGTCTGGGGCGTGCCGGGGCGCGTGCTGATCCTCGACGGCGCGCGCCGAGGAGACCCCGACCTCGCCGCCCTGGTCCCGGTGACCACGGCGGACGGCACCGCGAAGGTGCACGTGCCCCTCGCCGGGGCGTGGCCTTCGCCGGGCGCGCCGCCGCCGGTCGCCACGCGCGCCGGTGTGTGCCTTGTGGAGCGCAGGGGCGGCCCGGTCCGGCGCGCGACCGTCCCCGCCGAGGAGGTACGCACCGCCCTCACCGTGGATCTGGGGCTCAGCCGATTCCGGTTCGGGCCGGCACTCGACGCCGCGTTCGCGCGGCTGGTGGGCGATGGGGGGTGGCGGCTCTCGTTGTCGGACGACCCCGCCGAGGCGATGCCGTTCCTGGAGGCGATGCTGGACGAGGTCGCGTCACGGGCCTGAACGGCGGCCGCGCGATCCGTCCCGCGGGAACGCGAACGGGGCGCCGCTGGGCGCCCCGTCGTGCGTGCGGGCCCTTCGCTGGACGCTACGCGCGGAAGTAGTACACGAACTTCCCGACCAGCGCGCCGCGCGCCGGCCGCCGCCACGGGATGCCGCCGTGCTCAAGCCCCGTGGGCCATGCGCCGTTCCAGACCAGATACGCATCGCTCCCCGGCTTCGGGATCCAGTGCAGGCGGGCGTTCACCGTGACGCGGTCCGACTCGTTGTCCCACTGCACCCACATGGTGCCGCCGAGCCGCGGGTTCGCCGCGTAGTCGAGCCGGACCTCCGCGGTTCGCGCGGTGAAGCGCCCCTGCGGCAGACGCACCCACCCCGTCGACCCTGACCCGCTCGCAATGATGTGCGGGGCGAGCCGCACGTCCACGCCCCCTTCCAGGGATGTGGATGTGCCCGTATAGAACTGCCCGGTCGAGGCGCCGAGATCCACGCCGACGGGCCGCCCCGACGAGGAGAAGAACTGCACGGTCGCGCGATTCCAGGCGTAGCGGCCGGCCGGGATGGTCACGACCGTCCGCCCGCCTCCCGGTGCCGCGACGTCCCAGATGTCGAACGCCTCGAGAGGGACGTCGATGTCCCGCCGCACCGAGAACTCCACCTCGTCCCCGGTCTCGAATTCCGCGGAGAAGGGGATGACGTCGTAGAAGGCGTTGTTCACGCCGCCGTCGATGTTGAGACTCACGTCCCATTCGATGACCTTGAGTCGCAGCTGACGGATGCCGAGGACGTGCGGCCTCGGCGCGAACTCGAACTGACCGGTGTGCCGCCAGACCCCGGTCTGCCGCACGAAGCCGAGGGCCGGGTCGTACCCCGCCTCGATGCGGTTCAGCGCGAACCACGTGTCGGTCCAGTCGTTCGGGAAGTCCACGAAGAAGCGCCACGCCGTGGCGGTGGGGGCGCCCGCGCTGTCGCGGGTCGCGGACGCGAATCCGGAGAGCACCAGGTTCTGGCCGCCGATCACGAACGGCAGCTCGTAGTCGGCGCCCGTGGTGAGCCGGGTCCCCTGCACCCCCGGCCCTCCC
This sequence comes from Gemmatimonadales bacterium, assembly GCA_017881505.1. Lineage (GTDB taxonomy): Bacteria > Gemmatimonadota > Gemmatimonadetes > Gemmatimonadales > JACORV01 > JADGQW01. The sequence continues at coordinate 2,114 of JADGQW010000127.1, forward strand.
TGCCCCGTCACGATGCCGCCGACGTATCCGCGGCTCAGGACGTCGTGCTTGAGCCGGAACGCGACGTCCACCGCGTTCTCCCCCTCTCCCGTCCGCACCGCCAGCACGCCGATGCGTTCGGAGCCCACCCGGCCGGTGAGCCGGGCGCCGGACATGATCGGCACGGGCGCGCGGTCGGCGCCGACGCCGATCCGCCGGCTGTAGAAGGCCAGCGTCCGCTCCTCCTGCCCGAAGTCGAAGGTGCCGCTCGCCTCGAGGAAGAAGGGGCGCTTCTCCGGGAAGAAGACGGGGAACCGGGTGAGGTTCACCACCTGCTGGTCCACCTCGACCTGCGCGAAGTCGGTGTTCGCGGTGACGTCGAGCGTGAGGGTCGGCGCGACGGCGACCTTGCCGTCCAGCCCCACCTTCACCTCCTGGTCGCGCGAGCCAGAGAGGGTGTACGTCCGGTCGGGGAGGTAGTCGCGGTCGAAGTCGGTCGCGCTTCCGGCGATGTAGGGCCGCCACTCGGTGAGCCGGCGCGCCGGGAGGGCGCCGATCCCGGTGAGGAGCCCCTCCTGGTCGAGGAAGAGGAACCCCTGCTGGCGGGACCACCCCCGCCACATCGTGTCCTCGTTGTCGGCACGGATGTAGCGTCCGACGTTGATCCCCCACGGCGCGCCGTCGCGGCGGTAGCGCAGCGTCTGCCAGGGGATGAAGAGCTCCGCCGTCCAGCCCTCGGCGCCCACGCGGGCGCGGGCGTCCCACACCCCGTTCCAGTCCCCGTTGGCCTCGTGCCCGCCGGCGAACTCCCCGTCCACCATCGCCCCGTTCGGGTTCACCTGGAACAGGAACCCCGAGCGGCGGTCCCGCTGGGGGTCGAGGAAGAGACTGACGTGGTCGTCGGAGCCGAGATCGGCGTCGCGGCGGAGCTGCGCCCGGACGATGCGCTCCGGGTGCCGGTCGTAGCACCAGAACGCCACCCAGAGTCCGTCGGGCGCGGCGAGGATGCGCACCACCGTGTGCTCGGTGCCGGGCTGTCCCTCGACGGGATCCTGCTGCGTGAACGCGGTGATGGAGTCGGCGGTGATCCAGGCGGCCTCATCGGGGACGCCGTCGAGGCGAAGGGGGCCGGCCGCATGGCCCACGCGCACCTCGGGCGGGACAGGCGCCTGGGCGGCGGCCGCCGCGGGCAGGAACGCCGCTGCCGCGAGGAGTGCCATGCACGCGCGGGCGCCGCGCGCCGCCGCGGCGGCGTGGAGCGATGCGGTGGTCAGGAGGCGGACGCCGCCTCGCGGATCAGGGCCCATGCGCGCTCCACGTGTTCTCGCGTCGTGCGCAGGTTGCCGACGGTGAGCCGCAGCACCAACCGCCCGCGCAGCTGCGTGTGGGACAGGAAGACGCGACCGGAGTCGTTCACCCGCGCCAGGATCCGCTCGTTGGCGGCGTCCTGGCTCTCCGGCGAGCCCCGCGGCGTGGCGCGGAAACACACGGTGCTGAAGGGCACCGGCGCCACCACCTCGAATCCGGGCTCGCGGGCGACCCACTCCGCAAATTCCCTGCCCAGCGCGCAATGAAGACGAATCCGCTCGCGTATCCCTTCCGCCCCGAATCCGCGGATGACCATCCACAGCTTGAGGGCACGGAAGCGGCGGCCGAGCTGGATGCCGTAGTCCATCAAGTTGGTAACGCCCGTCTCCGGGGTGCGCAGGTACTCGGGCACCAGGGAGAAAGCCGAGCGGAGCAGCTCGACATCCCGCACGTACAGGAGCGAGCAATCCACCGGCGTGAAGAGCCACTTGTGGGGATTGAAGACGATGGAGTCGGCCCGCTCCCACCCCTGGAGCAGCGCGCGGTACTCGGGGCACACGGCCGCGTTGCCGGCGTACGCGGCGTCCACGTGCAGCCATATCCCCTCGCGCCGCGCCACGTCGGCGATGGCTGGGAGGGGGTCCACGCTGGTCGTGGAGGTCGTGCCCGCGGTGGCGACGACGGCGATGGGGAGCCGGCCCGCCGCGCGGTCCGCGGCGATGGCGGCATCGAGCGACGCCACGTCCATCCGGAATGCGTCGTCCACGGGGATCTTCCGCAGGTTCTCGTGGCCGAGTCCGAGGGCGATGACCGCCTTGTCTATCGAGGAGTGCGCCTGGTCGCTGCAGTACACCGTGAGGCCCGGCACCTCGGGGCGGCCGGCGAGGCCCTTGGCCCGGATGTTGAGCCCGGGGACGCGATGCCGCGCCACGGCGAGGGCGATGAAGCTGCTGACCGATGCCGTGTCGTTGATGTGTCCGCGGAAGGGCTCGGGGAGACCCACGAGCTGGCGCATCCAGTCGGTGACCAGCTCCTCCAGCTCCGTCGCCGCCGGGGACGTCCGCCACAGCATCGCGTTGACGTTGAGCGCCGCCGCGAGCGTCTCCCCCACGATGCCGGGCCCCGAGCCGGTGATGCCGAAGTAGGCCATGAAGCCGGGGTGGTTCCAGTGGGTGAGGTTCGGCTCCACGATCCGCTTGTAGTCGGCGAGGATCGCCTCCATCGGCTCGGCGCGCTCCGGCGGCGCGGCCGGCAGCGCCGCGCGCACGGCGCCGGGCTCGGTCCGGGCGAGGACGGGGTACTCGCCCACGTGCTCGAGATAGTCGGCCGCGAGGTCGGCGGCGCGGTGCATCGCCGCGCGGAACTCGGCGGGGGGGATGTCGCCGACGTGCGGCGCGGATGGCAGGGTGCTCACGAGGTAGGCCTCGACGTCCGGGTTCGCCCACCGGCGGCGCCGGCGGGCTCCGCTAAGTTGCGCCCCGCGCGCCCCACGGGCAACGCCGCAAGGCGCCAACGCCTGCGCTTGACGCCCGCGGGCCGACTGAGCACTCTCCACCCATCGTGAACCCAACTCGGTTGCTCACCGCGCTCCTCGCGGCGTCGTGCTGCGCCTGCGCGCCGCGCCACGCCGCGTACGTCCCCCGTGCCCGCGACGTGACGATCACGGCGGTGCCTCTCTTGACCAGGGAGATGGGGCGGATCTACCCCTTTCTCGGCCGCGACTTCGCGCCCGGCGGCGTGCTCGAGGGCCGTGAGGTGTACGCGTTCGTGCCGAGTACCGTCACGGTGGTCGAGGGGGACACGGTGCGCCTCGTCTTCGTGAACCCGGAGGACGACGCCCACACCTTCGTCCTCGGCGAGCTGGCGGTCGGCCTTCCGGGGCAGTCGGTCACGCGAGCCACGTGGATCGCGAGGCGGGCGGGAGTCTACACCTTCACCTGCAACATGGCGGCGCACCTGCCCTCCATGTGGGGGCAGATGGTGGTGCTCACCGCCGGTGCGGTGGCGAGCGAATGACCAGACCCGACACACCCCAGCTCGGCGCCCCGCCCCGCGAGGCGCCGGAGAACCCCGACCTCGGCTTCGGCGGCGTCGTCGCCGCGCGGAGCCGCCGGCGGCTCCTCAACCGCGACGGCTCCTTCAACGTGGAGCGGACGGGGCTCCGCTTCTTCGAGACCATCTCCTTCTACCATTTCCTGTTGACCGTCACGTGGCCCCGCTTCCTCGCGCTGGCCGCGGCGGGCTACGTCGCGATCAACTCCGTCTTCGCAGCGGCTTACGTGGCGTGCGGCCCCGGGGCGCTAGCCGGACCGGACGCCGGCGGCACGCTCGCGGCGCGTTTCGCCCAGGCGTTCTTCTTCAGCGTCCAGACCCTCGCGACCATCGGGTATGGGCGCGTGAGCCCGGACGGCCTCGCGGCGAACGTCCTGGTGGCGGTGGAGTCGCTGGTGGGGCTTCTCGGCTTCGCGGTGGTGGCGGGGATCGGGTTTGCGCGGTTCGCCCGGCCGAACCCGCAGGTCATCTTCAGCCGGCTCGCGGTCGTCGCGCCCTATCAGGGGATCACCGGCTTCATGTTCCGCCTCGCGAACGCGCGGAGCAGCCAGCTGGTGGAGGTGGAGGCGAAGGTCTCGATGTCGTGGCGGGGACCGGACGGGAAGCGGGAGTTCGACGAGCTGCCGCTGGAGCGGCACCGGGTGGCGTTCTTCCCCCTGTCGTGGACGGTGGTCCACCCGATCGACATCGCGAGCCCGCTGTTCGGCTGGACGGCCGAGCAGCTCCGTGCCTCGGACGCCGAGTTCCTGATCCTCCTCAGCGCCTACGACGAGACCTCGGCGCAGACCGTCCACGTCCGATCGTCGTACAAGGCGGACGAGGTGGCGTTCGGCGCGAAGTTCCGGAGCATCCTCGACGCCGCGTCCCCGGACGGGGTGGTGCGCATCGACATCCGCGGCATCTCGGACATCGACCGAGTCGCCGGCTAGGCCTCGGCTGCCGCTACCCGCGGCAGCGCGCGCCGACCTCCCGGCTCACAGACCGAGGCGACGCAACCGCAGCGCGTTGCTGATGACCGAGACCGAACTGAAGCTCATCGCCGCCGCCGCGATGACGGGACTGAGCAGCAGCCCGAACCACGGGTACAGCACGCCTGCCGCGAGCGGCACGCCCACCACGTTGTAGGCGAACGCCCAGAAGAGGTTCTGGCGGATGTTGCGCATCGTGCCGCGCGAGAGGTGCCGCGCCCGCGCGATGCCCCGCAGGTCGCCCTTCACGAGCGTGATCGCCGCCGTCTTGATCGCCACGTCGGTGCCCGTCCCCATCGCGATGCCGATGTCGGCGAGTGCCAGCGCCGGGGCGTCGTTGATGCCATCGCCCGCCATGGCCACTACCCGGCCCTCTCCCCGCAGCCGCTTCACCACGTCCGCCTTCTGCGCCGGGAGGACCTCGGCCATCACCTCGTCGAGGCCCAGCTTGCTGGCGACGGCCTGCGCGGTCGTCTTGTTGTCGCCGGTGAGCATCACGACGCGGACGCCCTCCTTCTTCAGCATCGCCACCGCTTCGGCCGTGGAGTCCTTGATCGGGTCCGCCACGCCGAGCAGCCCCGCGATTTTGCCGTCGACGGCGAGGAACACCACGCTCTGGCCGTCGGCGGCGAGCCGGTCGGCTTCCCCGCCAAGCGGGCCGGCATCGGCACCCTGCTCTTCCAGGAACTTCCGGTTCCCCAGGGCGACCCGCTTCCCCTCGACCGTGCCCGTCACGCCCTGCCCCGTGTGCGACTGGAAGTCCTTCGCCTCCGGGACCGCGACCTTGCGCTCCTCGGCACCGGCCACGATGGCCGCGGCGAGCGGGTGCTCGCTCCCGCGCTCCAGCCCTGCGGCCAGCCGCAGCACCTCCGGCTCGGCCATCCCGGCGGCCGGGACCACCGCCGCCAGCCGCGGCTTGCCCTCGGTCAGCGTGCCCGTCTTGTCCACGACGAGCGTGTCCACCTTCTCGAGCCGCTCCAGCGCCTCGGCGTTCCGGATGAGGATGCCCGCCGTGGCGCCGCGCCCCACGCCGACCATGATCGAGATCGGCGTCGCGAGGCCCAGCGCGCACGGGCAGGCGATGATCAGCACGGCGACGGCGTTGACCAGCGCGTGCGCCAGCCGCGGCGCCGGCCCGGCGAGACCCCACACCGCGAACGTGATGAGGGCGGCGGCCACCACGGCCGGGACGAAGTACCCCGACACGACGTCGGCCAGCCGCTGGATGGGCGCGCGGCTGCGCTGGGCCTCGCTCACCGTCTGGACGATCTGCGCCAGGAAGCTGTCCTTCCCGACGCGGTCCGCGCGCATCACCAGCGAGCCGGTGCCGTTCACCGTGGCGCCGGTCAGCCGGTCACCGGGACCCTTCGCGACGGGGATCGCCTCGCCGGTGATCATGGACTCGTCCAGGGCGCTCGATCCCTCCAGCACGACCCCGTCCACCGGGACCTTCTCCCCCGGCCGGACACGCAAGCGGTCGCCAGCCTGCACCTGCTCGAGGGGCACGTCTACTTCTCGGCCGTCGGTCTCGAGGCGGCGCGCAGTCCGGGGCGCGAGGCCGAGGAGGGCCTTGATCGCGGAGCTCGTCTGGCCGCGGGCCTTGAGCTCCAGCACCTGGCCGAGGAGCACGAGCGCGACGATGACGGCGGCCGCCTCGAAGTAGACCGGCAGCTCGCCCCCCGCGCCGCGGAACGACGCCGGGAAGATCCCCGGCGCGACGGTCGCGACGACGCTGTACGCGTACGCCGCACCGGTGCCGATGCCGATCAGGCTGAACATGTTGAGGTGGCG
>JADGQW010000022.1 GCA_017881505.1 Gemmatimonadales bacterium
GCTCGTCGCCGTGGGCGGTCCCCAGTCGAACGCGGTCCGCAGCCAAGCGCCCTGGAAGTACAGTGCGCGGCCAGGAAGCGGAGGACGCCAGAAGAAGTCCAGCGCCACCCGACTGCGGCCCTGATTCCGCCCCGCGTACAACGCCTGGGTGTCCTGTGCGAAGGCCACGTACTCCACGCCGGCGGTAAGATCGGGGCTCGGATCGAAATCGGCCCTGGCTCGCGCCCACCCCTCCCGTACCACCTGCGCCGTCACGCCGAGCGCCGGCAGGAGCCCGGCGCTGACCAGGCCGTAGGGGTGCGCCGTCGTCCCGACCGTGCTGCGGGAGAGGACGTCCACCCCCGCCTCCATCGTGACACGCTCCGAGAGGCCGTACCGGAGATCGAGATTGCCCGCATGCTCGCACCAATCCACCGAGCATGCCCCACGGCTGAGGGCGTACTCGAACCTCCCGCCCGGGAGACGGTCGACGGGCACCAGGATGCTCCGGCCGGCGTGCAGGATCTCGCCGTGCGTCCCGTAGAACACCAAGTCGATCGGGTTGGGCCCGTAGGCGACCGGCAGATCGAGTGCGAACCTCCCCGCAGACTCTGCCGAGTAACCGATGAGTTGCGACCCGCGGTACAGCTCCGCTTCCCATCCCGCCGGGAGCCTTCCGGTGAGCGCTTCGAGGCCGAACGCGGCCGGTCGGAGGAACGGCGCGTTCGTGACCAGCACCCCGCGCAACGGGAGCCCCTCGGGGCCGGACCCGGTGAGGTCCCCGAGGCGCAGTTGCCGCACCAGCCATGAGGCGGGCCACGCCTGCGTCCACGACGCGCGCGGTGAGCCCACGAAGCGCGGCCCTCCCGGCGCGACCTGCTGCTGGATCTCGAGGCTGCCGCCGAGCACCTGGAGTCCGGCTCCGAGCTGCAGCGCCGCCCCGTCACCGAAGCGCACGGTGGGGCCGATCAGCGACCAGTCGAGCACCGCGCCGTCGAGGATCGAGCGCGCCGTAGCGGCCGGTGCCACCGGCGCAACGGCAGGTGGAGGCTCTCGCAGAGCCGCCCGCCTCGCATCCCGCGCCATACGCACCACCACCGGGAGATTGCCGGTGCCGCTCACCGCCACCACCAGGTCCGTCCACGAGACCGAGGCGTTCGCGCCGACCGCCCACGCCGCCAGGTCCGCGGAGACGAAGAGCTCGCCGGCTCGCCACACGAACGACCCGGCGGCCAGCGACAGGGCGGAATCGCCCCGCGCGACCCGCCCCTGCTCCGTGTCGAAGATGTACCGGATGCGCGTCGGCTCCAGGACCCCGGCGAGGCGAACGCCCGGCTCCGACTCGGTGACGGACAATCCGACGAGAGCCAGGAAGGGTCGGAGCGGGAGGTACAAGACGGAATCGCGAACGAGCCCGACCATGACGTCGCTCGGGCCGTTGTCGATCGTGACCTGGACCGCGAGCTCGGCGTACGCGGAGTCCGCGGGCACAGTCGCGGGGTGCGGCGGCGGGGCCGGCCGATCCTGTTGCGCCCTCGCCGGCTCCGCCACCGCACCGGACCACAGGATGGCCAACCCAGCGGCGCGGAGGGTCGCGCACCAGCCGCCGCGCGACGTCACCTACAGCCCCGTGTAGTAGGCCGTGACGGTGATCGTGCCGATGTAGACGCCAGCATGTTGCCCCGCCGCCGGCGAGACCACCCCCCCGAGCCATACGAAGTAGGTGTCACCGGGGGCGTTCTGGTTGCGCAATCTCACCACGAGCGGCGTGCTCGGGTCATAGACCGCACAGGCATTCTGCTTGTCCTGGTTGTTCTCGCACCCCGACGTCGCTCCGAAGGCGATCGGCATGGTCCATCCGCCCATTCCCGTCGAGAGTTGGGCCGGAAACGCGAAGCTCACGTTGATCTGTGCGTTCTTGTTGCCGTGGAACTCGAACTTGCCCGTGGTCGACGACGTCTTCGGGTTGACGGTCACGGGCACGCCCGGCAACACGTTCCCGAAGCTGAGGTCCCCCACACCGAGCACGGTCAAGGCTGTCGTGCTGATGGTGGCCGTCGCCAGGACCGAGCCCGACTGCGCGCGGCCAGCCACCGGCGCCCCCGCCTCGAGGCAGAGCGCCAGACCGACTCCGGCCAGCAGCTGGTGCACCGCCAGGCCGCGCATGCCTTCAGTGAGTCTCCACCGCCATCGAGCGCTGGACCGGGTCAGCCCGGAGCACGTCCGACGACGCGAGGTCGCTGCGCCTCGTCGAGATGCTCAGCGCCACCGTGTAGGTGCCTGCAGGCAGGCTCGGCAGGGGGAACGCCAAGCGGCGCTGCATCGGGACGTAGATGGCGATCTGCGTATCCCAGCTGCCGATCTCCCTGCCGGTGGGCTCCCGCATCTCGACCCCGATGGTGCCCAGGTACGCGGCGTTCCCCGTACGGGCGAGCGCCAGCCAGACGATCAGCGAGTCCTGCTGCACGCTTGCCCGGAAGTCGTTCAGCTCCACGCCGGTGCGGACCTGCCCCTTGCGGTACATCAGCGCGAGGATCGTTCGCACCTGGAGGGCGATGGACGCGGTGACAGCGGTGTCGGCGACGCCCAGCGGCATCGCTGCGCCGCGCGAGGTCACGACGATCCTCGACCAGTACTCGCCGTCGGGCAGGTCGGCGGGTGGGCTCGCGAGCAGCCGGACGACCTGCTGGCTGCCCGGCTGGACCACGGTGCGGCGCGGGAAGGCGCGCACCCACTCCGTGGCCGGGTGCTCGTCGGGGCCCGGGGCGTCGATCAAGCGGATCTGCACGTTCCCGGCGGAGTCGCTTACCGGGTACCCGTACTGCAAGTCGATCGCCGCCTCCTCGGGCGCCGTCCCCGTGTTGCGGAGGTAGAGCTGGCCGGTGCGCGCGCGGTCGCCGAGGAAGAGGGCCTGCGGCGCGACGAGCAGTGCGTCCGACACGATCGGGACCACGACCAGCAACGCGCCGGCCACGGCCGCTCCACGACGCGCGAGGCCCAAGACGTGCCGATTCAACACGTGACCCCCGTGTAGCAGACGGTAAGGGTGATCGTGGCGGTGTAGGTGCCCGCGCCCAGCTGCGGCGGCGGGACGGCGGTGCCCCCGAGGTAGATGGAGAGCCGTCCGTTGCCACTCAACGCCGTGACGAGGGGAACCCGAGGGTCGAACGCCTGAGCGGTGGCGATCGCACCTTGCGGAGACCAGCCGCCGTCGCCGCTGCCGAAGACGAGCGGGAGCGTCGCCGGCCCCGACTGCATCGCGGCCGGAAGGGTGAACGTGATCCGCACACTCGAGTTCTTCTGGCCCGTGATCTGGTACTGGCCGGTTCGGAGGGCGTCCGTGCGGCTGACGGAGACCGGGAGCCCGGGGAAGACCACACCGAAGGCCAGGGCCTGCTGCCCCGCGACACCGAGCGGCCGCCCCTGGGCGCGCGCAACGCCAGTCACCCCGCCGACCACCCATCCGACCAGGGCGATGCCTATCGCAATATCTCGATTCATGGCTGGCCTCCCAGTTGCCGCCGCCGCCGCGGCGGATCACCGCTGCCCCGGAACGTGACGCTGGCGGACGGGATGGGTCCCCGCCCGCCAGCATCCACGCGCGCGAGCGCGCGCTCCCGGGCTGGGAGACCTAGAGGCCCGTGTACGCCACGTTCAGCGTGATCGTGCCGGTGTACGGGCCAGCAACCTGACTCGCCGTCGGCTGCACGATGCCGCCGATGTAGACGAAGAGGGTCCCGTTGAGGAGTTCCAGGCGCGTCGTGGTGCCCGTGACGGTGGAGAACGTGGTCGCCGAACCGGGGAAGTCGGCCGTAGCGAAGGCGGCCTGGTTCCCGGTCGTGAAGTCCATGGCGAGGTTGTTCGCGCCACTCGTCAGATTCGTCGGCGTCACGAACGCGAGCGTCACCTGGGCGTTCGCCTGTCCACCAATCGTGAACCTGCCGCTCAAGGCCGTGGTTGGCAAGATGGTCGCGTTGAGGCCCGGGAAGACGTTCCCGAACGCCAGGTTGCGCGAGCCTGCAACCGTCAGGGGCGTCTGCACGGTCGCCGTGGCGCTCACCGTCCCCGACACGGGGGTGCCTTGCGCCTGAACGACGCTCGTCAGGACGAGCGCCAGAGCCGCAACTGCCAGGAGCTTCTTCATTGGTGCCTCCCTCTTCGTTGTCCGGTTCAGCCCGGGATGTCGTGGAACGCGATCACTCGCCGCGTCCGGACCCTGAGGGAGCAAGGGCTGTGCCAGATGCCGTAGACAGGTGATAAGTGTATGAAAATGCGCCAGTAGGGAGGCCCATACAGGGCCGTGCGAGTCCCCCTACAACACCTGATGGTGTCGCCGCACTGTACGATAAATTGACGGTAAAGTAATTACTTGATTTGTTGTCGCATATCTTACAAATTCATTGCCACTACACAATATAGGAAGTCCAATCGATTCTGCTGCGCCTCGTCGGCACTGTCGGAACATTCCGTTTCCATGAGGTGCTGGTGACAGACGTCAGACGCTTCAGGATGATCTTGGCGCTTCGATTCGTAGCGCCATAACCAGGTCTTGCAGACTCCAACACTTCATTGCGTATTGCACAATACGCCTCTACTGGTGCAATTAACGCCACAGCTCTCAAGTGAGCGCAAATCGCTTCCGAGGCCGTCTTCTCCAAGCGGCCAAGCTCCTGCCTCTACGAGGCGCCCGAGTCGGGCGCGGTCTACTGTGCAGCATCTGCTAAGACACAGCCCATCATTGGGATACACGGTGGCGACGCCATGCCCTGGCGCGAGGCCGGCGACCGGAGGCGCCTGCGACTCGCTGGTTCGCGGGGAGGCACACGCCGGACGGAGCACCGACGCGGGGCCTGCGCGGCCCTTCCGCACACCTCATCGTGCGATTGCGGCGTCACGCACGCCGCTGCAGTTTCGCGCCACGCATTCGATTCGCATGAGCTTGGCTCGGCCGCCGCTCCGGGCGGCTATGGAGGCCGCGCACCTCTTCGGAGAGTGCATGGCGCGCAGGCGCCGCTCGTCGGCTTGCCGCACGACCGGACTTCCGGCTGTGCTGCTGGTGTTGGTGTCGGCGGGAGCCTACCAGCCGACGCTCCTCGCGCAGTCCTCCGGGTCCATCGCGGTATCAGCCGTCGTCCTCCCAGGTCCCCAACTCGGAGCGATGTCAGCGACGCTCGACCTGCCCGGCTCCAGCAGCGCCCTGTCCCTGACGATGGGGACCACCCTTCTGGCCGCGGCGCGGGGCGAGGCGGCGCTCAGGCGATACAGCTCGAGCCGCGCGCCGATCGCGGAACCGGATGCGGCGGTCAGCCGCGTGCCCGCCGGAGTCCTCCTGCCGGGTGGGCCGGCCCCAGGTCCTACGCCAAACGCAAGCGGACGGCCGGGGTCCCCTCCGACCGTCCGCATCACCCTGGCCTACACGGCTAACTGAACCCCGGCAGGCGCAGGTTCGCGCCCGCCCCGGTCCGCCACACGCCTACCAGCGGATCGCGGCGCTCCCCCAGGTGAACCCTGAGCCGAAGGCGGTCAGCACCAGCAGGTCCCCCCGCTTGAGACGCCCCGACTGCACGTACTCGTCCAGCGCGATCGGGATCGACGCCGCCGTGGTGTTCCCGTAGCGCTCGATGTTGTTGTAGACCTGGTCGTCGCGCAGCTCCAGCTGCTTCTGCACCATCTCGGAGATTCGCTGGTTCGCCTGGTGCGCGATCAGTACCGTGATCTGGTCCTTGGTCAGCCCGTTCACCTTCAGGGCCTCGTGCACGCTGGCCGGCATCCGGGTCGAGGCGTGCTTGAAGACCTCCCGCCCGACCATCTTCGGCCAGTGAAGTCCCTGCTCGATCTGTTCCGCCGAGAGGCGGGGCCGGTTCGCCGTGCCGCCGAGGTTGCACCAGAGGAGCTCGGCGTACGCGCCGTCCGAGTAGAGGTGCGTGGAGAGCACGCCGCGGCCCGGGTCGTCCGTGGGGCCGAGGATGGCGGCGCCCGCCCCGTCGCCGAAGAGCACGGCCAGGTCGCGACCGCGCGTCGTGAGGTCGAGCCCCACCGACTGCAGCTCCGCCCCCACCAGCAGCACCCGCTTGTACTGGCCCGTCCGGATCCACGCGTCCGCGACGGAGAGCCCGTAGAGGAACCCGGTGCACTGGTCTCGGACGTCGAGGCAGGGGATGTTCGCGATGCCGAGCTTCCGCTGGAGGTACACGCCCGAGCCGGGGAACATGTAGTCCGGCGAGACGGTCGCGAAGACGATGCAGTCCAGGTCCGAGGCCTTCATCCCTGCGCGCTCGAGAGCCACCTTCGTGGCTTCAAGAGCGAGGTCGCTGGTCGCCTGGTCGTCGGCGGCCCAGTGGCGCTCGCGGATGCCGGTGCGGGTGCGGATCCACTCATCCGAGGTGTCCATCCACTGCGTGAACTCCTCGTTCCGCACGACGCGGTCGGGCACGTAGAACCCGGTGCTGATGAACTCGGTACGGGGCATAGGGTGATTCCCTCGGCCTGCGAAGAGGCCGGAGCCAAAGGAGCGTGAAGCGTACGGCCCGCCGGTGCGCGCGACAAGAGGCCGGGACATAGATTGGGGACTATGGACGCCTACGACGCGATTGCCCGCCGCATCTCGACCCGCACCTTCCAGGACCGCCCGGTCCCGCGCGCGCTGGTCGAGCGCCTCCTCGAAGCCGCGGTGCGGGCGCCGAACCACAAGCTCACCGAGCCGTGGCGCTTCGCCGTGCTGACCGGGGCGAGCCGCGACCGCCTCGCCGACCTCCGGCGCGCCCACAGCGCGACGCGCTTCCCCGACCCCGCAGCCCCCGAAGCCGCCAAGGTGATCGAGAAGACGTGGCGCGAGGCGCGCGAGACCCCCGCCGTCGTCGCGGTGCTCTGCGCCCTCGCGGACGACGCGGTGCGGCGGGAGGAGGACGTCGCCTCGGCGTGGATGGCGGTGCAGAACCTCCTCACCGCCGCGACCGCCGAGGGGCTGGGGAGCTACGTGCGGACCGGCGGCATCCTGCAGGACCTGGGCGTGGCGGCGCTCGTGCGGCTCCCGGCGGCGCACACCATCCTCGCGCTCGTGTCGCTCGGGTACGCCGCAACCGACGAGGCGCCGCGGCGCCGCACGCCCGCGGCGCAGAAGACCCTCTGGCTGGAGTAGACCGGCACGGCCGCAAGGGGCCGGTGCGAATCTTCCCCCACGTCGGTATCGTACGGTTACCATGATCACCGAACTCATCGGACTCGGCGCGGCGGTCGTCGCCTTCGGCGGCGGATTCTCCTGGACGCGGAACTTCGTGCGCACCCGGCTCCGCTTCGTGGAGGCGGCCCACAGCCGGCCGGCGCCGTGGGTCGTCGGCGTCGGCGCGGTGGTGCTCGCGGCCCCCGTCGTGTGGCTCCTCCCGATCGTGGGCGGAGGCACAGCCATCGCCCTGGGCCTCGGCGCCGGGCTCGGCGTGAAGTCGGCGCAGAAGGACCGGCATCTCCTTGGGCCGTGAGCGGCTTGGCGTGTGAGAACGGCGCGAAGTGCGAACAGGCGTGAGAGGCCGAGAGGTCAGGGGTGAGATGAGACGCGCGACGGGTCCGCGTCTCTCGTATCCCCTGACCTCTCGCTTCTCACCCCCTCACCGGCTTCCACGCATCTTTCTCCAGCATATGCGTTTACCCTTCCGCCTCTGATGCAGTTGCATTCAGTAGGAATCCGTTCGCCTTTCCGTATAAATCCGAGTACTTCACTCCAATAACGCTGGGTACCGTACGATGGCGCCCGCCTGGAGGCGCGCTGACGCAACGGACTCACCCCCTCAGTTGGAGAGCACGACGATGCTGTCCCGAAGGACGCTGCCGCTTCTCGCCATGCTCACCCTGCTCGTTCCCGCGCTCGCCGCCGCCCAGCAGGACACCAGCGCGGCGAAGCCCGTCGTAGTGCTGGACCCGCTGGTGGTGACGGCGGAGCGCCGGCCCACGCTCGCCTCGGACGCCACCGCACCGGTGCTCGTGCTCGACCGGCGCGACATCGCGCGTCGCGCGGCGACGGATCTGACGACCATCCTGCAGGACGCGCCGGGCGTCCAGCTCGAGGCGGTGGTGGGCTCGGGCGCCGGGATCTACCTGCAGGGCCTCGGCTCCGACCGGGTCCTGGTGCTGCTCGACGGGGCGCCGCTGGCGGGCCGGCTCAACGGCCAGTTCGACCTCTCGCGCCTCAGTCCGTCCGAGGTCCAGCGCATCGAGATCGTCGAGGGTCCACAGTCCACGCTCTACGGCTCCACCGCGCTGGGCGGCGTCGTGAACGTCATCACCGCGCGGCAGGTGCTGCCGCGCGCGCAGCTGACCACGACCGCCGGCAGCTTCGGGCAGCTCGACGTGACGGGCAGCGTCGCCGCGCCGGTCGGTGGGTTCTTCGCGTCGCTGGAGGGTGGCCATCGCACCCTGGACGCCGTCCCCGGCGCCTTCCCGGGGACGGTGGGCGGTGCCGCGCGGTGGGACTGGATGGGACGCCTGAACGGGAACGTCGGCGGGGCGGCGCTCGACGCGAGGGTGATGGCGACGAACGAGGACCAGCACTACGCGATCCCGCCCATTCCGCCATCGACGAACCCCGACTACATCTTCAACACCAACGTCCAGTACGACGGGCTGGCCCAGCTCACCTTCGGCGCCGCGGGCGCGACGGACGTGCGCCTGCACGGGAGCTGGTTCGATCACCGCTTCGTGGACTCGCCGACCGCTGACCGCGGCGGGGCGCCGGCCTCGTGGGACCGCCAGCGCATCGCCGACCTCGAAGTCGTGCAGCACGGCGCGCTGGGCCGCAGCTCGTGGGTCGCCGGGGCGAAGGTGGACCGGGAGTGGCTCCTCTCCGACCGCGTCCTGGGCTACAGCCGCTCGGCGTCGACGGGGGCGGTGTATGCCTCCGCGGATTGGGCGCTCACCGGCGCCCTGCACGCCACCACCGGCGTCCGGGTCTCCGAGAGCCAGCTGTGGGGCGCCGACGTGTCGCCGCGGCTCGGGGCGTCGCTCCGCGCGCCGAACGGCCTCTACCTCAAGGCGGGAGTGGCCCGCGGCTTCCGCGCACCGTCGTTCAGCGAGATGTACTTCGATCTCCTCCAGGCGCAGTACGGCTACGCGGTGCACGGCAATCCCGCCCTCAAGCCCGAGCAGTCGTGGAACGGCAGCGCCGAAGTGGGGCTGTCGCGGCCGCAGCTGCACGTCTTCGTCCAGGGGTTCACCAACCGGCTGAGGGGCTTCATCGAGACGGCGCTGGCGAGCGACAGCGCCGGGATCGGCATCTACACCTACCAGAACATCGGCCACGCGCGCACCGGCGGCGTGGAGGCGGGTGCGAGCGCGTCGCGTGGCCTGGCGACGGTGAGCGGGTCGTACACCTGGCTCAGCACGAAGGACATCGACAACAACACCGACCTGCTCGGGCGGGCGGCGCACACCGCCAACGGCGCGCTGACGCTGGGCAACGGGAGCTGGAGCGTGCGGGGCGAGGTGATCTACACGGGGCAGACCCCGCTGGCGCGCAGCCAGGCGGGGGTGGTGACGTACCAGGGGGCGTTCACCCGCCTGAACACCAACGCGATGGTGGCGCTCGGGCGCGATCTGTCGCTCACCGTCGGCGCCGATGACCTCACCGACGCGAAGCCGAGCGGCGCGGCGCTGACCTACGGCCGGCGCGTATACGCACAGGCCGGCGTCGGCTTCGGCTGGTGAGCGCAGCGGCGTTCGCCGGCGCGTGCGTGGTCCTGGCCGGAGTCCCGGCCGGGGCCGCGCGCCCCGATCTGTCTCTGGTGGACTACCTCCCCATCGCGACGACGCTGATCGCCGCGGCGTTCGCCACCGTGCTGTGGTCGCGGTGGCGCGAGCGGCGCACGGGACCGCACCTCCTCTGGTGGGCGTTCGGCGTGCTCGTCTACGGCGCCGGCACCGTCACCGAGGCGTCCACCACGCTCTTCGGCTGGCACGAGGGGCTGTTCCGTGCGTGGTACATCACCGGCGCGCTGATGGGCGGCGCCCCGCTCGCGCAGGGGACGGCGTACCTCCTCCTCCAGCGCCGCACGGCGAACCGACTCGCCGCGGCGCTGCTCCTGACCATCGCGACGGCGTCGGTCTTCGCGCTCCTCGCGCCGGTGGACTACGCCCTCGTCACGCCGTACCACCTCACCGGCCGCGTGTTCGCGTGGCCGTGGGTCCGGGCCTTCAGTCCCTTCATCAACACCTACGCGCTCGTCCTGCTGGTCGGCGGGGCGGCGCTCTCCGCCTGGCGGTTCCGCCGCAAGACGGCCACGCGCGACCGGATGGTGGGGAACGTGCTCATCGCGATCGGCGCCCTGCTGCCGGGGATCGGCGGCACGGCGACGCGCTTCGGGCACACCGAAGTGCTCTACGTGACGGAATTGATCGGGCTGATCCTGATCTACGTGGGGTACCGGTACAACATCAGCGGGAAGGGACCGGTGGCAGCGTCGGGAGGAAGCTCGAAGGCGTGAGAGGGTGAGGGGTCAGAGGTGAGACGAGACTCGAGACACGCGTCCGTGTGCCTCGTCCCCTCTCACCTCTGACCTCTTACCCTCTCACCTGTCTTGTGCCAGTTGTCTCAGCACGTACTCCAGGATCCCCCCATGCCGATAGTATTCCGCCTCCTGGGGGGTATCGATCCGCACCAGCGCCCCGAAGCTCTTCGCCGACCCGTCCGCCGCCCGCGCCCGCACCTCCACGCGCTTCGACCCCGCGAGCGCCGCCTTCACCCCCGACACCGCGAAGACCTCCTCGCCCGTGAGGCCGAGGGACTCCGCGCTCGCCCCGGCCTCGAACTGCAGGGGGAGGATGCCCATCCCCACCAGGTTCGAGCGGTGGATGCGCTCGTAACTCTCGGCGATGACGACCCGCACGCCGAGGAGGCGCGGGCCCTTGGCCGCCCAGTCGCGCGAGCTGCCGGAGCCGTACTCCTTCCCCGCCAGGACGACGAGCGGCACGCCGGCGGCGCGGTAGCGCTCCGCAGCGTCGTAGATGGAGAGCACGTCGCCCCCCGGGAGGTACCGCGTGACGCCCCCCTCCGTGCCGGGGGCGAGGCGGTTGCGGATCCGCACGTTGGCGAAGGTGCCGCGCACCATCACCTCGTGGTTGCCGCGCCGTGATCCGTACGAATTGAAGTCGGGCTGGTGGACGCCCCGCTCCTGGAGGTAGCGGCCCGCGGGCCCGTCCTTCTTGATGGAGCCGGCGGGGGAGATGTGGTCGGTCGTGATGCTGTCGCCGAGGTACGCGAGCACCCGCGCGCCCGCCACGTCCGTGACCTCGCGCGGCGTCTTCGCGAGGCCGTCGAAGAAGGGGGCGCGCTTGATGTACGTGGACGCGTCGTCCCACGCGTAGCGATCCCCTTCCGGCACCGGGAGCGCCTTCCACCGCGCGTCCCCCTCGAACACGTCGCCGTACTCCCGCGCGAACATCTCGGAGCGCACCGCGCGCCCCATCACCGCGCGCACCTCCGCCGCCGACGGCCAGATGTCGCGGAGGAAGACCGGGTGCCCGTCAGCGCTCGTGCCGAGGGGCTCCGCCACCAGGTCGGCGTCCATCCGCCCCGCGAGCGCGTACGCCACCACGAGGGGCGGGGACATCAGGTAGTTGGCGCGCACCTCCGACTGGACCCGCCCCTCGAAGTTGCGGTTCCCGGACAGCACCGACGCCACGACCAGCTCCCCCTCGCGGATCGCCGCGGAGACGGGCTCCGGCAGCGGGCCGCTGTTGCCGATGCAGCTGGTGCATCCGTAGCCGACGAGGTTGAAGCCGAGCTGATCCAGATAAGGCGTCAGCCCCGCCGCCTTGAGGTAGTCGGTGACCACCTTCGAGCCGGGGGCGAGGCTCGTCTTCACCCACGGCTGCGAACGGAGGCCCATCTCGACCGCCTTCCGGGCGAGGAGGCCCGCCGCGATCATGACGGACGGGTTCGACGTGTTGGTGCAGCTGGTGATCGCGGCGATGACCACGGCGCCGTGCGTCAGCTCCGCCGTGCGGCCCCCCAGCGTGAGGGGCACCCGCTCCGGCTTGCCTTCGGTGTTCCGCTTCAGCGCCGGGAGGGCGGCGAGGAAGGACGCCTTCGCCCCCTTGAGCCCGACGCGGTCCTGCGGGCGCTTCGGCCCCGCGACGCTCGGCTCCACCGCGGCGAGGTCGAGCCCCAGGGTGTCGCTGAATTCCGGCTCCCGGCTCCCCGGCGTGTGGAACAGCCCCTGCTCCTTGGCGTACGCCTCGACGAGCCGCACCCGCCACTCGGGCCGCCCGGTGAACGTCAGGTACCGCAGCGTCTCGGCGTCCACGGGGAAGAAGCCGCAGGTGGCGCCGTACTCGGGGGCCATGTTCGCGATGGTGGCGCGGTCGGCGATCGGCAGCGCCGAGAGACCGGGGCCGAAGAACTCCACGAACTTCCCGACCACGCCCTTCTTCCGCAGCATCTCGGTGACGGTGAGGACCAGGTCGGTCGCGGTCGTCCCCTCGGGGAGCTCCCCGGTGAGCCGGAAGCCGACGACCTGCGGCACCAGCATCGAGGTGGGCTGGCCAAGCATCGCCGCCTCGGCCTCGATCCCGCCGACGCCCCAGCCGAGGACGCCGAGCCCGTTCACCATCGTGGTATGCGAGTCGGTCCCGATGAGGGTGTCCGGATAGGCGAGCGGCGTGGGGTCCTCGGTCGTGAAGACGACGCGCGCCAGATACTCGAGGTTCACTTGGTGCACGATCCCGGTGTCCGGGGGCACCACGCGGAAGTTGCGGAAGGCCGTCTGCCCCCACCGGAGGAAGGCGTAGCGCTCGCGGTTCCGCTCGAACTCCATCTCGGCGTTGATGCGGAAGGCGTCCGCCATGCCGTAGGCGTCCACCTGCACCGAGTGGTCGATCACGAGCTCGGCGGGCAGGAGCGGGTTGATCCTCGCCGGGTCGCCGCCGAGGGCGCGCATGGCATCGCGCATCGAGGCGAGGTCCACCACCGCCGGGACGCCCGTGAAGTCCTGGAGGAGGACCCGCGCGGGCATGAACGCGATCTCGTGGGAGGGCGCGGCCTTCGGGTCCCAGCGGCCGACCGCCTCGATGTCGTCCCGCCGGTACGCGGCGCCGTCCTCGAGCCGCAGGAGGCTCTCGAGGAGGACGCGGAGCGAGTAGGGAAGGCGCGTGAGGTCCACACCCGCGGCCTCGAGGGCCTTCAGGCGGAAAATGGTGTAGGTGCGGTCGCCGACCTGGAGCGACGCCTTGCTGCCGAAGGAGTTCGTGCTCATGCGCTCAGGAGTGGGAGGTCAGTGGCTCGCCGCGGGCTGCGGCGTGCCGGCGTTCTTCACGTAGCGGTCGTACCAGTCGATCATCCGCGCGACGCAGTCGAGCAGCGTCTCGCGGGCGGCGTAGCCGTGGGCCTCGTACGGATAGGTCACCAGCTCCGCCCGCGCGCCGAGCCCCTTCAGCGCGGCGAACATCCGCTCCGACTGGATCGGGAAGGTGCCCTGGTTGTCGTCCGCCTCCCCGTGAATGAGGAGGATCGGCTCGTTGATGCTGTCGGCATAGACGAAGGGGGACATCGCGTTGTACACGTCCCGCGCCTGCCAGTAGTTCCGCTCCTCGTTCTGGAACCCGAACGGGGTGAGGGTGCGGTTGTACGCCCCGCTGCGGGCGATCCCGGTGCGGAACAGGTCGGAGTGCGCGAGGAGGTTCGCCGTGGTGAAGGCGCCGTAGCTGTGCCCCCCGACGCCCACGCGCGTCCGGTCGGCGACGCCCATCTCCGCCATCTGGTCGATCCAGGCGCGCGCCCCCGCGACCACCTGACGCACGTAGCCGTTGTTGGCGGTGTCGCCGCCGACGACGGGGAGGCTCGGATTGTCGAGGACCGCGTACCCCTGGGTCAGCAGGAAGAGCTGTGACGCGCCCCCGATGCGGGTGAACCGGTTGGGGGAGCCCCGCACCTGGCTGGCGGCGTCGGCCGAGCCGAACTCCGCGGGATACACCCAGAGGATGAGGGGGAGCCGCGTCCCGGCCTGGTAGCCCGGGGGAAGGTAGAGCGTGCCGGAGAGCCCGACGCCGTCGGCGCGGTGGGCGTTCACCAGCTGCTTCTGCATCCCGTGCAGCTGCGGCGCGGGATCGCGGACGTCGGTGAGCTGGCGCGGCGCGATCCGGCGGACGAGGTCCCGCACGAACACGTTGGCCGGCTCGGCCTGCGACTCGCGGCTGGTGAGGATGCGCGAGGCCGCGGGGTCGAGCACCGCCAGCACCGTCTCGTAGTACGGGTCCTGCGCCTGGAAGAGGCGCTGGGTCTGCAGGGTGCGCAGGTCGAGGCGGTCGAGGAAGGGATGGTCCCCCTGCGGCGAGGAGCCGGCGCCCGCCAGATAGACGGAGCGGCCGTCGGCGGACTGGAGGAGCACCGCGTCGCCGCTCGCCGTGGGCCGCATCATCGGGCGGCCGGGGTCGCTGTACGCGTCCTCGGTGGAGCGGTCGAAGAGCTTGCGCGGCAGGGCGCCGGCCTGGTCGGGGTTCACGATCCACGTCCGCGAGCGTCGCGCGGCGCGGTCCACCTCGCTCACCAGCGCGAGCCCGGGGCCCTCGCCCCACGTCATCCCCGCGAAGCGGTACTCCGTGCGCGTCACCTCGGCGGTGTCGCCCGCCGGGAAGGTGAGGGCCACCACCCGGTCGCGCTGCGGCACCTGGCGGCGCGGATCGCCGCCGTCGAGCGCGTCCGCCCACACGAGCGTCGCCGGCTTGCCGGGACGCCACTGCACGGCGCGCGGCCCCGTCCGGACGCCCCGGACCGGGATGCGTTCCCCGAGGGGGAGATCGGCGATGCGGCGCACGGCGTGGCCGTCCCGGTCCCACACCTCGATCAGGCGCGGGAAGAGCCCCGAGGGCACGTGGTACGAGTAGGGCGTGTGGAGGCGCTCCACGAGGAGGAACTGCCCGTTGGGCGCGGGGTCCACGCCGTCGTAGA
Organism: Gemmatimonadales bacterium; assembly: GCA_017881505.1. GTDB lineage: Bacteria > Gemmatimonadota > Gemmatimonadetes > Gemmatimonadales > JACORV01 > JADGQW01. The sequence goes on from JADGQW010000022.1 coordinate 14,909, forward strand.
CGCCGGGCTCGCCCAGCCACGCGACGGCGCGGGTGGCGACGTTCACGCGGCCGATCCGCGACGTGAAGTAGTAGTCGAAGAGCCGCTCGTCGTCGGGGTTCTGGAGCAGGTCCTCGTACGTCGGGGCGGGAGCGGCGCGCCCCTCCGCCACCTGGACGTGGGGCCCCGGTGGCACGCGGGACGCGGCGGGCGCCACGCCGCGCCCCTCCGGCACGAACCGGCAGAGGAGCTCGGTGGCGTCCGGCATCCACGAGCAGGGCGCGCCCGTCGTGGCGTTCAGCGTCGGGCCGGTGAGGGCCGACGCCTGGCCGGTGGCGACGGTGGCCACCCAGAGGGCGATGCCGCCCTCGCCGGTCACGGTGAAGGCGACGAGCCGGCCGTCGGGGGACCACATCGGATAGCCGAGCTTCGCGCCGGACGGCACCGCGATCGCCCGCGTCGCGCCGTCGGACACCTGCTCGAGCCGGAGCCCGGTGTAGTTGACGGCGCGGAACGGACCGTTGGTCGCCGGATTGATGCGGTCGCCGGCGAGACGCAGCATCGGCTGCGACATCTCGGCGATGGTGGGCATCGCCGCGCGGTCGGCCAGGAGGAGCCAGAGGCGGTCGGGGCTGATCAGCGTGGCGGGGGGCGGCGGCGCGTCGAGGATGTCCACCACCACCTGCGGCGGCGTGCGGTACGCCTGCTGCGCCGGGGCGAGCCCGGCGAGGACGGACAGGAAAGCGGCGGCGGCGAGGAAGCCGCGTGCGAGTATGCGGAGAGCGTTCATCCGGGCCCCATGGCGAGGGTACTTCCGAGCAGGAGGAGGCACAGCTCCGTGAGGAGCAGGAAGAGCAATCCGAGGATCTTCCACTTGTGGCGGCGCCAGAGCACGAGGTGCATCGGCGTACGCACCACCGGCGTGACGGCTTCGCGGGAGTGGCGCGCACCGTCTTCCAGGGCGTCTCGCGTACGGTCGTCAGGCTCGTCTGTCACCGCCGAATATTGGTGGAGGCCGGGTGGCGGCGCTACTTTCCCCCGTCCCGCATCCCAGGCCCCGCGCGTGGAGGATGGCGTGAGCAGCATCCCGGCCCGGTACCGGCCGCACCTCGATCCCCAGGAATTCGTCGCCGCGCCGGCGGCGGGGCCCGACGAGCGCGTGGACGTCGGTGCGCTGTTCGTGGGCGCGGGCCCCGCGGGCCTGGCGGGCGCCATCCGGCTCGCGCAGCTCCTCGAGGGCGCGCCGGCGGTGCGGGAGCGGCTCGGCGAGGTGCCCGTGGCCGTGATCGAGAAGGGGAAGTACCCCGGGGCCCACGCCGTCTCCGGCGCGGTGATCGACCCCATCGCCCTGCGGACGCTGTTCCCCGGCGTGCCCGACAGCGAGCTCCCGGTACGCTCGCGCGTGGAACGGGAGGCGGTCTACTTCCTCACGGCGGACGGCTCCGTCCGCATCCCCACGCCCCCCACGATGCGGAACCACGGCAATCTCACCGCATCGCTGAGCGAGGTGGCGCGCTGGATGGGCGAGCGGGCCGAGGCGCTGGGCGTGACGCTGCTGAACGAGACCGTGGCGCAGCGGCTCTTGGTCCAGGACGGCGCGGTGCACGGCGTCGCGACGGGTGACAAGGGGCTCGACCGGGACGGCGCGCCCCTGTCCAATCACGAGCCGGGCGTCGAGGTGCGCGCGCAGGCCACCGTCCTCGCGGAAGGCGTGACGGGCCACCTCGCCCAGACGCTGGTGGAGCGCTTCGACCTGCGCGGGCCGAACCCGCAGGTCTACTCGCTCGGGGTGAAGGAGGTCTGGGAGGTCGCGCGCCCTCTGGACCGCGTGATCCACACCCTCGGCTGGCCCCTGCGCGGCGGGGCGAAGTGGCGCGAGTTCGGCGGCACCTGGCTCTATCCGCTGGGTGAGCACCAGGTCTCGATCGGCCTCGTCGTCGGCCTCGACTACGCCGACGCGTCCCTCTCGCCCCACGACCTCCTCCAGGAGTTCAAGCTCCATCCGCTGGTACGCGAGGTCCTCGAGGGCGGCACGCGGCACGAGCGCGGCTGGGGCGCGAAGACGATCCCCGAAGGGGGCTGGTATGCCCTGCCCCGACGCCTCGCGGTCCCCGGCGCGCTGCTCGTGGGGGACGCGGCGGGGTTCGTGAACGTGCCCGCGTTGAAGGGGATCCACTACGCGATGTGGTCGGGGATCCTCGCGGCGGAGGCGATCTTCGCCGCGCTCGTCGCGGGGCGGGACCTCCGCGCGCCGGGGACGCTGGACGGATACGACGCGGCGGTGCGGCGCAGCTTCATCGGCCGCGATCTCCATCGCGTCCGCAACGTCCGCCAGGCCTTCGGCGCCGGCCTCGCCGGCGGCGGCGCGCTGGCGGGGCTGATGACGGCCACCGCCGGCCTCTTCCCCGGCTGGCGCTTCGGCGCCGAGGAGGACGCCGAGCACGCGGTCGCGCCCAGCGGCCGCGTCTACGCCAAGCCCGACGGGGTGCGCACCTTCGACAAGCTCTCGAGCGTCTACGCCAGCGGGAACCGCACGCGGGACACGCAGCCGAATCACCTGCGCGTCAGGACCGACGTCCCCGAGGAGGTGGGGGAGGCGTGGATCCGGATGTGCCCCGCCGAGGTCTACGAGTGGGGGACGGACGCGGCGGGGAAGCGGGTGCTGGTGGTGAACGCCACGAACTGCGTGCAGTGCGGCGCGATCACGGCGAAGGGCGGGCGCCTCACGCCCCCCGAGGGCGGGAGCGGGCCGGAGTATGTGATCACGTGATCACCGATGCCAGGAGCCAGATGCCCAGGAACCAGGGGGTGTGGCGGGCAGACCTTCAGCGGGACATGATTGACGCATGAGCGCACCGGCGGCGAAGGGCTCCAAGGTGAAGATCGCCTTTATCGGTACGCACGGCGTCGGGAAGACGACGCTCTGCTTCGACCTCGCGTCCCGGCTCAAGCGCCTCGACCTCGGCGTGGACATCGTGAAGGAGGTGGCGCGGCGCTGCCCCCTCCCCATCAACCAGGACACGACGCTCGACGCGCAGGCGTGGATCCTCCACACCCAGATCGCCGATGAGATCACGGCCCGGGCGCAGTACGACGCGGTCATCTGCGACCGGTCGGTGCTCGACAACTACGCCTATCTGGTGAACCGGGTGGGCCGGAAGCCGGAGTACGACGCGCTGGTCCGCGGGTGGATCGGGAGCTACGACGGGCTGTTCAAGGTCCCGGTGCTGCAGGCCCCCTCGTTCGACGGCACGCGCGACGTCAGCCAGAGCTTCCAGCTCGAGATCGACGCGGTCCTCGACACGCTCATCGACGCCTTCCACGTGAAGGCGCACCGTCTCGATGCCGCGGACCGGCCGGGGTGGGTGGACGCGGTCCTCCAGGTGATGGGCCTCCCCTTCGTCCCGCCGCAGATCGACCTCTTCGCCACTGCCTGAGCGTCACGCCGCCTCGACGCCCCTAGGCGTCTTGGCGTCTGGTATCTGGTCCCCGTCAGTTCCCCGTCCCCATCAGCTTCCCGACGAAGAAGTCCGCCCCCGCCGTCAGCGCCGTCAGCCAGTGCGCGTGGCGCAGGAAGTCGTGGACCTCGTCGGGGAAGATGAGCTCGTGCACCTCGACGCCCCGCCGCTTCAGCTGGTGCCCGAGGTCTACCGTCTGCGCGAAGGCGACGTTGCGGTCGTCGTCGCCGTGGACGAGGAGGACGGGGGAGCGCCACCGGTCCACGTCGGCGACGGGCGAGGACGACCGCCACAGCGCCACGATGGAGTCCGCCGCCTGCGGCCGGGCGGCCCCGACCGGCACCCCGCGATCCGTCGTCCAGTCGTGCACGCCGTGCAGGTCGAATCCCGCCGCGAACAGGTCCGAGTTCCGCGCCAGCCCGAGGGCGGTGAGGAAGCCGCCATACGACCCGCCCCACAGGCCGATCCGCGCGCTGTCCACGTCGGGGCGCGAGCGGAGGTACGCCGCCGCCGCGAGCACGTCGAGGTACTCCGACGCCCCGCGCATCCCGCGCCGCGCCGCCGTGCGGTACGCGCGCCCGTAGCCGATCCCGCCCCGGTAGTTCACCGACAGCACCACGAAGCCCCGGCTCGCCAGGTACTGATTGAAGGCGTAGGCGTTGTGGTAGTAGTACATGTTGTGCCAGCCGAGGAGCATCTGCCGGGACGGACCGCCGTGGAAGAAGATCACCGCCGGCCGCCGCCCCGACGCCGCGCCGGGGGGCAGGAAGAGCTGCATCCGCACGTCGAGGCTGTCGCTGGCGCGCACCGCCACGAGCTGGGGCTCCACCAGTTGCGCGCCCGGGAAGCCGGGCCAGGGGTCGAAGCCGACGACCCGCTGCGGCTGCGCGCCGGGCTGCGCGACGACCACCGGCGCGCCGGGGCGCCGCACGTCGCTGCTCAGGTACGCGAACCCGCCGCCGTCGAGGGGCTGCGGCGCCCAGTCGATGGTCTGGCCGCCCGTGAGCGCCTGCGGCGTCCCGCCCATCGCCACCACGCGCGCGACGTGCCGGCGCTCCGTGTCGCCGCAGTTCGAGGAGTAGAGGATGCCGCGACGGTCGGCTTCGAAGGCGGCCGACTCCACCTCGCAGTCGGGCGGCGTGAGGCGGATCGCCTCCCCGCCCTGCGGACTCACCGCGGAGAGGCCCAGCCACCCGCCGATCTCGCTCGCGAACACCAGCCGGTCGTCGGCGCTCCAGAGGAGGCCCCAGTCCCCGGCCGCGCCGGCGAACGCGCCGTCGGGCGTCGCGGGGGCGTGCCACACTTCGTGGCCCATGCCCGTCTCGGCGTCGGCGACCCAGATCGCCCACGGCGGAACCTGCGCCGCGCCCGCCGCCGCCGGCCCGCCGCCGCCCTGGAGGCGCACGAACGCCACCTGCCGCCCGTCGGGCGACCAGCGCGGCAGCGCGTCCCGGTCGATGCTCGGCGCGAGGTAGACGACCGTGTCGCGGTCGGACTCGTAGATGCCGATGAACGCGTGGTCGCCGCGGTCGCTCACGAACGCGATGCGGACGCCGTCGGGAGACCAGGCGAGATCGCTCGTCCGGCCCCGCGCGCGGAACAGGATCCGCGCCTGCCCCGGGACGCCGATGGGCGCTACCCACGCCGTGTCGTGGTTGACGAACGCCACGCGCTCGCCGGTGGGCGAGGGCACCGGAGCGCTCCCCTCGCCGAGCCGGCGGGGCGCGCCCGCCGCCAAGGGCACGAGCCACAGTTCCTGCTGGGCGCCGCGCGGACTGCTCGCCGGGTTCGGCACCTCGCCCGCCGCGCTCCGGTCGCCCCCCCGCACGTACACCACCGCGCGCCCATCGGGGATCCAGGCGAGCGCGCTCAGCTCCTGCCCGTCGTCCGTCGCGTAGCGCGTGACCTGGCGAGCCTGCCACGCCGGGGCCTCCGCCACGTAGACGTTGCGGCGCCCGTCCACCGCGCCGATCCAGGCGATGCGCCGCCCGTCCGGCCCCGGCGCCAGGTCCGACGCGAACGGCGCCGAGAGCACCTGCGCTAGCGAGAAGCGCTCGCGCGCGGGCGCCGGGCCCCGCTGGGCGCGCAGGGGAACGGCCGCGGCGGCGGCCGCGAGGAGGGCGAGGACGAGGGCGCGCGAGCTCATGCGAAACACCAGGGGTGAAGGACGCTCAATCGTGCCCCCCGCGGCGCGTGCCGTCAACGTCCCGCGTCGCCCGGATGCGGCGCGCCAGCGCCCCAGCACGCCCCCCGGGCGCCCCGGCGCCACGCCCGGCCCGCCGCCCCCCACACCTTGACATAGCATAATCGCTATATTACTATTCGTGTATGGCGATCACGATGAGCCGTGCCCCACTCGATGCCCGCGTGCTGCTCGACGCCGCGGAGATGATCCGCGTCCTCGGCCACCCGGTCCGGCTGCGGATCGTGGAGTGCCTGGAGGACGGGGAGCGCACCGTCAGCGACCTGCAGGGGGCGCTCCGCTCGCCACAGGCGGCGGTCTCGCAGCAGCTGGCCCGGATGCGTTCGGCCGGCATCGTCCGCGGGCGGCGGGACGGGGTGAACGTGCACTATTCCATCGCCGACGAACGGGTGGTCCAGATGCTCAACTGCCTGCGCCACTGCAACGTGGACGCGACGCCGCGGCGGCGGCACTAGGAGGATGGCGATGACGCTTCCCGCTCTGGCGTACGGCTTCCAGGCCGAGGTGCCCGTCGCGTACGACGCGGCGGTCGCCCTGGTCAAGGAGGCGCTCGCCGCGAAGGGCTTCGGCGTCCTGACGGAGATCGACGTCCGGGCGACGATGAAGAAGAAGCTGGACGTGGAGTTCCGGCCGTACGTGATCCTGGGGGCGTGCAATCCCCCGATCGCGCACCAGGCGCTGACGGCGGAGCGGGCCATCGGCCTCCTCCTGCCGTGCAACGTGGTGGTGCACGCGGCCGATACGGAGGGCCGCAGCGTGGTGGCGGTGCTCGACCCCGTGGCCCAGCTGGGCATCGCGGGCCGGGACGACATCCGCCCGCTGGCCGAACAGGTGCGCGCCCTGCTCCGGGGCGTGCTGGAGGACGTGGAGCGGCGCGCCGCTCCCGCACTGGCGGAAGCCAAGGGGAACTGATGGCTGAGCACATCAAGGAAGTGACCGACGCGACCTTCGAGCAGGAGGTCCTGAAGGCGGAGGGGCCGGTGCTGGTGGACTTCTGGGCGCCGTGGTGCGGGCCGTGCCGGATGGTCGGGCCGGTGCTGGAGAAGGTGGCCGCGCAGTACGCCGGCAAGGTGACCGTGACCAAGATGAACGTGGACGACAACCAGAAGACGGCGATGCAGTACGGGATCCGCTCCATCCCCACCGTCGCGCTGTTCCGCGGCGGCGAGGTGGTGGACGGGGTGCTCGGCGCGGCGCCGGCGCAGCACTTCAGCAAGATGCTGGACGACCATCTGGCGGGCGTCGCCCCGAAGGGGCACTGATGCGCCCGCTCGTGAACGTTACGTGGGACGGCGGCGTCCGCTTCACGGCGGACATCCGCGGCCACAAGGTGCACGTGGACCAGCCGCGGCAGGGGGGCGGCGAGGACTCCGCGCCCGGACCGCTCGAACTCGTACCGGCGGCGCTCGGGACCTGCGTCGCCTACTTCGTCGGGCAGTTCCTGACGACGCGCGGCGTGGACCCGACCGGCCTCGAGGTCGCGGTCGACGTGGCGGGGGCGCCGGATCCCCACCGCATCGGCCGGTTCGAGGTGCGCGTGAAGACGCCCGTGGGGATGCCGGAGCGGTACCGCGACGCGGTGGTGCGCGCGGCCGAGACGTGCACGGTCCACCACACGCTCTCGCACAAGCCCGAGATCGCCGTGACGCTCGAGGAGGCCGCGCTGGCGGTCTGACGCGGCGCGCGTCCCGGCAGGGCGGCTGGATGGCGGCCGGAGGGGGGAACTCTCTCCGGCCGCCGTCGTTTCGTCCCGTCCGGGCGGTGCAGCGGGACCCGCAAGCGCGAACGGGTCCGCGCGCGGCACACCGGCGAGTGGGGACATGCTCTTGTCAGCAAGGGACTTACGCGCAGACGGGAGCGCGCTTCGGGGCCCGTGGGGCGCCTGCCGGGATATGGGGGGCGCGGAACGGGAATTGCGCTACCGGCCCTCGGCGGCCAGTTGCGGCCGTCCCTGGACCACGCCTGTACCACGACCGGAGACTGGGATGTCGCGTTCGAAGGTGACGATCGACGGGAACGAGGCGGCGGCACGCGTCGCCTATCAGCTGAGCGAGGTGATCGCGATCTATCCGATCACCCCCAGCTCGAACATGGGCGAGTGGGCCGACCAGTGGGCGTCGGAGAAGCTGCCGAACCTCTGGGGGACGGTGCCGAGCGTGATCGAGATGCAGAGCGAGGGCGGCGCCGCGGGGGCGCTGCACGGCGCGCTGCAGAGCGGGGCGCTGGGGACGACCTTCACCGCGTCCCAGGGCCTGCTCCTGATGATCCCCAACATGTTCAAGATCGCGGGGGAGCTGACGCCCGCGGTGATCCACGTGGCGGCGCGGTCGCTGGCGGCGCAGGCGCTGTCCATCTTCGGCGACCACAGCGACGTGATGGCCTGCCGGGCGACCGGCTTCGCGATGCTCAGCTCCTGCTCGGTGCAGGAGGCGATGGACTTCGCGGCGATCGCCCACGCGGCGACCCTCGAAGCGCGGCTCCCCTTCCTCCACTTCTTCGACGGGTTCCGCACCTCGCACGAGGTGGCGAAGATCGAGGAGCTGGCGGCCGAGGACCTGCGCGCGCTGGTGAGCGACGAGCTGGTGCACGCGCACCGGGCCCGGGCGCTCTCCCCCGACCACCCGGTGGTGCGCGGGACGGCCCAGAACCCCGACGTCTACTTCCAGGCGCGCGAGACGGTGAACCGCTACTACCAGGCGGTGCCGGCGATCGTGGCGCACGTGATGGAGCGGTTCGCGGCGCAGGTGGGCCGCTCGTACAAGCTGTTCGACTACGTCGGCGCGCCCGACGCGGAGCGCGTCGTGATCCTGATGGGCTCGGGCGCCGAGGCGGCCGAGGAGGCGGTGGAGTACCTCACCGCGAAGGGGGAGAAGGTCGGCCTCCTCAAGGTGCGGCTCTACCGGCCGTTCGCCAGCGAGCTGTTCGTGGCGGCGCTCCCGGCGAGCGTGAAGGCGATCGCCGTGCTCGACCGGTGCAAGGAGCCGGGGAGCGCGGGGGAGCCCCTCTACCTCGACGTGACGACCGCCATCAGCGAGGTGTTCGCGACCGGCGGCGCGCCCTTCAAGCAGATGCCGCGCCTCATCGGCGGCCGCTACGGCCTCTCCTCGAAGGAGTTCACGCCGGCGATGGTGAAGGCGGTCCTCGACGAGCTGGCGAAGCCGGCCCCCAAGAACCACTTCACGGTGGGCATCACCGACGACGTGACGCACACCTCCCTGCCGGTGGACGCGTCGTTCTCGACCGAGTCGCCGAAGACGGTGCGCGCGCTGTTCTACGGCCTGGGCGCCGACGGCACCGTCGGGGCGAACAAGAACTCCATCAAGATCATCGGCGAGGGAACCGACAACTACGCGCAGGGCTACTTCGTCTACGACTCGAAGAAGTCGGGGTCGCTGACGGTCTCGCACCTGCGCTTCGGCCCGAAGCCGATCCGGAGCACGTACCTGGTGAACCGCGCCAACTTCGTGGCGTGCCACCAGTTCTCCTTCCTCGAGCGGATCTCGATGCTCGAGGCCGCGGAGCCGGGCGCGACCTTCCTGCTCAACGCGCCGTACGGCCCGGAGGCGATCTGGGCCCACCTGCCGAAGAGCGTCCAGCAGACGATCATCACCAAGAAGCTGCGGTTCTACACGATCGACGCGGTGGCGGTCGCGGAGAAGGCGGGCCTCGGCGGGCGCATCAACACCGTGATGCAGACCTGCTTCTTCGCCATCAGCGGCGTGCTGCCCAAGGACGAGGCGATCGCGGCCATCAAGGAGGCGATCCGCCACTCCTTCGGCAAGCGCGGCGAGGCCGTCGTGCAGAAGAACTTCGCGGCGGTGGACGCCTCGCTCGCGAGCCTCCACGAGGTGAAGGTCCCGGCCACGGCGACCAGCACCTTCG
>JADGQW010000128.1 GCA_017881505.1 Gemmatimonadales bacterium
GCGGATGCGGTCGAATTCGCGGCCAGGGCCGAGGGGGGTCGAGAGAGGTCCGCTCACGGGGTCAGGACCCGTCGCAGGAATCGCACCACCCCCCCCGGGGTCGCGACCCACACGTACTCGTCGTCCGCCGCGAGGTCGTTCACCGGCAGCGGCAGGTCCCCCGTGGAAGTGAGCGCGCGCCAGACGTTGCGGTCCGGCTGGTAGTAGGCGAGGCCCTGCGTACCACCGAGCCAGAACCCCGCACGGTCGGCGGCCGCGGCGGTGAACTGTCCGATGGGCGTCCCCGGCGGGTCCACGATGCGCCAGGTGCCCCCGGCGCGCAGCGCGAGCCGCGTCGGCATCGCCGCAAGGATGGTGTCCCCCCGTACCGCCAGCGCGACCACGGGCTGGCGGAAGACCGGCGCGTCCGGCTCGACCACGACGGGCGTCGTAGTCCCCGGCAAGAGCGCGAGGAGCCCGACGGGGGACCCGATCCACAACGTGTCGTCGGTGACGGCGAGGGCGAGGACGCCGGGGTCGATCGGGGCCACGGGCTGCGCCGGTCCCTGCCCCCCGTCGTCCGCGGCCACCGACACGCCGAGGGCCGTGCCGACCCAGACGCCGTCGGGCGCGCGGGCGAGGGCGCGCACGTCGGCGGAGCGGAGGCCGTCGCGCTCGACGTACACGCGCGCGGCGCCACCCTCGCGCGCGACCCGGAGCGCGCCCGCATTGGTCGCGGCCCACACCGCGCCGCGCGTCAGGAGGAGCCGCCGGACCTGCGTGCCGGGGAGGCCGGCGAGGCCGCCGCGCAGGTACTCGAACTCCGACAGGTCGGGACGGAAGCAGGCGAGGCCGCGCTGCGCCGACGCGGCGCGGAGGTCGGCGGCGGCGCACACGCGGCCCCGCTCCACCGCGATCGCGCCCGTCGCCGTGCCGAGGAGCCCGGAGGGGAGCCGCTCCGTCCGGTAGGACACCAGCTCGACCTTCCACACGCCGTTCCCCGCCGTCCCGACGTACATCGTGCCCCCGAGGGACGCGAGGGCGGCCGAGGTCATCGGCGTCATCCGGAGCTGGTCGTCGCGCTCGATCGTGAGCCGCACGGCATCGAGGCCCGGCGCCGCGGCGAGGAGATCGCGCTGCGTGAGAGGCGCGATGCGCCGCCCCGGCGGCGGTCCCGCCGGCACGGCCTCGGCGACGATCCCGTTCTTGGCGACGAAGTACCACCCCGCCAGTGTGTGGAAGTACGCGCCCCGCGACGGGTCCTCACGGTCGAGCGCCACGACGTCGGCGACGCCCGGGAGCGACCCGCCGTCCCAGCGCCGGCCGAAGGGATGGTACGCGGCCCAGCCTCCGTTCCCCGCGAGCCACGCCGTGTCGTCCGAGGGGTCGGCGACCATCGCGGTGACGAAGCCGCCGGGGAATCCGTCGGCGCGCCCCAGGATCTCGCGCAGCGTGCCGAAGGCGAGGTCGTACACGACCAGCGCGTCGGGGGTGGCGGCGAAGACGTACGACTGGGTGGCCGCGACGGCGCTCACCCGCGTCAGATCGGTGAGGACCATCCGCTCGTCGGTGCGCCAGAGGCGGCTGGGGGCGCCCTGCGCGCCGAGGGGGGCCACGCCGCTCCCGCCGGCGGCGGCGAGGGCGGCGAGGAGGACGGCGGCGCGCACTAGTGGATGGTCGGTGCTTCGAGCCGGAGGACCAGCGGCGGATCGCACACCGGCGCGCGCTCCTCGAGCGAGCGCCAGAGGGGCGAGAGGACGCCGAGGAGGTCGTCGGGGCGGAGCGAGCGGACCGAGCGGTGCTGCGCCACGTCCTCCGCGGTGCGTCCGTGCACGTGGGCCGCCGCAGCCCCCGCCGTCTGACCAGGCGCGCCGCGCGCCAGCCACGCGGCCGCCATCCCCGAGAGGACGTCACCGGTGCCACCCGTGGAGAGGCCGGGGTTGCCCGCGGCGGAGATGAGGAGCGGCAGCCGCGGCGCCGCGGCCACCGTCGGCACGCCCTTAAGGAGGAGCGCCTGGCCCAGCCGCTCCGCGGCTTCCTGCGCCGCCCCGAAGGGGTCCTTCCGCGTCCGCTCGGCGAGATCGGGGAAGAGCGCGCCGAACTCCCCCCGGTGCGGCGTCAGCAGCGCGATGCGCCCCGCGAGGAGCGCGCGCAGCTCCTCCACGGCGCCCCGGAAGGCGTGGAGCCCGTCGGCGTCGAGGAGCACGCTCCCCTGCGCCGCGCCGAGCACGGCCCGCGTGAACGCGTCGCGCGAGGGGCCGCGGCCGAGCCCGGGGCCGATCACCACGGCGTCGGCCCAGGCGAGCGCCTCGGCGAGCGCCGGCTCGAGCTCGGGCCCGAGGGCGGTGGGCACGCACATGATGTCGGGGGCCTGGGCCTGCGCGGCGCGCACCGTCGGCTCCGACGCGCAGATCTTCACCAGCCCCGCCCCCGAGCGCGCGGCCGCCTTCGCGGCGAAGATCACCGCGCCGGCCATCCCCTCGCTGCCCCCGACGATCGCGATCCGTCCCCGGTCCCCCTTGTGCATCTCGGCGCGGAAGGGCGGCAACACCTCGCCGAGCCAGTGGTCCGTCACGACGCCCGGCCAGCGCGGGTCGGGGGGCGGGAAGCCGATCTCCATCACGACGATGTCGCCGCACACGGAGCGCTGGAGGAGGTGGCCCCGCCGGAAGCCGCCGAAGGTGACGGTGAGGTCGGCGCGCACGCACGGCGCCGAGACGGTGCCGTCACTGAGGTCGAGGCCCGTCGGGCCGTCCACCGCGGCCACCGGGACGCCGAGACGCATGACCTGCTCGATGGCCGACGCCGCCGCGCCGCGCGGCGGCCCCTCGGCGCCCGTGCCGAGGAGGGCGTCCACCACCAGCCCGCACGGGCCCCACGCGTCCTCGAGGCCCACGACCCGGCACCCGCCCGTCTCCGCGAGCGCGCGGTTGGCGGCGTTGTCGGGGGTCGGCTTCCCCTCGAGGGCGACGCAGGTGACGCCCACCCCGAGGGCGGCGAGGGCGCGCGCCGCGACGAACCCGTCGCCGCCGTTGTTCCCCGCGCCGCACACCACCGCGACGCCGGAGGGGAGCCGCGCCGCGAACTCCCGCGCGACGGCCGCCGCCACCGCGCGGCCCGCCGACTCCATGAGGACGCGCGAAGGGATCGCGAAGTCCTCGCGGGCCACACGGTCCCAGGTGGCCGCCTCGGCGGCGGACAGGACAGGCACGACGCTCATCGGACGATCACTCCCGCGTAGCTCACGACCCGGTCATCCTCGCCGGTGACCTCTCCCGAATGGCTCCGGTGCACCACTTCCGCGGCGGTGGCGCCGAGGAGCCGGGCGGCGTGCAGCACCGCCGCGGCGGGGACCCGGCCGCACATGGACACGTGGTGCTCCGCCGTCACCGCCAGGAGCCCCTCGCCGTCGAGCCGCTCCACCGCCGCGAGCGCGAACGCGTCCTTCGCGGCGTTCACCGCGGCGCTCTCGTAGTGGTTCATGTCCGAGCTGGCCACCAGGAGCACCGGCTCGGCGAAGCCGCGCACCACTTCCGCGAGCGCCGCGCCCAGCCGCGCGGTCCGCGACCAGTCGCCCCAGCTGAGCACCACCGGCACCACCGTGACGGCTGGATTGCGCGCGAGGAGGAAGGGGAGCTGGACCTCCACCGCGTGCTCCCGCTCGTGCGCGAGGGGATCGTCCTCGAGGAGGTCGCACGCCGCGAGGAGCGCGGCCGCCAGGCCCTCGTGGACCGGCACGTCCCCGACCGGCGTGCGCAGGGCGCCGCGGGCGTACACGCTGCCCCCGCTCCGCGCGCGGCCGAGGCCGGTGTGGTTGGGGGCCAGGAGCACCACCGCCCCCGGCACGTCGAGGCGCGCGAAGACCTGGCCCGCGGTGCGCCCCGAGTAGGGATAGCCGGCGTGCGGCGCGATCGCCGCGACGGCGCGCGCGCTCGGCGCCGCCGCCGCGCGGATCAGCTCGTCGACCGTGTGGCGGAGTTCCTCGGGCCCGCCCGGGTAGAACAGGCCCGCGACGGCAGGGGGCCGCGCGCGCAGGGGCTACTTGTACGACTGGCCGATGGCGCGGCCGAAGGAGATCTCCCCGTTGTCGATCCGGATGTTGAAGCCGCACTCCGGATTCGTGCAGACCCAGGCCTTGTACGTGATCGGCGCTCCGTCACGGCCGTAGTCCGACAGCGGGATCAGCACGCCCTTCGAGCACTTCTGGCACGGCGGCAATTCCAGGTCGCCCATCTGGCCACCTCCCGACCCCGGGACCCCTACACCTCCTGCAGATCCCCCCGCCACGCGTTCCACGGATAGCCCGCCTCGAACGCGTCGCCGAAGGTGAAGACGTCGTGGAAGTCCTCCTCGCGGTCGTCGTCCCGGCGGACCAGGAGCCCGGCGTCGATCAGCGCGTAGACGATCGCGCCGAAGTCCGCGGTGCGGCGGATCCCCCAGTGCTCGAGCACCGTGCGGGCCAGCAGGCCGTACTGCTGCAGCGCGTAGTCGCGGCAGGCGTGGCTCAGCTCCTCGCCCGAGATGTGCCGCCGCTCGGGGAGGCGCGACTGCTCATACTCGAGCGCCGCGAGCACGAAGAGGAAGGCCCGCTCGTCGTAGCCTACCGCCCGGGACCGGATCCGCGCGACCAGGTCGTCGGTGAAGTCCAGCTGGCCGCTCACGCCGGCGTCCCCTTCGGGAGCAGGGCCGCCGCGAGCACCTCGTCCACCGTCCTGACCGGCCGGATCTCCAGCACGCGCGTGACCTCCTCGGGGACCTCCGCCACGTCGGCGGCGTTCCGCTCGGGCACCATCACCAGCCGGAGCCCGGCGCGTGCCGCCGCAATCAACTTCTCCTTGATGCCCCCCACCGGCAAGACGTGGCCGCGCAGCGTGATCTCCCCCGTGGCCGCCACGTCGTGCCGCACCGCACGCCCCGAGAAGAGGGAGGCGAGCGCCAGGGCCATCGCGACCCCGGCCGAGGGGCCGTCCTTCGGCACCGCCCCCGCCGGCACGTGGAGGTGCACGTCGTGGTCCTTGAACGCCGTGAGGGGCACCCCCAGCGCCTCGTGGCGCGCCCGCACGAAGGTCCACGCCGCCTGCGCCGACTCCTTCATCACGTCGCCCAGCTGCCCGGTGAGGAGGATCTCCCCGCTCCCCGGCAGCTTGAGCGCCTCGATGAACACGATATCGCCCCCGACCGGCGTCCAGACGAGGCCCGTCGCGACGCCGATCTCGTCGGTGCGCCCCGCCACCTCCGGGAGGACTCGCGGCGCACCGAGGCACCGTCGCACCGTCGCCGGCGTCACCCGCGCCACCGCCGCGCGCCCAGCCACCACGTCCACCGCGATGTGCCGGAGCACGTGCTGGATCTCCCGCTCCGCCTGGCGGACGCCCGCCTCCCGCGTGTACTGCCCGATCAGCGTGTCGAGCGCCTTCTCTCCGAAGACGATGCCCCGCCCGTCCAGCCCCGTCTCCTTGAGCTGCCGCGGCACCAGGTACCGCTTCGCGATCTGCAGCTTCTCGCGCGGCGAGTACCCCGGCAGCTCCAGCACCTCCATCCGGTCGATGAGGGGCGAGGGCACCGTGGCGAGGGTGTTGGCGGTGGTGATGAACATGACGCCCGTGAGATCGAAGGGCACCTCGACGTAGTGGTCCACGAAGGTGTGGTTCTGTGCCGGGTCGAGCACCTCGAGGAGCGCCGAGGTGGGATCCCCGCGGAAGTCGGCGCCGAGCTTGTCCACCTCGTCGAGCATGAAGAGGGGATTGCGCGTCCCCGCCTTCTCGATGAGCTGGATGATGCGCCCCGGCAGCGCGCCCACGTACGTCCGCCGGTGGCCGCGGATCTCCGCCTCGTCCCGCACGCCCCCCAGCGCCATCCGCACGAACTTCCGCCCCAGCGCCTCGGCGATGCTCTGCCCCAGCGACGTCTTCCCCACCCCGGGCGGCCCGACGAAGCAGAGGATGCTCCCGCGCGCGCCGGGATTGAGCTGCCGGACCGCGAGGTACTCGATGATCCGGTCCTTCACCTTGTCGAGGTCGAAGTGGTCGCGGTCGAGGATCGCGCGCGCATTCGCCACGTCGAGCCGGTCCTCCGACGCCGCCTGCCACGGCAGCCCCGTCAGGAGCTCCACGTAGGTCCGCGCCACCTGGTACTCCGCCGACTGCGGCGACATCCGCGCCAGCCGCGCCAGCTCGCGCCGCCCCGCCTTCAGCGCCTCCTCGCTCGGGTGCGCCGCCTCCAGCTTCGCCTTGAGGCCCTCGGGGTCGTCGCCCCCCTCGTCCCCTTCCCCCAGCTCCTCGCGGATCACCTTCAGCTGCTCGCGGAGCACATACTCCCGCTGGCGCTCGTCGAGGCGGCTCTTGAGCTTCTCCGAGATCTGCGAGCCCACCTCCAGGACCTGGATCTCCTGGTCGAGGAGCCCCGTCAGCCGGTCGAGCCGCGCCGTGACGTCGCCGGTGCCGAGGAGCTGCGCCTTCACCGCCGTGTCGATGGATAGGTTGGCCGCGCAGAAGTCGGCGAGCTTCCCCGCGTCGGTGATCCCCTCCAGCACCTCCCGCATCTCCCCCGCGAGCTGCGGCGCCAGCTCGATGATGCGCAGCATCTTCTCCAGCACCTGCCGCCGCAGCGCCTCGGTACGGAGCGGATCGGAGACGCTCTCCTCGATCGCCGCGTACGCCGCGCTCAGCCCGTCGCCGCCGGCCGCCACGTCCGTGAGCCGCACCCGCGCGTTCCCCTGCACCAGGAGCCGCAGCGTCCCGTCGCCGATCTTGAGGAGCCGCGACACGGTGCCGAGGGTCGCCACGTCGTGCAGCATCTCCGGCGGCACATCGTCGAGCACCCCCGGCGGATGGTCGGAGCCCGCCGCCAGCCGCACGATGCCAAGCAGGACCCGCTTGTGGGTCTCCACCGCGCGGTCCACCGCCTCGATCAGCTGCTCGCTCGCGATGAGGACGGGCACCACCACGTGCGGGAAGACCACCACCTGCGCGAGCGGCAGCACCGGGAGGCGTGCCGGCAGCTCCGCGGAAGTGCGGGAGCGCCGCGGCGCCGCCGACCCCGTCGGCGCGCTCGGAGCCGGGGCCCCGGAAGCGGAGCCGCCCGCCGGCGGGGCGTCGTCCAGCCACGCCCCCCGCGAGGGGATCCCTTCGCCGCGGCTCACCGGGACTCCACGTCCACGTGGACCGCCTTCGGCTTCTCGGGGACCTTCGCCAGGCGGATCTCGAGAAATCCGAGTTCGTATGTCGCCTTGAGGGAGCCGGGGTCCACGCGCTTGGCGAAGCGGAAGCGGCGCTCGAAGGGACCGACCTTGACCTCCATCGCGTGATACTCGCGGCGGCCGCTGGCCTGCTCGACCCGTTCGCCGGCGATGATGAGGACGCCGGCGTCGAAGGTGACGGTGAAGCCGTCGGGCTCGACGCCGGCGATGTCCATCACGACGACGAAGGCGTCCTCGGTCTCGTAGATGTCGGTGGGGGGCCGCCACTTGAAGGTGGAGACGAAGCCGACGGGCGAGCCGCGGACGTACTCGTTGAAATAGACCTCGAGTTCGTCGGCGAGGTGCGGCGGCGTGGTGGGCCCGGAGGGCCGATTGCGCGGGGGTCTGCGGGCCTGGTCGGCCATGAGGGGCAACCTATGGCGCGAGGCGAGGCCCGGTCAAGCGAACAGAAGGCGGCGGCGCCTAGCGGCCCCCCGCCGCCCACCGCAGCGCCACGCTCGGGGCCGCAGAGGCGAGTAATCCGAGGACGGGCGCCGGAGCGGGCGCCCAGAGGCCGACGGCCCCGCTCCCGGCGGGGCCCCGGAGCCGCGGCGGCACGCCGCGCGCGATCTCCACGGTGCTCCTGCCGGCGACCACGGCGTCGCCGAAGCGCGCGAAGTCGGCGCCGGTGAGGAGGTAGACCGCGTCCCCGCGGTGCGTCAGGAGGACGCGCTCGAAGTCGCGGCCCGCCGCGTGGAGCGCGCCCGCCACCGCCACGAGGGCGCGGAAGGCGTCCTCGGGCGCGGGACCCGTGGTGCGGAGGTCGAGCACCAGGGTCGTGGGGTCGAGGAAGTAGTGGAGGTGGGCCCGCAGGTCGATCCCCGCGAAGGCGGGCTCCGCGGCGAGGGCGGCGGCGGAGGGCCGGGCGACGAGGAAGGCGTTGGCCCCCCACACGAGCACGAGGAGGAAGACGCCGCCGATGATGGCGCGCCGCAACGCGCGGCT
>JADGQW010000129.1 GCA_017881505.1 Gemmatimonadales bacterium
CCGGTGAGCGCCTTCGCGCCCGCTTCCTTGCGGAACGCGTTCTCGCGGATGGGGAGCGCCTTCCAGGCCTTGAGCTCCTTCGCCGTGGGCTTCTTCACCCGCGTGTACAGGCCGGGGATGTGGATCTTCCCGTCCGACGTCTTGAGCTTCTCGAGGAGGTGCCACAGCGTCTCGATGGCGTTCGGCGCCGCGCCCCCGTACAGGCCGCTGTGGAGGTCCTTCTCCAGCGTGCGCACGCGGATCTCCGCCTGCACGAGGCCGCGCAGCCCCGCGTCCACGCTCGGCCAGCCGGGCGCCACCATGTTGACGTCGGGCACCAGCACCGCGTCGGCCTTGGTGCGATCGGGCTCGGCCGTGAGGAACTTCGTGAGGCCGCTGGAGCCGACCTCCTCCTCGCCCTCGATCAGGAACCGGATGTTCACCGGCAGCCGGCCCCGGGTCCGGAGCAGCGCCTCGACCGCCGAGACGACGCAGAAGACCTGGCCCTTGTCGTCCGCGGTGCCGCGGGCGTAGAGCTTGCCGTCGCGGACGGTGGGCTCGAAGGGTGGCGTCACCCAGTCGCCGAGCGGGTCCGGCGGCTGGACGTCGTAGTGCCCGTAGCAGAGCACGGTCGGCGCGCCGCGGACCTCGGGGCCGACGGCCCAGAGCATCGGGTGCCCGTCGGTCTCGATGGTCTCGTTCTTGAAGCCGAGGCGCGCGAGGCGGTCCGCGATCCAGTGGTGCGCACGGCGGCAATCGTCCTTGTGCGCGGGCTGGGTGCTGATGCTGGGGATGCGGAGCCAGACATTGAGGTCGGCGAGGAGCCGCTGATGCTCCTGGGTGACCCACGTGGCGAGTGTGGTGTCCATGCCTTCATCCGTGGAAGGGTGCGTCCGATGCAGTGCGAAGAAACCTACCGTGTCCAGCGGGTGCCCCGCTACCCGTAGTCCCCCTCCGGCGGGGGCACCCTCACGCGCCTTTCCGGGCGGGGATATCTTCCGCTCTCCCATGCGCAGCACGTCGTCGTTCGCCGTCTTCCGGTTCGACCCGGGAGATCAGGAACTCGCCAAACCCCGCTGGCTGGCCCGGGAGGGCAAGGCCGCCGAGGCGGAGGACGAGTACCGCCGCGCGCTGGGGAGCAACCCGGACCTCTACGCGGGATGGCTCGAGCTCTTCGAGCTGCTCCGGCGCGCGGGGCGACACCAGGCCGGGCTGGAGCTCGCCGAAGCGGCGGAGCGGCACTGGGGCCCCGACCAGGCGATGCCGCACGCGCTGCGGGGTGCCGCGCTGGTCGAGCTGGGGCGGGTGGTCGAGGGGATGACGGCGCTCCAGAAGTCGATCGCCGCCGACGACGCGTTCGCGCTGGCGTGGCACGAGTACGGGTACGCCGCGTACCGCGCCGGCCACCACAGCGAGGCGCTCCTCGCGCTCGACCGCGCCTTCGCCCTCGAGCCGCACACCGATACGCTGATGCTGAGGGGACGCATCCTCCGCGAGGGGGGCCGGTACGACGCGGCGGAGGTGGCCTTCCAGGGCGCGCTGCAGTCCACCGAGCACGACGTGCCACGCCGCGACGCCGAGCGGGAGATCGCGGCCACGCTGCGCGCCGCCGCGCTCGGCGGGAAGCGCCCGCGAGAGTTCAGCGCCCGCGAGCGGTGGTTCGCGCGGAGCGGCGGCATCCTCCTCACCGCCGGCGACGCCGCCACGCCCCCCGCCGCCGCCGCCGCGCAGGCGGTGGGGAGCATCGCCGCGCTCACGCGGGCGCTGGAGTGGCGGCCGGCCGCCGTCGCCGGCGCGGCGGAAGGGGACGAGCCGCTGGCCGCGATGGTGGCGTCGGCGCTGGGCGTGCACGTGCTCGGCGCCGCGGCGCTCGACCCGGCGGACCGGCCGCTGATCGTGACGGTGGTGAACGACGGTCGCGAAGGGTGGGGGAAGCAGCTGGACCGGCTGGCCCGCTGGCGGAGCGGCTTCGGCTTCGCGCTCTACGAGCCGGAGACGGCGGCGGACCCCGCCGACGTGGTGGGGGTGGGCATCGAGCCGCTGGAGCACGAGCGCGCGTGGGTGCTCGACGCGCTGCGCCGCACGCCGCCCGCGACCCTGGACGCGGATGCCGAGGTCCTCGCCCTCGCCCGGCAGCCCCTCGCCGGCTGGCAGGCGCGCGGCGCGGCTCCCCCGCCCCGCTGAGCGCGCCGCCCCCGTACCGCTAGCGGCCCCGCTCCCCCATCAGCGCCTCCCACGGATCCCCGCCGCCCTTCGACGCCGCCGCGACGTCCGCCACCGCAGCCCGGACCGCGCCCTTCTGCCGTGCGAGCACGCGGTCGAACGCGTCGAGGTCCGTGAGGTACAGCCGCTGCGCCAGCACCGACGCGTTGTTGAGCGGCCGCTCGGCCAGGGCGGCGCCGTTCACCGTCTCGAGCGCCCGCCCCACCGGCCCCGCGAGCTGGGCCTGCGCCTCGCGGAAGATCCGCTGGCGCTCCTCCCGCAGCGACGGTCCCGCGATCCCCGGGGCGTAGAGCGCGTCGAGCCGGGCGGCGAGGTCGGCGTAGAAGCGGCCGAGACGCAGCTCGTCCCGCCACCGCGCGAGGGCGCGCTCGGCATTGCGGCGCTCGCCCCGCGACCGGAAGAACGCCTCCGCCCCCCGGTACCCCACGAAGTTCGCGAACGACTCGTTGAACGCCACCGAGCCCGGCACCCACACCGTGTTGTGCAGGATCTCGTGGATCACCGTCGCCGCCAGCTCGACGGAGTCGTCCTTCAGCACCGTCGAGAGGAGGGGATCGTTGAACCAGCCGAGCGTCGAGAACGCCGACGAGGGGCGGAGGTACGTGTCCATCCCGATGTGCTCGAGCCGCCGCGCTTCCTCGGTGGCCTTCGCGAGGCTGAAGAACCCCTTGTACGGCACCTGCCCCACGACGGGGTAGCTCCACAGATATTCGGCCAGCCGGTCGTAGCGGCTCGCGCTGAGCACGACGACCAGCGTGTCGCGGTCCACCCGGGCGAAGGTGGTGAACGTCGCGCCCGCTTTGAGACCCAGCGAGTCGGCGGCGTAGCCGCGCGCGGCCAGGACGAGTTGCAGCTTCGCGCGCGTCACGCCGTCCGTCGCGCTGTCCGCCACCAGGCGCGCGATGGGCTTCCGCCGGAGGAGGATGCGCGCCTCCTCCCAGCCCGCGCGCACGACGTAGCGCACGTCGTCGCTCACGTACCACGCGGCGGCCGCCGCGAACACCACGAGGCCGAGCAGGATCGTCACGGCCCGTCGCACCGCCCGGAACGTGACCCGCCGCTTCACCACACCCATCCCACCGTCATCTTGTGCAGCCCGTTCCCGAGCACGTCCACGCCCTGGTAGGCGTAGTCGAGCCGCAGGCTGTGGAGGATCAGGCCCCCGCCGAACACCGGCGAGCGCAGGGCGCCGCCGCCCCGCCCGGTGAGGATCCCAAGCCGTCCGAGGAGCCCCACGCCGCCACTCACCACGCCCCCCTCGAACCCGAAGATCCAGTAGTTGCCGCCGGACGAGGGTCCCACCCATTCCGTCGTGGTGAGGAGGCGCGCCGTGCCCTGCGGGTCGACGAAGTTGATCGTGAAGCCCACCCGGGTCGCGTGGGGGAGCGGCGCGCGCGCCGACGTCCCGCCGTGCACGGGGCTCCCGAGGTTCTGCACCACCACGCCCAGCGCCGCGATGTCGAAGAACGCCGCGGCGATCCCCACGTCCGCGCCGAACGCCGTGGCGTTGTCGGAGGGGGAGCCGCCCATGCCGATGTGCTCCCGCAGCGCCTTGAAGCTCACGCCGGCCGAGAGGAGTCCGCGCCGGTAGGTGAGCGTGCCGACGCCGAGGGCGTCGTAGGCGCCGATGGTGGTACCCGTCGGCAACCCCCGGTCGCCGCCGAAGGCGGGGTCGGGGACGTAGGCGGTGTCGCTCCCGAAGTCGAGGATGTGGATGCCGAAGCCGAGGTCGAACTTGTTGATCCGCACCGCGAGCGCCGCGCTCGCGAGCCAACTGTCCACCAGGTACCGCTCGTAGCTCACCGAGAGGGCGGTCCCCTTGATCGGCGCGAGCCCCGCCGGGTTCCCGAACACCGAGCCCGCGTCGCCGAGGAGCGCCGCCGAGGCGCCCCCCATCGCCATCGAGCGCGCCGTCGCGGGGATCTCGAGCAGCACCCCGCCCGTGGTGCCCTGCGCCCGGACCCCGCGGGCCCCGGCGAGGAGGAGGCCGGGGAGCAGCAGTGCGGTGAGAGGTCGCATCATCGTCCGGGCCCGCGCGCTACCGCAGCCGGACGACCGCGAGCTGCGCGCCCGCGGCCGCGGGGAACGACGCGCCGCCCGGCCGGAACGCGAGGGCGAACCCCGCCGCGTTCGCCTGCTGCGTCACGACCGCGTAGCTCGCGCTCCCCGACCGCAGCGTCCCGGCGAGCGACACCGTGCTTCCCGTCGCCGCGACGGGCGCGAGCGGGAAGGGGGACGGGAAGTCCGTGGAATACTGGCTGTTGAGGCTCGCGAAGGTGGTGCGGAACTGCCACGTCTCGTAGCGCAGCTCCGCGGGCGGCGTGAAGCCGGGGAGGTCCGACGTGTACACGGCGAGCGCCCACCGGCCCAGCAGCGTCGGGAAGCCCGTGGCCGTCGCCGCGGCGATGTTCGCGCCTCCCAGCGCCGCCGTGTTCACGAGCGCGTGCGGGATGCCCGCGCCGAAGCGGTCCACCAGGTAGCGGACGAAGAGCCACGCGCCCCCGCGCTGCGCGAGGTCGCCCGGCCCCACGTCCGTGACCATCGCGACCCCGGACGGGTTCGCGAGGAACTGGTACGCGTTGTACAGGTCGCCGATCTTGAACTGCGAGGCCGTCGAGTCGATCCCCAGGCTGTCGTAGTGCCGGCCCCCGAGCTCCTCCGCCAGGTGGGAGAGCGCCTCGTTGAGCCACAGCACCTCGGTGTCCCCGTTCCGCACCAGCGCGTGCTGGTTGAACGAGATCATGTGCTGGAACTCGTGGATGAACGTGACGGCCACCATCCGCCGCACCGCCGCGACGCTGTAGGCGCACGCCACCGTGCCGGCGGGGTCCGGCACGAACCCATAGAACACCTCGCCGGCGTTGTACTGCGCCCGCACCGACGGCTCCAGGTCGGCGCCGTAGAAGAAGCCGGTGACGAACGAGGTAGTGCAGGCGGCCTTCGAGACGAGCGCGTTGACCTTGGGCGTCAGGAGGATGATCACCACGCCGTTGCTGTCCACGTCCGACTCGGCGCCGAACGCCGTGTGATCGATCCCGTACAGGTCGGAGTCGAACTGCGCCGCCAGCTGCTGCAGGTCGCTCACGGTGAACCCGCCCGCCGGGAGCGTGTCGTCGAGGTAGAGCGCCGCGTGGGCGCCGACGACCTTCGCCGTCGCGAGGACGTTGCTGAGCGAGGTGCAGTCGAGGTTCCCGCAGACCTTGAAGGTGCGCTTGGTGCCCACCACCGGGGGGGTGATGGTCGCCGGCGCCGCCTGCACGGCCGCGGCGGCCAGGGGCCGGCGCCCTTCCGCGGCGCGGGACGACGCCACGAGCTGCGCCTCGGTGCGACGCAGATTGTCGTGGAATCGTTGCGCCGGGGACTCCGCCGCGAGTCGCGGCTGCACCGCCGCGGCGGCCAGCGGCGCCGCCACGCTGCCCACCAGGTTGAACGCGCTGCTCACGTCGGGCGTGGGCGTCGCGAACTGCGCGACGACGAGGTACTGCGCACCCGCCGCGCCCGCCGCCGGGAAGTGGAAGGCGCCGGGGACCGAGCTCCCCGTGTAGAGCTGGAACTGCGCGGCGCCGAGCGTCACATCGGCCACCGCTCCGCCGGAGGGGCCGGTGCTGTCGCTGCATGCCGCGAGGGCCATGGCCAGGGCGGCGGCCAGCGCGCACGCCGAGCCGTCCCGACCGGGGAGACGAACCGGGAGTCGGGTCATGATGGCCAAGGGTCGCGGCGCCGCCGCGGCGTGTCAAGGACGCCGCTCACCGTCTTTGACAGCCCCCCGGGGCACGGCTAGCTTGCCCGGTTGCATGGCCTTCGTCCATCTCCACACCCACTCCGAATACTCGCTCCTCGACGGCGCCAACCGGATCCCCGACCTGGTGGCGCGGGTCAAGGAGCTCGGGATGGACAGCGTCGCGGTCACCGACCACGGCAACCTCTTTGGCGCGTGGACGTTCCACAGCGAGGCCCGGCACGCCAGCATCCGGCCCATCCTGGGGTTCGAGGCGTACGTCGCCTTCGGTCCCCGGCAAGCCCGCGAGCGCCCCGCGGACGCCCCGGGACACTACGCGCACCTCGTCCTCCTCGCCAAGGACCGTGAGGGCTACCGCAACCTCGTCAAGCTGACCTCCATCGGGTACACCGAGGGCTTCTACCGCAAACCGCGTGTGGACCGCGAGGTCCTGGAGCGGCACGCGGGGGGCCTGGTCTGCCTCTCGGCGTGCCTCACCGGCGAGGTGGCGCTGTGGCTCCGTGCGGGCGCCTACGACAAGGCGCGCGAGTCGGCCGAGTGGCACGCCCGCACCTTCGGCGCGGGGAATTACTGGCTCGAGGTGCAGGAGCACGGGATCGCGGAGGAGAAGGGGGTGCAGGAGGGCGTCTTCCGCCTGGCCCAGGAGCTGGGCCTGGGGGTCGTGGCGACGAACGACGCGCACTACCTCCGGCGCGAGGACGCCGCCGCCCACGACGTCCTCCTCGCCATCGAGACGGGCCGCGACCTCGACGACCCGAAGCGGTTCCGCTTCGAGGGCACCGAGAGCTTCGTCAAGTCGGAGGAGGAGATGCGGCGCCTCTTCCCCGACCGGGACGACCTCTTCGCGAACACGCAGGCGATCGCCGACCGCTGCGAGTTCGACTTCGAGAAGCGGTTCTTCCTCCCGGAGTTCCCGCGCCCCGCCGCGTACGCGAGCGACAACGATCTCCTCGTGGACCTCGCCGAGGCGGGAGCGAAGCGGCGCTACGGCGACCCGCTCCCCGACGCGGCGCGCCAGCGCCTCGACTACGAGCTGGGCGTCATCACGACCGTCGGCTACGCCGGCTACTTCCTCATCGTGGAGGACTTCATCCGCTGGGCGCGGGGGCAGGGGATCCCCGTCGGCCCGGGGCGCGGCTCCGCCGCCGGCTCGCTCGTCGCCTACGCCCTCGGCATCACCAGCGTGGACCCGCTCAAGTACGACCTCCTCTTCGAGCGGTTCCTGAACCCCGAGCGCATCTCCCCCCCCGACATCGACGTGGACTTCTGCGAGGAGCGGCGGGGCGAGGTCATCGAGTACGTCCGCGAGCGTTACGGGCGGGCCTCCGTCGGGCAGATCGTCGCCTACGGCACGATGAAGGCGCGCGCGGCGGTGAAGGACGTGGCCCGGGTCCTCAAGGTGCCGCCGGGGGAAGCGGACCGGCTGACCAAGCTGATCCCCAGCGGGCCCAACTTCGCCCTGACCCTCGCGGAGGCGGCGGTGAAGGTGCCCGAGCTGCGGGACCTCATCGCGCAGAACCCGGTCTACCAGCGGATCGTCACCTTCGGGAGCGCCATCGAGGGGCTCTCGCGCCACCTCTCCGTCCACGCCGCCGGCGTGGTGATCGCGCCGGGCCCGCTCACCGACTACGTGCCGGTGTGCACCCTCCCGACCAGGGGCGCGGGCGCGGCGGCGAGCGGCGAGGACGCCATCGTCACCCAGTACGACATGGTGGGGCTCGAGAAGGTCGGGATGCTGAAGATGGACTTCCTCGGCCTCACGACCCTCACGGTGCTGCAGCGGGCGGTGGACGCCATCCGCGCGCGGCACGGCGTCGTGGTGGACCTCGACGCGCTCGACGGCGAGGACCCCGAGGTCTACGCGCTGCTCCGGGCCGGGCGGACGGCGGGGGTGTTCCAGTTCGAGTCGAACCTCGCGACCGACGCGCTGCGCCAGATGCGCTGCGACCGCTTCGACGACCTGGTGGCGACCAACGCCCTCGTGCGCCCGGGGCCCCTCGACAGCGGGATGCACCTCGTCTACATCCGGCGCAAGCGCGGCGAGGAGCCGGTGCGCTACGCGCTGCCGGAGCTGCGCGAGATCCTCGAGCCGACGTACGGCGTCATCGTCTACCAGGAACAGGTGATGCGCATCGCGAACGTCCTGGCGGGCTATTCGCTCGCCGAGGCCGACGTGCTGCGCAAGGCGGTGGGG
>JADGQW010000130.1 GCA_017881505.1 Gemmatimonadales bacterium
GGCGCCGCCGCCGCGGCGGCAGGTCGGCCGCGGGCGGTGTCGGCCGGCGGGTGGGCGCGCAGGGAGTCGGCGCGCTGCCGGGCCCGGGCGGAGTCCGCGGCGGCCTTGAGCGCCTGCGCGGCGGCCCGGGAGGAGTCGGCCTGCGCCGGCGTCCACACGTGCCGCACGCCGAGGCGCGTCGTCGAGTCCGCCACGGTCGCGAAGAACACGGCCGAGGTGTCGAGGACCTGAGCGGGGTCGAGGGGGCGGTCGAAGGTGAGCCGCAGCGTCAGGGAATCCGGATCGTCCGTGGTGCGCAGGCGCGGGCCCGTGGTGTCGTGCGGGAACGCGTAGACCTCGACGGCGGCGGAGTCCGCCAGGCGCACCCGCACCGTGTCGAACGCCTCGCGGGGACCGCGCTCGTGATTGTTGTCCTGGTCGATGACGCCGTACACCAAGTACTCGCCCGCCGGGACCTCCCGCATGATGAAGTTGCCGGCGGAGTCGGCGAGGGTCCGGTAGGGGAGGGAATCGGGGAGGAGCACCGCTTCGACGAGGGCGTTGTTCCCCGCCTTCGCGCCGGCCCAATCCACGACGGTGCCGCCGAGCGACGCGGTGGGGATCTCGGGACCCGTCGAGAAGACGGAGAGCGCCCCCTTCTTCATCCGGTTCTGGCGCAGGTCGGTGAGCACCGGGAAGAGCTCGAGCCGGTAGACGCGGCCCGCCTTGAAGCCCTCGCGGGGGCGGACGCGGATGCGGTCGCGGTGCCACTCGACGTCCACCACGCCCCGGACCGGCGAGAGGAGCACCGCGCTGGACATGTCGGAGCGGGGCGCGGCGACGCGCTCGGCGACCACCTCGTCGAGGTAGATGTCGGCCTCGCGCGGCGGCGGCGCCACGGAGCCGGAGTCGGGCGCGACGCGGGCCACGGTGGGCGGGGTCGTGTCCGGCGGCCCGCCGGGCGGGTCGCCGACAGAGGCGCACGCCGCGACGAGGAGCGCGAGGAGGGCCCGCGGCGGGGCGCTCAGGCGCAGCCCAGGGCGACGAGCTTCGCGGCCAGCACGCCGCGCTTCTCCGTCCACTGGCGTTCCTTCTCGCGCTCCTTCGCCACCACTTCGGCGGGGGCGCGGCCGGTGAACCCGGGATTGGCGAGCTTCGCCGTGAGGGCGGCGAGCTGCGCGTCGAGGCGCTGCAGCTCCGTCCGAACCCGGGCGCATTCCCTCGTGACGTCGATCGCATCGGCGAGCGCCACCGCGGCGGCGTTGCCGTCGGGGAGGAGCGCCTGCGCCGCGGGTCCGCTCAGGGGCTCGCGCTGCAGCGTCGTCTTCGCCGCCCGGCCGATGAACCCGCGCGAGGCTTCCGCCGTGGCGGACCACGCCGCCGACAGCGACGCGGTGGAGGTCGCGACCGCCTTTCCCGGCGGGACCGCGTACTCGGCGCGCACCGCCCGGATGGCGTCCACCAGCGACTGCACGCGGCCGAACTCCCGCTCCGCCGCCGCGTCCTCGCGCGCCGGGTCGGGGGCGGGCCACTCCGCCGTGACGAGCGTGACGTCCGCGCGTCCCGGGAGCCGGCGGAACAGCTCCTCGGTGATGAACGGCATCGCGGGGTGGAGGAGCCGCAGCACCGTGTCGAAGACGTGCACCGCCACCGCACGTGCCCCATCGCCCCCCGGCTCCTCGCCGCGGAGCCGCGCCTTGATCTCCTCCAGGTACCAGTCGGCGAACTCGTCCCAGAGGAAGTGGTACGGCGCGCCGACGGCGTCGTTCAGGCGGAACGCCTCCAGCGCGTCCGTCGTCTCGCGGACCACGGTGTTGAGGCGGGAGAGGATCCAGCGGTCGGCGAGGCGCAGGTCCGCCGCCTGCACATCGCGGAGCGACGCCACCGCCTCCCCCCCGAGGTGCGAGAGGAGGAGCCGCCCGATGTTCCACGTCTTGTTGGCGAAGTTCCGGCCCGGCGCGAAGCTGGCCTCGAGGTCGTCGGGGTCGAGGATGATGTCCGTCCCCACCGCGAGGCCGCACGTCACCGTGAACCGCAGCGCGTCGGCGCCGTAGCGGCGCACCACGTCGAGGGGATCGATGCCGTTCCCCAGCGACTTCGACATCTTGCGGTGCTTCGTGTCGCGCACCGTCCCGTGCAGGTACACGGTGTGGAACGGGACGTCCCCCAGAAAGTGCAGCCCCGCCATGATCATCCGCGCCACCCAGAAGAAGAGGATCTCCGGCGCGGTGACCATCGTGGTGCCGGGATAGAAAGCGCGCAGGTCCGCCGTGTCGTCGGGCCACCCCAAGGACGAGAACGGCGTCAGCCACGAGGAGAACCAGGTGTCGAGGACGTCCTCGTCCTGGCGGAGGGGGCCGCCGCACGCGGGGCAGGCTGCCGGGTCCTCGCGGTACGCCTTCGACGTGCCGCACGCGTCGCAGTACCAGACCGGGATGCGGTGCCCCCACCAGAGCTGCCGCGAGATGTTCCAGTCGCGGATGCCCGTCATCCAGCGCTCGTACTCGTCGCCGCGGCGCTCGGGGATGAACCGCACCCGGCCGTCGCGGTACGCCTGCAGCGCCGGCGCCGCGAGCGGCGCCATCCGCACGAACCACTGGTCGCTGAGGCGCGGCTCCACCACGGTGCCGCACCGGTAGCAGTGCCGCACGGCGTGGAGGCG
This sequence comes from Gemmatimonadales bacterium, assembly GCA_017881505.1. GTDB lineage: Bacteria > Gemmatimonadota > Gemmatimonadetes > Gemmatimonadales > JACORV01 > JADGQW01. The sequence goes on from JADGQW010000130.1 coordinate 2,642, forward strand.
CGTCTCCACCTTCTCCAGCAGCCCGTCGGCCTTGAGCTGCGCGACGATGGCCTTCCGGGCCGCGAAGCGCTCCATCCCGAAGTACGGCGCGGGGACGCGCCCGCCGGGCTTCCCCTCCAGCTCGGCGTCGCCCATCGTCGCCTCGGGGGTCATCACCACCGGCATCGGGAGGGCGTGCCGCTTCCCGACCTCGAAGTCGTCGGCGTCGTGCGCCGGGGTGATCTTCACGAACCCGGTGCCGAAGCCCGCCTCGACGTGCTCGTCGGCGAGGATCGGGATCTCCACCCCGGCGATGGGCAGCCGCACCCGCCGCCCCACCAGCGCGCGCCGCGCGGCGTCCTTGGGGTTCACGGCCACCGCGACGTCCCCCAGCAGCGTCTCGGGGCGCGTCGTCGCCACGGTGACGTGGCCGCCGCCGTCCGCGAAGGGGTAGCGGATGTAGTACAGCGCCCCCTCGACGTCCTCGTGCTCCGCCTCTTCGTCGGAGAGGGCGGTGTGGCACCGCGGGCACCAGTGGATCACGCGGTGGCCGCGGTAGATGAGGTCCTCCTCCCAGAGGCGCACGAAGACCTCGCGCACGGCGTGGGAGAGGGCGGGGTCGAGGGTGAACTTGGTGCGCGACCAGTCGCACGAGCAGCCGATGGACTTGAGCTGGTCGAGGATGGTGCTCCCCGTGGCCCGCACGTGCTTCCAGACCCGCGCGACGAACGCCTCACGCCCCAGGTCGAAGCGCGTCTTCCCCTCCAGGGCGAGGAGGCGCTCCACCACGTTCTGCGTCGCGATGCCGGCGTGGTCGGTGCCCGGCTGCCAGAGCGCCTCGCGGCCGCGCATCCGCTCGAACCGGATCAGCACGTCCTGCACGGTGTCGTTGAGGCCGTGGCCCATGTGCAGCGCGGCCGTGACGTTGGGGAGCGGGATCATGATGACGTACGGCGCGCCGCCGCGCGCGGGGCTGGGCTTGAAGAGGTCGCGCGCCATCCAGTCGGCGTAGAGGCGGGCCTCCACGTCGGCGGCGTCGTATTGCGGTGCCAGCGGCTCGTTCGGGTTCATCACCGGTCCGGTCTTACGAAACGGCCCGCTCGGAGCGGGCCGCAGGATGTCGTTGCTGCCGGGGAGCTAGCCGCGTGCGGCGCGCGGCGAGCTCGGTCCCGGTACGACGGCCACGGGGGTGTCCACCCCCGGCACGAGGAGGCGGTTGATCACGTCGCGCACGCCGGCGAGGCGCCGGACGATCTGACCCGCGCGCTGCACCTCCGCGCTCGACTCCACCAGCCCCGCCAGCTCGAGGAGGCCGGGGCCCAGGGTGCGCACCCGGATCGGCCGCCGGGCCAGCACCGGGTTGCCGCGCAGGGCGTCCACCACCCGCGCCTCGAGGTGCTCCGCGTCGTCGTCGGTCCAGTCCCCGGGGCGGAGCTCTCCGCGCCGCCGCCGCCGCCGCTTGAGCGCCCGCTTCACGCGGTGCGCCGTCGCGCGCCCGAGGTTCCCGCTCGCCACGTACCCGACCAGGAGGCCGAAGGCGGCCCCAGCGGCCACGACCAGGAGGTCGAGGGTGGTGGTGTGATCGGTCTCGGTGCGCTTGCGGGACACGGTGGCTCCGGTGGCAAGGGCGGACGGCCCCGACTACATTCTGTAACTCTGTCGAAACAGCGGTCCCATCGCAAGTTGCGAGCGCCCGACACGCATGGCTGCAGATATCCGCCTCACCCTGCCCGACGGCTCCGAACGGACCGTCCCGGAGCGGACCACCGCGCGGGCGGTGGCCGAGTCCATCGGCCCCCGGCTCGCCCAGGCGGCCGTCGCCGCGAAGCTCGACGGCGACGTCGTCGAGCTCGACCGGCCGCTGGCGCGCTCGGGCCGCTTCGAGGTCCTGACCGAGAAGAACCCCGACGCGCTCCCCGTGCTGCGCCACTCGAGCGCGCACGTGCTCGCGACGGCGGTGCGCCGCCTCTTCCCCGAGGCGGGGATCGGCTTCGGCCCCTCCATCGACGACGGCTTCTACTACGACTTCCAGGTGCCGCGCCCCTTCACCCCCGAGGACCTCGAGCGCATCGAGGCCGAGATGCAGCGGGTGGTGGCGGGGGACGACCCGTTCGTGCGCGAGGAGGTCTCCCGCGAGGAGGCCCGCCGCCGCTTCGCCGGCGACCCCCTCAAGCTGGAGCGCCTCGAGGAGATCCCCGAGGGGGACGTCATCTCGGTGTACCGCTCGGGCGCGTTCGAGGACCTCTGCCGCGGGCCGCACGTGCCGGCCACCGGGCGGATCAAGCACGTCAAGCTGCTCCACGCCGCGGGCGCCTACTGGCGCGGCGACGAGCGCCGCCAGATGCTGCAGCGCATCTACGGCACCGCGTGGTTCAGCAAGCAGGACCTCGACGCGTACCTCCTGCGGCTCGAGGAGGCGCGCAAGCGCGACCACCGCGTCATCGGCAAGGCCCTCGACCTCTTCTCGATCCAGGAGGACGTCGGCCCGGGGCTGATCTTCTGGCACCCGAAGGGCGCGATGCTGCAGCACCAGCTGCGCCGCTTCGTGGAGGACGCGATCCTGGCGCGCGGCTACGAGCTGGTCTTCACGCCGCACATCACCCGGGAGCAGCTCTTCATCAAGTCGGGGCACCTGCCGTACTACGAGGAGAACCAGTTCCCCGCAATGGCGGCGGCCGCCGGCGACGCCGAGGACGTGCGCTACCGCGTCAAGCCGATGAACTGCCCGCTGCACATCCTGATCTACAAGAGCCAGCAGCGGAGCTACCGCGACCTGCCGGTCCGCCTGGCCGAGATCGCCAACGTCTACCGCAACGAGCGCTCGGGGACGCTCCACGGCATGCTGCGCGTGCGCGGCCTGACGATGGACGACGGCCACCTCTTCCTGCGGCCCGACCAGATCCAGGACGAGATCGCGCTGGCGCTGGAGCTGGTGGACTTCGTGCTGGCGCAGACCTTCGGCATCACGTACCGCCTCGACCTCGCGACCCGGCCCGCCGAGAAGCTCGGCGACGACGCCGTGTGGGACCAGGCGGAGGCGGCGCTCAAGGGGGCGCTGGAGCACCTCGGCCTCACCTACCGTCTCGATGAGGGGGGCGGGGCGTTCTACGGCCCGAAGATCGACGTCAAGTTCGACGACGCCATCGGGCGGGAGTGGCAGGGCGCCACCATCCAGCTCGACTTCAACCTCCCCGAGCGGTTCGAGCTCGAGTACACCGGCGCCGACAACAAGCCGCACCGCCCGGTGATGATCCACCGCGCGATCTTCGGCACCCTGGAGCGGTTCGTGGGGTTCCTGATCGAGCACTTCGCCGGCGCGTTCCCCCTCTGGCTGGCGCCGGAGCAGGTGCGGGTGCTGCCGATCACCGACGCGCAGCTCGAGGCGGCGCGCGCGCTGCACGCGAAGCTGCGGGCCGCGGGGATCCGCTCCCACGTGGACGAGCGGAACGAGACCCTGAACTACCGCATCCGCGACGGGGAGATGATGAAGGTGCCCTATCTCGCGGTGATGGGCGGTCGTGAGGCGGAGGCGGGCGCGGTGGCGGTGCGGGCCCGCGGGGCGGGGAACAAGCAGGACGTGATGCCGCAGGACGCGTTCGTGGCCACCCTGGCCGAGCACATCCGTAGCCGAGCGAGAGTCCCCTGATGGCCGACCCGACCACCATCCCCGTCATCCTCAGCGCGGCCCGCACGCCGATCGGCAAGTTCCTCGGCGGCCTGGCGGGCGTCAGCGCGCCGAAGCTCGGCGCGATCGCGGTTCGCGAGGCCCTGAAGCGCGCGGGCGTCCCCGATACCGCCGTGGACGAGGTGATCCTCGGCAACGTGGTGCAGGCGGGCGTGGGCCAGGCGCCGGCGCGGCAGGCGATGATCGTGGCCGGGCTGCCCGGCTCCGTCCCGGCGCTCACCATCAACAAGGTGTGCGGCTCGGGGCTCAAGGCGGTGATGCTGGGCGCGCAGGCCATCAAGGCGGGAGACGCCCAGGTGGTGGTGGCGGGCGGGATGGAGTCCATGTCCAACGCGCCCTTCTACGTCTTCGGGATGCGGACGGGGGTGAAGCTCGGGAACCAGACCCTCGTGGACGGCGTGGTCCACGACGGGCTGTGGTGCTCGTTCGGCAATTGCCACATGGGGGGCCACGCCGAGTACACCGCGCAGAAGGCGGGCGTCTCGCGCGAGGCGCAGGACCGCTTCGCCGTGGAGAGCCACCGCAAGGCGGTCGCGGCGCAGGACGCCGGGAAGTTCGCCGCGGAGATCGTCCCGGTGGAGATCCCCGACCGGAAGGGGACGATCACCATTGCCGCGGACGAGGCGCCGCGCCGCGACACCACCGTCGAGACGCTCGCCAAGCTGAAGCCGGCGTTCGTGAAGGACGGCGGGTCGGTCACGGCGGGGAACGCGCCGGGGTTGAACGACGGCGGGAGCGCGCTGGTCGTCGCGTCGCTGGCGTTCGCGCAGGCGCACGGACTGAAGCCGCTGGCCCGCATCACCGCGTACGCCACCGGCGGCGGCGAGCCGAAGGACCTCTTCTTCGCGCCGATCCTCGCCGTGCAGAACCTCATGAAGAAGGCCGGCACGGCCATCGGCGACTACGACCTCATCGAGGCGAACGAGGCGTTCGCCGTGCAGGCCCTCGCCGACGGCGCGGCCCTCGGCTGGGATTGGGCGCGCGTCAACGTGAACGGCGGCGCCGTCGCCCTCGGCCACCCGATCGGCGCCAGTGGCGCGCGGGTGCTCACCACGCTGCTGTACGCGCTGCGGGACCGCGGCAAGGCGACCGGCCTCGCCACCCTCTGCCTCGGCGGCGGCAGCGCCGTCGCCCTCTCCGTGGAGCTCCTCTGATGCCGCTCGCTGCTTCCCGCGCCCTCACGCTGCCCGCGCTGCACTCGCGCGCGCTGGCCGCCCTCGCGGGGGCGCTCGCCGTCGCCCTCGCCTCGCAGGTCGCCGTGCCGTTGCCGGGCACGCCGGTGCCGATGACCCTGGCGCCCCTCGCGGTGGTGCTGGTGGGCGGTCTCCTCGGCCCACGCACCGGCGCGGCGTCGCTCGCCCTGTACCTCGTCCTGGGCGCCCTCGGCCTGCCGGTCTTCACGCCCCTGGGCGCGCCCGGCGTGGCGCGGCTCCTCGGCCCCACCGGCGGCTACCTCCTCGCCTATCCCGTCGCGGCGGCGCTCACCGGGCTCGTGACGGCGCGCGGGACCGGGTGGCTCCGCGCCCTCGGCGGCCCGGCCCTCGGCCTGGTGGCGATCTACGCCGGCGGCGCGGCGCAGCTCCTCGTCCTCACCGGGAGCGCGCAGACGGCACTGGCCCTCGGGGCGCTGCCCTTCGTGGCCGGCGACCTCCTCAAGACCGGCATCGCGGCCATTGTGCTGCGGCGCTTCGCGGCGTCGTGCGCCGCGCTCCGCTGAGCCCGCGATGAAGCGCGCGGGCGTGGTGGGCGCGGGGACGATGGGCAACGGCATCGCCCA
>JADGQW010000131.1 GCA_017881505.1 Gemmatimonadales bacterium
GACGCGGTGTCGGCCGCGCGCGCCGCCGCGAGGGAGTCGAAGAAGGCGCGGATGGAATCCGCCCGCGGGCTGGTGTGCTGGCCGGCGCCCACGCGCGTGCCCTCCGGTACCGGCGGCGCCGGGTGGTAGCCGCCGCTCACCCCGCACCCGGCTACAACCCCAGCGCACAGACCAAGCGCACAAGAAGAGCGCACGAAGGAGCGCACGGAAGCGGCGCACGACAGCGGCGCACGAGCGGAGCGCACCGGATCAGCCAGGCGCCGGGTCACGGGTCGCTCCGTTCCCGCGAGCCCGCGGCCGGCGCGTCGCCGCGCTCGGCCAGGCCGCGGATGACCCGGAAGAAGAGGGGGATGAAGACGATGGCGATCGCCGTGGCGACCACCATCCCGAAGAAGACCGTGGTGCCGATGGAGTGGCGGCTCATCGCGCCGGCGCCGGTGGCGACCAGCAACGGCGAGACGCCGAAGATGAAGGCCAGCGACGTCATCAGGATGGGGCGCAGCCGGTCGCGCGCCGCGTGCGCGGCCGCCTGGATGATGGGCACCCCCTGCGCGCGCAGGGAGTTCGCGAACTCCACGATGAGGATCGCGTTCTTCGCCGAGAGCCCGACCACGGTGATCAGGCCGACCTGCACGTAGATGTCGCTCGGCTGGCCGCGGAGCCAGACGCCGAAGTACGCCCCCAGCACGCCGAAGGGGACGCCGAGGAGCACGGCGAAGGGGAGCGACCAGCTCTCGTACTGCGCCGCGAGGACCAGGAAGACGATGATCAGGCCCAGCACCATCACGACGCCGGCGGCGCCGCTCGAGGTGCGCTCCTGGTATGACTGCCCCGAGTACGCGAGCGCGAGTCCCTCCGACCCGAACTGGTCCCGCACCAACGCGTCCATCTGCGCCATCATCTCGCCGCTGCTCCGCCCCGGCTTCGGCACCCCGGTCAGGAGGGCCGACGTGAAGCCGTTGAAGCGCGTGATGAGCGTGGGCGCGGCGCGGAACTCGGTGCGCGTCAGGGCCGAGAGGGGGATCATCGCCCGGTTCGCACCCCGCACGTAGAGCCGCCCGATGTCGGCCGGGGTCTGGCGGAAGGGCGCCTGCGCCTCCGCCTGCACCCGGTAGGTGCGCCCGTACAGGTTGAAGTCGTTGATGTACAGGGTCGAGAGGAGCGCCTGCAGCGTCCCGAAGAGGTCGTTGAGCTGCACCCCGCGCGCCTTCGCGGCCGCGCGGTCCACGCTCACGAAGAGCTGGGGGACATTGGCGCGGAAGTTCGCCTGCACGCCGGCCACCGCGGGCAGCCCGTTGGCCGCTCCGACGAACTGCTGCACCTCGCCGGCGAAGTCGCGCACCGGGCGGCCGCTCCGGTCCTGGAGGTTCACCTCGACCCCCGCCGTCGCGCCGAGCCCGGGGATCTCCGGGAGGTTGAAGGCGAAGCCGATCGCGTCCCGCATCCCGAAGAGCCGGAACGAGACCCGCCCGGTGATGGCGCCGAGCGCGTCCTTCTTCCCGCGCGCTTCCCACGGCGCGATGTTGACGAAGATCACGGCGCTGTTGGTCTGGCTGCTGCGGCTCAGGATGTCGAGGCCCGCGAGCGCGACGATGTTCCGCACCGCCGGCTCCTGCCGCAGGAACCCCTCCACCCGCTGCACCACCGCCTCGGTGCGCTGGAGGGACGACCCGTCGGGGAGCTGGATGGCGACCGCGAAGTAGCCCTTGTCCTCCGTCGGGATGAACGACGAGGGGACCTGCCGCCAGAGGAGGGCCGCGAGCGCGATCACCACGGCGAAGGCCGCGAAGCCGGCCTTCGGGCGCCGCAGCACCCGCTCCACGTTGCGCACGTAGTTCCCCCGCCCGCGCTCGAACAACCGATTGAAGAGCCCGAAGGGCCCCGTAGTGTGCGACTCCGTCGCTTCCTTGAGGAGCGCGGCGCAGAGCACCGGCGTCAGGGTGAGCGCCACGATCCCCGAGAGCACGACGGCGATGGCGATGGTGATGGCGAACTGCCGGAAGAGGGCGCCGGTGACGCCGCCGGTGAACGCCACCGGGACGAACACCGCCACCAGGGAGAGCACGATCGCCACCAGCGCCGGGGCCACCTGCTGGATGCCCTTGTCCGCCGCCTCGCGCGCCGACAACCCCTCCGTGGCCATGATCCGTTCGACGTTCTCGATCACCACGATGGCGTCGTCCACCACGATGCCGATGGCCAGCACCAGGGCGAAGAGGGTCAGCACGTTGATCGAGAGCCCCAGCGCGTACAGGCCGAGGAAGGTGCCGATCACGCTCACCGGCACCGCCAGCATCGGGATCAGCGTCGCGCGCCAGCTCTGGAGGAAGACGAAGACCACCAGCGCGACGAGGAGCAGCGCCTCGACGAGGGTGATCACCACCTCCTTGATGGAGGTCAGCACGAACGGCGTCGTGTCGAAGGGGATGGTGAGGGTGACCCCCGGCGGGAGGTTCTTCGCCAGCTCCCCGATGCGCTTGACGATGGCGTCGCGGGTCCGCAGGGCGTTGGCGCCCGGGCGCAGGAAGAGGAGCCCGAGCGCCGTCTGGCGGCCGTTGAGGCGCCCCGCGGCGTCGTAGTTCTGTGAGCCGAGCACCGCGCGCCCGACGTCGCGGACCCGCACCAGGGAGCCGTTCGGCTCCGCGCGCACCACGACGTCGTTGAACTCCTCCGGCGTCTGGAGCCGGCCCACCGTCGTCACCGGGATGGTGAGGTCGGTGCCCGGGGGCGCCGGCTCCCGCCCCAGCCGGCCCGCGGGGTTGGTCGCGTTCTGCTCCCGCACGGCGTCGGCGACGTCGGTCACGGTGATCCCGAGCTGCGCCATCTTGTCGGGGTCGAGCTGGATCAGCATCGAGAACTGCAGGCCGCCGAAGGTGGTCGCGTTGCCGACCCCCTGCACGCCCTTCAGCTCGTCCTCGACGTACAGCTTCATGTAGTTGGTGAGATACGCGGCGTCGTAGCGGGGGTCGCTCGAGGAGAGGGCGACCACTCCGAGGATGTCGGAGTTCGCCTTGAGGATCGAGATCCCGTTCTGGCGCACCGCCGCCGGGAGCTGCGGCGAGGCCAGCTGCACGGCGTTCTGCACGTCTACCGCGGCGAGGTCCTGGTCGCGGGTGACGTCGAAGTAGATGGAGAGGTTCATCGTCCCGTCGGACGCGTTGGCCGACGAGTAGTAGAGCATCCCCTGGAGGCCCGAGAGCTGCTCCTCGATCGGCGCCGCCACGGCGTCGGCCACGTCCTGCGCCGTGGCCCCCGGATAGACCGCCACCACCTGGATCGCGGGAGGGGAGATCTGCGGGTAGCGCGAGATCGGCAGCAGCCGCATCGCGAGGAGGCCCATCAGGGTGATGATGAGCGAGAGCACGCCGGCCAGGACCGGCCGGCGGAGGAAGTAGTACCGGGGCTCGCTCATCGCGGCGCCCCGGTCCGCGGGCGCGCCGCCCCCTGCGCCGGCGGCCGCGCCGTGGCCGTCGCCGCGCTGTCGCCAAGGGGCACCGGCTTCACCGTCCGGCCGGGCGTGACCTTCTGGATGCCGTCCACGATCACGCGGTCGCCGGGCACGAGGCCACGCTCGATGATCCACCGGTCGCCGGCCCAGGGACCCGTCTGCACGTCGCGGGAGAGGACCGTGTCACCCGATCCCACCACGTAGACGAACTGGCGCCCGAGCCCCGTCTGGACGGCGCGCTGGGGCACCGCCAGGGCGCCCTCGCGCGCGAAGCCGACGAGCCGCACCCGCACGAACTGCCCGGGCATCAGCATCCGGTCGCCGTTCTGGAACACCGCGCGGAACTCCTGCGTCCCCGTGGCGGCGTCGAGCGCCGGCGCCACGAAGTCGAGTCGCCCGGTGCGCGGCAGGACCGAGCCGTCGGGGAGCACCACCTGCACCACCAGGGCGCTCCCCGGCTCGACGAGCGTCCGCCAGGCGGGGACCTCGCGCCACTGGAAGAGCTGCTGCGAGGAGGGCTCGAAGGTGACGTACACCGGGTCGAGCCGGTCGATCGTCGTCAGCAGATCGGCGGGGCCGGTCACGCGCCCGCCCACCTCCATGTTGGTGCGCCCCACCCGCCCCTCGATCTCGGCCTTCACGTCGGTGTCGTCGAGGTCCTTCCGCGCCGCGTCCATCGCCGCCTGCGCGGCCTGCGCCTCGGAGCGGACGTTGTCCACCTCCTGCTGCGCGACGGCGTGCTGCGCGACGAGGGGCTCGAGGCGGGCCAGCGTCTGGCGCGCGTTCTCGTACCGCGCCTGCGCGCTCCGCCAGGCGGCCTCGTAGCGGACCTTATCGAGGCGGTAAAGCAGCTCCCCCTGCTGCACCATCGCCCCCTCGGCGAAGGGGCGTTCCAGGATGATCCCCTCGACGCGCGAGCGCACCTCGACGCGGCGGTACGCCTCCACCTGGCCGGGGAACTCGAAGGCCTCCGGCACCGTCGCCGGCTGGACCGTGACGATCGCGACCTCGGCGGGGGGGAACATCATCGGCCCTCCCCCCTTCTTCCCGCAGGCGGTGAGGAGGAGGCCGGCCGCGACGAGAGGCGCGGTGCGGAAGGCGAAGACGGCGACGACGGAGCGGCGGCTGCGGTTCACACGGCCCCCAACGCGGACGAGACTGCCGTACGGCGACACGGCGCCCCCTCGGCACCGCGATGGGCGGCACCGGGCGGCGGGTCGGTCGAATGAGCGAATACCGACAAAATACCTAGGAGATGGGCAACTGGTCTACTGGGGGTGGCGGGCCCCTCCACGAAGCGCGACGGGGCGGCCCGCTGGCCGCCCCGTCCCGTTTCGCGCCCGGAGACCCGGATCGCCCGCGAGGGCGGCGCCGAGCGCCTACTGCAAGCGCGTGCCTTCGGCGACGATGCGGCGCACCGAGTCGGGCTTCGTGGTCCGATAGTGCGCGATGGTCGTGCCCTCCAGTTTGCCGTCCCGGAGCCGGAACACGGCGTGCGTGGTCACCTGAAGACCCCGGCGCAGCACGCTCTCGTAGGGGCCCGCGTCGACGACGACGCTGTCACCGGCCACCTCGGCCACGCGCGCCGGGATGGGCCTGCCGTGGGAGAACGCGATCGTCCAGCCCGTCGTGTCGGCGGTGGCGGTGAGCTCGTACGTCACCAGCGTGGTGTCCCGCGCCTCGTTCATGCTCTTCACGCTCCACTTCCCGGCGACGCTGGAGAGCGCGAGCGGGGGCGGGGGCGGCGGTGGGGCGGCGGCGGGAGCCTTGGGCTCGGACTTGGCGCAACCGACGATGGCGGCTGCACCGAACAGCAGGACGGCGAGGCGGCGCATAAGTCCTCCGGGCGAGAAGTGGTGAGGCTTTGGCGAGTGCGGCAAATAGAATCCTCCCCTTCCGGTGCGCGCAAGCGGGCGCGGGGGCCGGGGGCTCACCTCAGCGCCCCGCCCCCCCGAACGCCGCCGGATGGCGCTTGTCCCAGGGGGTCGCCGCCTGGTAGGCCCGCGCCACCTCGAGCGCCGCGGCCTCCCCGTAGATCGGCCCGCAAAAGGTGATGCTCGACCAGTCGCCGTTCCGCAGGACCCCGTCGGGGACCGCTACGCAGGGGTTCCCGGTGAGGTTCGTGATCTGCATGTTCGCGCCCGCGACGGACGGGGAGACGTAGGCGTCCACGCCCTCGAGCAGCGTGCGCATGTCCTCCTGCAGCATCCGGCGCAGCCGGTTCGCCTGGAGGTACTCGACGGCGGGGATCAGCCGCGCGCTCCGGAAGGTGTTGGGCCATGCACCGGCGCCCTGCTGGCGGAGCATGCTGTCCCGCCCCGAGCGCGTCAGCTCGTCGAACGCGGCCGCCGCCTCGGCGTTGAGGATGATCCCGGTCGGCACCTGCCGCGTCGGCAGCGCCAGCGGGACGAGGGTCGCGCCGAGTCCGCGCAGCACCTCGAGGACCTGGCGATCGAGGTCGGCGCCGTCGCGGTGCGCCTCGAACGCCGCCTGGACGTAACCGATCCGCAGACCCGCGAGCGGCGCTCCCGCGTCGTACGGGAAGGGCGCGTCCACGGTGGTCGGATCGGCGGGGTCGCGGCCGCGGATCGCATTGAAGACGAGCGCGCAGTCCTCCGCGTTCCGGCAGAGGGGCCCCGGCTTGTCCATGGACCAGGAGAGGGCCATGATGCCGGCGCGGCTCACGCGCCCGTACGTCGGCCGGAGACCGGTGACCCCGTTGACGGTCGCGGGGGAGATGATCGAGCCCAGCGTCTCCGTGCCGAGGGCGAAGGGCACGAGCCCCGCCGACACCGCGGCCGCCGGACCGGCCGACGAACCGCTGGAGCCCTGCGCGACGTTCCACGGATTGTGCGTCGTCCCCCGGAACCACACGTCGCCCATCGCGAGCGCCCCGGTGGAGAGCTTCGCCACCAGGACCGCCCCCGCCTCCTCGAGCTTCCGCACCGCCGTCGCCGTCTCGGTGAACACCTGGTCGCGGTACGGCTCCCCGCCCCAGGTGGTGGGGTAGCCGGGCACGGCGTAGAGGTCCTTCACCCCGAAGGGGATGCCGTGCAGCGGCCCGCGGTAGTGGCCGGCGGCGATCTCCCGGTCGGCGCGGCGCGCCTGCTCCATCGCCAGGCTGTCGGTGAAGGTCACCACCGCGACGAGGACGGAGTCGTAACGCCGCAGCCGGTCGAGGTACATCCGGGTGAGCTCGACCGACGTCACCTGCCGCGTCCGGAGGAGCGCCGCGAGGTCGGTGATGGTCCAGAACGCCACGTCCTCGAGGCGCGCCGGACGCGTGATGCCCCGGGTCGCCGGCGCGAAGCGGGGCGCGCGGTCGGCGATGGGCACGGCGGGGGGGAGGGGCTGGAAGAAGAGCGAGGGCAGCGCCGAGTTCGGGAGCGGCACGGCGCGCATGGCGTTGTACGCGGAGCGGCGGCCGGCGAGGCCCGACCCGCGGAGGAGCAGCGTGAGCTCGGAGTCGGTGTAGGTGAGGCCGATGAGATCCAGCGCCGACTGGACGGTCTCCTTCGTGATGACGGCCCGGGCGGGGGCGTACGCGGCGAGGCCGGCGATCTGCTCGGGAGAGAGGACCTCCACCACGGTGAGCGCGTAGCGGCCGGCCGCGGCGGTCGTATCGTAGGCGCGGATCTCGATCCGGTGCTCGCCGGTGCGTCGCGCCAGGGCGCGGGTCTCCTGCTCCAGGCTGTCGGCGGAGCTGTCCACCTCCGCGAGCCGCCGCCCGTCGGGCCCGAAGACGCTCACGACGAGGTCGATGCCCCGCTGGATCAACGCGACCCGAACGAGGGACCCCGAATCGAGCGCGACGCGGAAGCGCTGCACCTGGCGGGCCGAGATGTCGCGTTCGACCGTGCGGCCGGGCTCGAGCCGCGGGACGGAATCGGGCACCGGCGCCGGCTGCTGCGCCTCGGCGGAGAGGGCCGGCGCGAGCGCGAGGGCGGCCGCCACGCCGAGGAGGGTGAGGCGTCGATTGCGATCCATGCGATCCACGGTGAGGGAGATGCCTCGGAAGATGCACCGGATCGGCGCCCGCGCAATCGCCGCAGGAACGTTGAAGGGCCGTGGCACGACAAGGGGCGGCACCGACGCTGCGGCACCGCCCCCTGGTTCCTTCTGCTTCCTGCTCCCTGCTATCGGCTATCGGCTCCGCCTACTCCGGCCGGTAGCGCCGGATCAGCGCCGCCTGGATCTCCCGCTCGGTGAACGCCACGTGCTTCAGCTCTCCCCGGCCGAACATCGCCACCTGGTCGGTGTGGTGGGGTGAGTCGGGGAGGTCGCTCTCGCCATACTCGAGGACCGAGTAGGCGCGCGGGCCGCGGGCGCCGAACTCCACCGCCAGCACCCACTCGTCGCCCCGCGCACCCACCCATTTCCCGTCGGGCGCGGAGCTGAAGCCGAAGACGCGGAAGCACCCGATGTCGCCGGAGCAGCCCGTCGCGGGCACATCCACATCGCCGAGGCGGAGGCGGTGCCCCTCACCCCACGCCAC
>JADGQW010000023.1 GCA_017881505.1 Gemmatimonadales bacterium
CTCGATCACCCGCCCGTCGTCCAGGGTGACCGCCTCCGCCCGCTGCAGCCGGCCCCACAGCGGCCCCTCGGGGATGCCCAGCTCGCGCGCCCGCGCGGGGTCGAACTTCCCCAGGCGGTCCTTCTCCACCAGGACGTAGCCTAGGGCGCTGCCGCCGTGGTCCGCGGCATAGGCGAGGATCTCGTAGCCGTCGCGGTGCAGCGCGCCCTCCGGCTCCAGCTCCACGATCTCCACCTCGAACGGCACGCGCTCCACCCCAAGCCCGAGCGCGGCGCCGAGCAGCTTCTTCGCCCCTTTCGGTCCGTAGAAGCGCATCGGGTCGGTCCGGCCCTGAAGCCCCAGCGTCCGCACCAGGCCGATGATCCCGAGGAAGTGGTCGGCGTGGAAGTGGGTGAAGAACACCTCGCTGAGCCCGAACGAGACGCCGTAGCGCATCATCTGCCGCTGCGTCCCCTCGCCGCATTCGAAGAGCAGCGTCTCCCCCTCGCGCACGACCGCGAGGGCGGCGACGGAGCGCTCTACCGTGGGGCGGGCCGCCGAGGTGCCGAGGAAGAGGAGCTTGAGCACGCTAGAAGACGTGCACGTTGATGTACTTCTTGGGGTGCGCCATGAAGTCGGTGACCAGCGAGTCGAGGTGCCGGTTGGTGCGGCGCAGCTCGACCAGCAGCGCGGTGTCGTTCACCAGCTGGCCCATCGTCCCCCGGCCCGAGTTCACCTTCACCAGCAGCGAGTCCATCACGCTGCTCGAGTGGCGCAGGGTCCCCGTCACCTCGGCCAGGTTCGCGGTGACGTCGCGGACGTTCGCGACGGCCTGCTGGTTCGCCGGGTTCGCGAGGAGGATGTCCATCCGCTGGAGCGCCTGGCGGAGGGTGGTCAGCACGGCGATCCCCTCGTGCGTGCCGCTCGCCGCGTCGGCGCCCAGTTGGTCGAGGAGCTGCTGCACGCGAGCCAGCGTCGCCCGCAGCTCGCGGTTGTTTTCGGGGCCCACCAGCGTCCCGGCGTTGCCGAGCACCCGGCGGCCCTCGTCCGAGAGGTCCTGCGCCATCGCGCTGAAGTCCCGCTCGACGGTGCCGGCGATGGGCTGCCCCTCCGGGCGCAGGGCGGCGGTCCCCGGCCGGTAGTCGATGTACCGCGCGCCGAAGAAGTCGAGGGAGCGGACGGTGGCCTGCGCGTCGCTGCGCGGCTCCTGCCGGTGCTTGAGCTCCAGCTGGACGAGGACGCGCCCGGGGCGGTCGAGCCGGATGGAAAGCACCGTCCCCACGGCGACCCCCGACGTGCGGACCGGGTCCCCCTCCTTGAGGCCCACCACGTCGGCGAACACGACGTCCACCGCCTCGCCGCGCGAGAGCGACTTGCCGCGCAGCCACATCAGGAGGAACACGAAGACCAGGGTCGAGACGATCAGGAACACGCCGACGGTGGCCTCGCGCCGATAGCGGAGCTCCACGCTCAGCGCTCCATCTCCGCGACCTGGAAGTCGCGCTCGAGGAATTCCCGCACCACCTCGTCCTTCGCCGCCATGAACTCCTCCGGCGTCCCCACCGCCCGGATCCGCCCCTGGTGCAGCAGCGCGATCCGGTCGGCCACCCGGAACGAGCCGCGCACGTCGTGGCTCACCACCACGCTCGTGGCGTGCAGTTCCTTCTGCAGATTCTCGATCAGCCCGTCCATCACGTCGGCGTTCACCGGATCGAGCCCCGACGTCGGCTCGTCGTAGAGAAGATACTTGGGCCGCCCGGCGATGGCGCGGGCGATGCCCACCCGCTTGCGCATCCCCCCCGAGAGCTGGATCGGCATCAGCCGCGCCACGTCCTCGGGGAGGTTCACGAGGCGCAGGCACTCCGCCACCCGCTCGCGGCTGAACGCCGCGTCGCGGTACTTGGTGTCGTCGGCGATGCCCAGATGGATGTTCTCGAACACCGACGACGAGTCGAACAGGGCGCCGGTCTGGAAGGCGTAGCCGATCTTCTTGCGCAGGTCCGCCAGCTCCTGGCGCTGGAGCGAGGGCACCGACAGCCCGTCCACCAGCACGTCGCCGCTGTCGGGCTTGAGGAGCCCGATGATGTGCTTGAGGAGGACGCTCTTCCCCGTGCCCGAGGGGCCAAGGAGCGCGACCGTCTCGCCCTCCTGCACGACGAAGTCCACCCCGTCGAGCACCACCTGGCGGCCGAACCGCTTGCGGACGTTCCGGAGCTCGATCACGTGGGGAGCAGGATCTTGGCGAGGACGAAGTCGAGCACCAGGAGGAACACGCACGAGACCACGACCGCGGTCGTGGTCGCCCGCCCCACGCCCTCCGCCCCCTCCTTCGCCGTATAGCCGACGTAGCAGGGCACGATGGTGATCACCGCGCCGAACACCAGCGCCTTGATCGCCGAGTACCACAGATCGAACGCGCGGAAGTTGTAGCGGGTGCCGTAGATGAAGTCCGCGTTGGTGATGTGGAGCGACTGCTTCGACGCGAGCCATCCCGCGACGAGGCCGGTGGCGTCGGCGCACACCACGAGCGCGGGGAGCATCAGGATCCCCGCCAGCACGCGCGGGAGCAGGAGGTGCGACGCCGGGTTCCGGCCGAGCGACTCGAGGGCGTCGATCTGTTCGGTGACCCGCATCGTGCCCAACTCGGCGGCGTAGCGCGCCCCGACCCGGCCGGCGAGGAGCAGGCCGGTGAGCACCGGCCCCAGCTCGAGGATGATGCTCTCCGCCACGATGCTGCCCACGAGGTAGAGCGGGATGCTGCCGGTGAACTGGTAGCCGGCCTGCACCGCGGTCACGCCGCCGGCGAAGACGGACGTGAGGACGACGATCCCGATGCTGCCGGTGCCCACGCTCCGGCACTGATCGACGGTGCGCGGCAGCCAGATGCGCCACTCGGGGAGCGCGCGCCCCATCTCGAGCAGCATCATCCCGACGCGGCCGACGTGCCGGAGCGCGCCCAGCACCGGCTTCGCCACCGAACGGGCGGCGTTCACCGGCATCGACAGCTGGCCGCTCGTCCTCGCGATGCGCTCCATCCGTCCCCTTCCCGCGGGCCTCGTCCTATATTGTCGCCCGCGATGTCCACCCAGTCCACCCCGACCGCCGCCGTCCACTTCCGCCGGAAACTGGCCGCCTGGTACCGCAAGGCCGCGCGCGACCTCCCCTGGCGCCGGACCCGGGACCCGTACGCCGTCCTGGTCTCGGAGTTCATGCTCCAGCAGACCCAGGTCGCGCGGGTCCTGGAGTTCTACGAGCCGTTCCTCGCGCGGTACCCCACGGTCCGCCACCTTGCCCGGGCGCGGCCGGCCACCGTGCGGGAGGCGTGGGACGGCCTCGGCTACTACCGTCGCGCCGCCAACCTTCATCGCCTCGCGCGGGAGGTGGTGGCCCAGCACGGCGGCGAGATCCCCGAGGAGCACGACGCGCTGCGCCGCCTTCCCGGCGTGGGCGCCTACACCGCCGGAGCCGTGCGCACCTTCGCCTTCGAGCGCCCCGCCGCCGCGGTCGACACCAACGTCGCGCGCGTCCTCGGGCGGGTGTTCCGGGGGAGGAAGGCGCTGAAGGGAGCGGCCGGAGCGAAGGCGGTGACCCGGCTCGCGGAGCAGCTCCAGCCGCGGCGCGGCGGCGCGGCGTGGACCTTCAATCAGGCGCTCATGGAGCTCGGCGCGCTGATCTGCACGGCGCGCGCGCCCCGGTGCCCGGCGTGCCCCGTCCGTGCGCTCTGCAAGTGGTACGGGCTCAGCGGCTCCCGGGCCGCAGCGAGCGCCGCACCTCCTCCACGTCGGAGTCGCTGAGCCCCTGCGGCTCGTATCCCGCCGCCCGGCAGAGGAGCAGCATCCGCGCCGCGGTGTTGACGGTGTCCAGGAGGTCGAACGCTTCCGCGAAGTCCCGCCCCACCGCCACCGCGCCGTGCTTCACCCAAAGAGCGATGTCGTGCCCCTCCATCGCGGCGCCCGCCGCGACACCCTGCGCCATCGTGCCGGGCAACGTATACGGCACCACGCCCAGCCCGCCCGGCAGGGCCACGACCATCTCCGGATGCATCGCCCGGAGCGCGCGGCCGAGGCGCTCCTCGCCGGCGAGGCCCAGGTCGTGCGAGAGCGCCAGGAGCTCGGTGGGGTGCGTGTGCACGAGGGCACGGGCCGGCGCGCCGCGGCGCCGCAGGGCGGCGTGGATGGCGAGGTGCGAGGGCAGCTCGGAGGTCGGCGTGAAGGGCGTCGGGCCCTCCGCGCTCCACGCCACGCGGTAGCCCGCGCCGTCGGCCGCGCACTGCAGGATCCCGCATCCCCGGTCCGGCTCCCGGGCGAGGTCCCGCATCCGCGTGCCCGCCGCCGTCACGAGGAGGCGGCGGCCCGCCAGCTCGGGGAACGCCGCGCCGAAGGACGTCGCCCCCGCCCCAGGGGACGGCGATTCCGGCACGAGGTCGGTGACGTCGCAGGAGAGGTTCCCGGCGTTCGCCTCCGCCCACCCCTTCTGCCACAGGAGGCCGGCCGTTTCGCCGAGGGAAGCGAGCACGCGCCAGAACGCGGGGTCGTCCCGAAGGTCGCTGCTCAGCCGCGTCTCCCATCACGTCTCACGTCTCACCTCTGACCCTCTCACCCTTGATGTCTCTGCCTGGCCAGCTCGGTGACGATCCCAAGCACCCGATCCACTTCCTCCGGCGTGTTGTACACGTGCGTGCTCATCCGCACCCAGTGGTAGTCGTACTCCGCGACGTGCCGCACCCGGACCGGTCCCCGCTCCCACAGCGCACGGATGAGGTCGTCGGTCGTCCACCCGGCCACGGTGAAGGAGATCAGCGGCGCCCGGAGGGCCGCGTCGGCCGGGCTCGTGAGCTGGACGCCCTCGATGCGGGCGAGCCCCGCGTAGAGGCGCTCGGCCAGCTCCCGGCACCGCGCCCAGATGCGGTCCTGCCCGATGACCGCGTTGAAGTCCACCGCTGCCTGGAACCCGACGAGGAGCGATTCGTTGAGCGTGCCCTTGTGGTCGAAGCGCTCGCCCTTGATGGAGAGGTCGTCCCATCCTCCGGAGGCGATCGTCGGCCAGAGGCGGTCGAGCCACGGCTCCGCGATGTACAGCAGCCCGCTCCCCTTGGGCGCGAGGAGCCACTTGTGCGGGCTGGCGCAGTAGAAGTCGCAGCCGCTCGCCGCGAGGTCGAGCGGCAGCAGGCCGGGGCCGTGCGCGCCGTCCACCGCCGTGATGATCCCTCGCTCCCGCGCCAGGTCGCACAGCTCCCGGAGCGGCTGGATCAGCCCGTTGGAGAAGACGATGTGGCTGATCATCAGTACCTTGGTGCGCGGCGTGATGCGCTCCCGCCACGCGTCGAGCACCTGGCGGGCGCTGGTGGCGGGCACCGGCAGCGGGAACTGGGTGAGCACCAGGCGGCGGCGCCGCGCCACGAGCTGCCAGGGGCAGAGGCCGCCCACGTGCTCGTGCGTCGTCATCAGGATCTCGTCGCCGGCGGCGAGGTCGAGCCCGTTGGCGACGTAGTTCATGGACTCCGTCGTGTTGCGGGTGAACACGAGCGTCTGCGGCGGCGCGCCGACGAGGGCCGCCGTCGTGCGGCGCAGCGCGGCGCCGTCGAAGCCGCGCGCCTCGAACACCGTCTCGAAGGCCCGGAGGTGCTCCACCACCGCGTCCACAACAGGCCGCGGGGACGCGCCGATCGTCCCGGTGTTGAAGTACACGCCGCGCGGCGAGAGGAGGAACTGGCTCCGGACCAACCTCCAGTACGCCTCGTCCGCCGGGCCGCTGCGCGCCGCGAGGAGCGACGGGTCCGCCGGGAGAGGACGGGCGCCGTGAGAACCGTCCGACCGTCCGAGCCCGGCGGACCCGTCGCGACCGAGCGGCGCGCGCTCGGCCGCCTGCAGCCACTCCGCCCCCGGAAACGCGAACGCGGCCCCCAGGAGAGCCGCGTCGCGGACGAACTTCCGCCGGCCGCTCACTGCACGCCTCCCGCCGGGGGCGCCACCACGCCGAACCAGATCGCCGCGAGGATGAGGAGCCCCGTGAGGGTGCCCGCCATCGCCAGGCGCACCCGCAGCCGCTCCGACGCGGGGTCCTTCTCGCCGTCCGCCAGGCTCTGCTCGGCGACCCACCCCATCCGGTTCGAGAGTGGCGCGACGACGGCCAGCGCCACGATGGCCGCGAGGGTGCCGCACGCCATCATCCCGACGAGAGGCGCGTCGTGCGGGCGGTCACCCAGCTGCATCGTGAGGGCGAAGCCGGTGAGCGTCGCGACCACCGCGGCGGGGGCCACGACCCAGCGCTGGAGCTTGGCGAGGGTCTTCCACACGTGGGCCCACGGCTCGAGCGCGACTCCCCTCGAGACCGGCACCCACACCATGAACGTCAGCTGGGCGCCGAGCCAGACGGAGTAGCCCGCCCCGTGCAGGAACCGCAGGAAGGTGTTCATCGTGGGCCCACGGGTGCGGCGGGTGTCTTCACCGCGACGAGCGAGATCTCGACCTTCGCCCCGCTCACGATCCCGCTCACGGCCACCGTCTCGCGCGCCGGCGGGGCGATCGGGAAGTACGCCGCGTACGCCCGATTCATCTCGTCGTAGTCCGCGATGTCCGCGAGGTAGACGGTGACCTGCACGACATCGCGGAAGGAGACGCCGGTCTCGTTGAAGACCATGCGAAAGGCCTCGAAGATGTTCCGCACCTCCGCGGTGACCCGCCCCGCCGCCATCGCGCGCGTCGAATCGGAGACGCCGATCTTCCCAGCGAACCAGTAGGTGTCCCCCACCCGGATCGCCTGGCTGTACGGGCGGTTCGGCACCACGCGAATCACCTCGCGGCTCGCCGGCGCCACGCCGTCGGCACCCCCGGGACGCCCTCCGCGCGGCGGCACGCACCCGGCGAGGAGCGCCGCCAGCACGACGAGCCCGGGGCCATGCGCCACCGCCCTCATCGCGCCTGCCCCACGGGCTCGCCCGCGAGATCCTCCGGGATCGCTTGGCGCCCGCCGAAGCCGCCGTCCAACTCGTGCCAGTGCGCCACCGCCTCCTCGCCGAGGCGCCAGCACAGGAAGACCAGGCGGTTCTGGTACCGCGCGTAGAAATCCACCACGCCGTCCTCGTAGCTCTTGAGGTGGCACCCGACCTCGCCGAGTTCCTTCACGTACCCGTCGATCCGGTGCGCGACCGCGTCGATCTCCTTCTGCAGGCGCGTCTGGTCCGCGGACTCCCCGCCCTCGGGCCGCGAGGAGAGGGCCGCCACCTCAAACTCGGCGACCAGCTCCCGCCAGCGGGGGTGCTCCGCGACCACGTCCCGCACGATGCGGCTGACCAGCGGCAGCGTGCGGTTGGCTTCCGTCACCGTGAACACCTTGACGCTCATGCGTGCCTCGCGCGGCCTCGCGCCTCTTCCGTCACCGGGCCGCCCGCGCGGCGAGCGCCGCATGCGTGGCCCGGTATCCCGCCTCAATGAACGCCGCGGTGCGATCGAACGCAAACGTCCCGTGCGGGTCCACGGCCGGGGCGACCAGGACCAGCGGCGCCCTGCCCCGCGCGCGCCCCCACGCATCGATGGTGCGGGCCTTCTGGTCCGCCATCGCGATCGCGAGCGCGCGGTCGGCCAGCTCGACCAGGGCCGGCACCTGGCGCTCACCGGGCGCCGGTCCGTACGGCACCGGCCCCACATCCACCGCGACGACCAGATCGCCGCCCGCCGACGCGGCCACCTCGAGGGGGAGCGCCGCGAGGATGCCCCCGTCCGCGAAGCGCCGCCCGCCGATCCGCGCCGGGGGGAAGTACACCGGCAGCGCCATCGAGGCGTACACCGCCTCCGCCACAGAGCAGTCCGTCCGCCCCGCCGCGCCGAACACCACCAGCACGCCGCGGTCGAGGTCCGTCGCCGTGATGCGCAGGGGAAGCCGGAGGTGCGCGAAGTCGTTCACCGGGAGGAGGCGCGCGAGGAGCTCGCGGAGGGGCGCCGGCCGGAGCACGCTCGCGGCGTTCAGTCCCCGCAACAGCGCGTCCGAGCGGGCGGGCACCGCGAGGTGCTCCGCGCGGATGCCCGTGACGAGCCGCACCAGTTCCTCGTAGCCGAGTCCACCCGCCGCGAGCGCCCCGACCAGCGCGCCCGCCGACGTGGCGACGATCTCGGCCGGGGCGAGGCCGCATTCCGCGAGCGCGTGGAGCGCGCCGACATGCGCCATCGCCTTCATCCCTCCGCCCGAGAGGACGAGGACGACGCGCTCCGGCGTCACGGCGCGGTGGCCTTCCTTGCCGCGTGTTCGATGCGCAGCGCGCGCCGCCGCTCGGCGGCCTTGTAGCGCCCCTGCTCCTCCGGCGTCTCCGCGACGACCGGGGCGACCTCGGTGGGGCGGCCGGCGTCGTCGATCGCGACGTACGTCAGGTAGCAGGAGTTCGTGTGTCGCTTGACGCCTGTGATCAGGTTCTCCGCCTCGACGCGGACCCCGACCTCGAGGGAGGTGCGGTGCACGTAGTTCACCATCGCCTGCATCGTCACCAGCTCGCCGAGGTGGATCGGCTCGCGGAAGTCCACCTGGTCCACCGACACGGTCACGCACACCCGCCGCGCGTGGCGGATCGCCGCCACGGCGCCGACCCGGTCGATCATCCCCAGCAGGACGCCGCCGTGCACGTTCCCCACGCCGTTCGCCATGTGGGGCATCATCACTTCGGAGATCGTGGACTGCGACAGCCGCGCGGGCTTGGCGTCCATCAGTAGTCCACGGGCCGCAGGTAGTACTCGCCGATCGCGGTCTGGCTCACCATCGCCACCGTCGGGAGCCGCCGCTTCCAGTGGGTGCTCTCCAGCCGCCGCCGGACCACCGCGACCTCCGCCTCCGTGAACCCGAGGGCCGCGACCTCCGCGGGCCGGTAGCCCCGCAGCAGCCAGTAGAGGATCCGGTCGGCGCGCGGATAGGAGATCCCCAGGTCCCCCTCGTCCGTCTGCCCCTTCACCAGGTCCGCCGTCGCCGGCTTGTCCACGATCGCGGCCGGCACCCCCAGATGCCGCGCCAGCGCCCACACCTGCGACTTGAAGAGGTCGCCGAGCGGGTTGATCGGGGGCGAGTCGTCGGCGTGCCAGGTGAAGTAGCCGAAGAGCCGCTCGGTCTTGTTCCCGGTGCCCAGCGGGAGGGCCCGCAGCTTCGCGGACTGGTCGAAGAGCACGATCATCCGCGTCCGCGCCATCACGTTGCCGCGCCGGTTGGCGTCGGCGTCCGGCTCGGCGCCGTCGAGGTAGCCGTCCACCGCCTTCGAGATGTCCACCGTGCGCGACGCGATCCCCAGGGCGTCCACCACCAGCTTCGCGTGCGCCACGCTCTCGGGGCTCGACGTGCGGTAGGGCATCAGTATCCCCGTCACGTGCTCCTTGCCCAGCGCCCGCGCGGCGAGGAACGCCGTCACCGCGCTGTCCACGCCCCCGGAGAGACCCACGACGCCGTCGGTGAAGTCGCGCCGCCGGGTCACCTCGTCACGCAGGAACTCCACCAGCCAGCGCTCCAGGAGCGCGCAGTCCACCGCGAGCGGGTCGTCCCGCTCCACCAGCGCGCCCGTCGCCAGCGGGACCGACGTCGCCGGCGCCGGCGCGGCACGGGGAGCATCCCTGCGCGCCTCGTCCCACCCGGTCGGCGCCGCCGGCTTCTCGAGGGATCGCAGGAGATGCGGCAGCTTCGCCTCGAGATCCGCGAGGAGGGGCAGGTCCGCCCGCGCCCGCGCCACCTCGGCGAAGTCGAGCCGCGCCTCGATCAGTGCCTCCTCCCACAGCGGCCCCCGGACCGCGATCTCCCCGCGCGGCGTCGCGATCACCGAGCCGCCGGCGAACCCCTTGCCGCCCTCGAATCCCACGAGGTGGCTCACCACCGTCCACACCCCGTGCTCCTCCGACACGTCCCGCGCGATCCGCTCCCACCGCGCGACGTTGGCCGGATGCCGGACCGTCTCCTCCTGCGGTGCGGCGCCGCGCGCCGGCGAGGCGGAGAGGATGACCACGAGCTCCGCGCCCCCCAGCGCCGCGAGCGCCGGAGTGAGGGAGTGCCACGCGTCCTCGCAGATCAGGAGCGCCGCGCGGCCCCACCGGGTGTCGAAGGCGCGCACCTCCTGCCCCGCCTCGACGAAGCGCTCCTCGTCGAAGACGCCGTACGTGGGGAGGAAGACCTTCCGATGGACGTGGCGGATCCCGGCGTCGGGGCCGCCGAGGCTGGCGTAGAGGGCCGAGTTGTACAGGCGCCGGCGCCACTCTTCGTAGAAGCCGACGGCGATGTCGAGAGGGGGGGCCTTCGCCTTCCGGTGCAGCTCGGCGAGATCCTCGAAGAGGGTCCCGGCCGTCATCGCGAGCTCGCGGACGCCCCCCTCGACGAAGTACCCCGTGAGGGCGGTCTCCGGGAGCACGACGAGCTGCGGCGGCTCCGGGCGCTTGCCGAGGTCGGCGAGGATCGCCCCCAGCCGCCCCAGATTCTCGACGTAGTTCCCCTTGCCGGGCTTGAACTGCGCGATGGCGATCCGCAGCATGCGAGGAAGATACCGCCCGGGGCCGCCCGCGCGAGCCTCCCACCGGGCGGTGACGCCCCTCACCGACTCTCCGCTTCGCGCCAGCCATTATCTCGCGCCCGCGCTATTCGCGCCGCGCGGCAGCCTGACCGATGGAGCAGAACCCTATGCACCTGGACCCCGCCGCCTACCCGCACACCGCCGGCTCGGCGCACATCTTCAAGAAGCTCGAAGCGGCCGTCATCCTTCGGGGGGTAGTGCGCCTGGTGCTCGACGAGGGACCGGTGGAAGTCGAGCCGCGGACCTGGTACAAGGAGAAGGGCACCCACTACGTCGAGGCGAAGCGGCGGGACAGCGGCGAACACCTGGTGCTCCGTCTCGACCAGATCAGGGACGTGATGCCCTACTAGCGGGACCCCGCCCTCAGCGCGACGGGAGCCGCGTCCCCGCCTGCGCCAGCTCCTCCAGCAGCCCGACCAATGTGTCCAGCCGCTCGTCCAGCGCCGCCGCCAGCTCGGGGTGCACCTTGCCGTATGCGCGCAGGTTGCGGGCGTGGAGGTCCGCGAGCCGGTTCGCCCACACCTCCGCCATCGCCGCGACTCTGCGGCCCGCGGGGACCGGCCGTTCGGGCGGGAGCCCGAGCGACGCCTCGAGCGCCTCGACCGTGGGGACGATCCGCGCCGCCAGCGTGCGGATGGCGTTCGCCGCCTCCCCCGGCCGCGTCACCTCGGGGAACGACGCCAGCGCCGTCACATCGTGCCGCAGCATCCGCAGCCCCGTGGCCAGCCGACGCTGCTGATTCGCGTTCACGAGACCCTTGGCGCTCATCGCCCCCCACCACCGATGCGTCCCGCCGAAGCGGCGGGCACACTCAGAACCGCAGGTAGACCGCCGCCCCCGCGGCCGCCCCCGCCACGGCCATGACCCCGAGCGCCACGCCGACGTTCCGCCGGAACCGCCCGGCGCCCAGCACGACGCCCAGCCCCAGCTTCACCAACGTGTTCACCACGGCGGCGAGCGTCACCGCCGCTGCGGGCGTGCGCCAGACATCGGCGCCGGGCCCGAGACGCGAGATCGCGATCGTGACGGCGTCCACGTCGGCGAGGCCCGAGATGGCCGACGCCGCGTACAGGCCGCCGTTCCCCAGATACTCTTGCGCGGCGCGCATCCCGAGGAGGATGAGGGCGAACACCACGCCGAAGGAGAGCGCCGCCCGCAGACTGAACGGGTTGGTGAGGTGGCCGCTCGCCGCGACCGGCGCATCGGTCCCGCGCCGCTCCAGCCACCACGCCGCCACGCCGCCGACGATCGCCATCGCCCCGACCACCGGCAGGAGCCGAGGCAGGATCCCCGCGTTCACCACGCCCGCCAGGACGACGATCCGCAGGCACATGACGCACGACGCGAGCACCGCCGCCGACGCGGCGGGGCCGGCCAGTCCCTCGTCGGCGCGCGAGCGCTCCGCCATCGCGAACGTCACCGCGGTGCTCGAGACCAGCCCTCCCACCGCACCGGTCACGGCCAGCCCCCGCCGCTCCCCGAGGAGCCGGGAGGCCACGAACCCGGCGAAGGAAAGCGCCGAGACGAACACCACCAGCAGCCAGATGGCGAACGGGTTCAAGACCTGCCAGGGACCGAATCCCTCGTTGGGGAGGAGCGGCAGGACGATCACGCTGATGACCGCCAGCTCCAGCGCGGCGCGGATCTCCTCCCCGGTCAGCGCGCGCGAGAACGCCTCCAGCCGCGGCTTCGCCACGAGGATGATCGCCACCATCACCCCGGCCGACCCCGCCAGCACGAACTGGCCGTCCCCCGCCAGCACGCCGAGGAGGAACGTCGCGAAGGCGGCCATCTCCGTCGTGGCGCCGACCCCGCCCGCAGCGCTGCTGCGCAGGTACGCGACCACCGCGACCGCTGCCACGGCGGCGAAGGCGGTCACGAGGAGCGCGGGCCCCGTCACGGGCAGCAGGATCATCCCCATCGCGCCCGAGAGGGCGATCAGGGGGAAGGTCCGCACGCCGGCGAACACCTCGCGCCCCTTCCGGACCTCGAGGCGCTCGCGGTCGAGGCCGATCAGGAAGCCGATGAGCAGGGCCACCACGAGGCCCTCGAGCGAGGGCACCAACGCGATCGTCACGAGCGCTCCCTCATTCCGGCGGCCCCAGCAGCCGCTCGACGATGGACCCGGCCAGGTAGGCCCTGCCGCGGAACCCCGTTCCCGTCACCCCCATCGCCCGCAGCGCCGGGGGCGCCGCCACCGCGCCGGCCCACGCCGCGAACACCGGCACCTGCCGCTCCTTGTCGATGTAAACGACGCCATCCTCCTCCACCGGCATGCCCACCGTGATGCCGAGCAGCCCCGGCGCCACGCCGTACGTCCGCCGGGTCGAGTGCCACACCACCCGCCACAGCACGGTGCCCGCGACCGCGGTATCCGCGACCGCCCGGTAGGTGGTCACGATCGACCCGCGCCCGCCGCGCGCGCGGGGGGTGTCGTCGAAGACCAGCGTGTCCGCCCAGGCCGCGCCCTTGGGGAGGGGCCAGACCGGCAGGCGCGGCACGAGCCGCATGAGTTCGAGAGGCAACGCCGACGGAAGCACCTGCTGGCACGACACCAGCGCCGGGTCGCACCCCGGCTCCGACCGTGTGACCTGCCCGCGCCGGTTCAGCGTGACGTAGAAGTGGACCGTGTCCTCGGGCACGTACGGCTCGACCACCCCGTTCCGCGGCGGCGTCAGCGACTCCTTGATCACGCTGTCGTGCCACGCCAGGTAGCGGTCGTCCCGCACCGCGAGCACCAGTTCCTTGCGCTCCTCGTACCGGGACACCAGCCCGCTCTTCCCGCGCGACTCCGCGACGAATTCCATCTTGTATGCGAAGGAATCCGGCCACAGGTAGGCCGTCGGTGTCGGCGACAAACTCGCCTCGTCGCGACAGCCGACGAGCGACGCGGCTACTGCGCCGATGCCGATGAGCTTGGTAAGTGTCATGTCAGTGTCGACAAACCGTCGCTTATGTGACTTTCGTCTCGTGCTCACCGAGGACGCCAAGGTACGGCATCACGGGGAGGGACCGCAAACGAACGGGGCCCAGAGCCTGGGAGGCCCTGAACCCCGCGTGTCGCTTCGGACTTGCGTCCGGCTATTCCGTCGGCCCGCCAGGCGGCGGGCAAGAACGTTTGTGCAACGTCGTGCGGCGGAACCGGGGCGGTGCTGTTCGCCCCACATACAAATACTGCGGAAACGCGAAAATGTTTCATCCGCCGCTCTCGAACAGCTCGGCCTGGTCGCGGAGCGCCGCCGGCTCGATCGGCCGCTGGCCGAGGAGCCGCTGCAGCTCGCGCGCGCTGGCGGGGGAGTGGCCCTGGTAGTGGTTGTTGAAGTAGGCGTGGACGGCGCTCACTCTGGCGGCGAGGGCCGCGAGCGCCACGGCCCACTCCGCGATCTCGTGGCTGCGGTCGACGACCACGCGCGCGTAGTCCTCGATCGCGCGGTCGGGACCCATCCAGCGCAGGTAGGCGAAGTCGGCCGTCGGGGACTCCACGAGGGCGAGGACCCGCTCGCGCGGCATCCAGCGGCCGTCGGCGAGGGCGAGGGCCACCCCGTTGTCGGCGAGGAGCCGGAGGTGCTTCGGCGCGATCCACGACGCCTGCCGGAATTCGACCGCGAAGCGGATGTCCCGCGGCAGGCGCGGGAGGAAGCCCTCAAGCGCCGCGCGCCGCGACGGCCCGAACTCGGGGCCGAGCTGGATGAGGACCGGCCCCAGCCGCGCGCCGAGCAACCGGGCGCGCGCGAGGAAGGCGTTGACGAGGTCCCAGGCGCCCTCGAGGGCGTGCTCGTGGGTGATGGCCCGCGGCAGCTTGAGGGCGAAGACGAATCCCTCGGGCACGCGCTCCGCCCACCCCTCGACGGTCGCGGCGGGAGGGATGGCGTAGAATGTCGAGTCGATTTCTACGGTTTCGAACGCCCGGGCATAGGTCCGGAGGAAGTTCGCGGGACGGGTGCCTTTGGGATAGAATGGCCCTACCCAGGCGTCGTAGTTCCAGCCTTGGGTGCCGATGTGGACGTGGCCCATAGTTTGCTTAATTGGCACCGTGCCCTTCGCAGAGGCAACTGCAATGTCCAAGCGCTTCCTCGTCCGTGCCGCAGCCGTCGCCGCCCTCGTCGTGGTCCCGTCCATAGCGGCGGGCTACGGCATCCTCGTCCACCACCTCCTCGTCACCAAGGCGCTCGCCGACGAGAAGTCCCTGACGAACACCCCGGTCAAGAGCACCACCCTGACCGGCGTGCGCGACGCGGACCTGGAGCGCTTCCGCCTCTGGTTCTACAACCAGGCGAGGGCGCTGCCCGACACCGCCGCGCGCAACGGGTTCGTGCGCCGCTACCCGACCGCGGCGGCCTTCGACGCGACGGCGTTCAAGGCGTTCGTGATGATCGCCGGGTCCACCCGGGCGCTCGGCTTCGACTCGGCGGCGGCGGTCTACCGCACCCTCGAGCGCAGCGAGGCCCGCCAGGATCCCTACCCGCAGTACCACGAAGGCGCCTCGCTCCCGCTGGAACAGGCGCTGGCCATGGGCTCGATGTACCCCGACTTGGACCGGCGGAACCAGGACCGCATCCTCCGCGGCCCGGACGGCAAGCCGCGCCTGACGACCCGGGGCGACACCGTGCCCGAGGACCCGATGACGCTCAACATGGGGCGGCTCACCGGGCCCACGAGCGACAACTTCGCGCACTACGGCCTCAACCACATGCCGAAGTCGAGCGATCCGCAGGTGATGCGCTCGTCGCCGTACAACTACGTCGTCTCCCTCGCCTTCCCGGGCCCCGTCGAGACCTACGCGGAGCAGAGCGCGGAGATCTACACCGATCTCGCGCAGCTCACGCTCCTCGAGGGCGGCGCGGGGATGCAGACGCTCTCGTCGCTCTACGCCGGCACCGCGTTCCACTACATCGCCGACGTGGCCAACGCCGTGCACACCCTGCAGGGCGGCACGCCGGGCATCCAGAACGACATCACCCTGGCGCGCCTCATCCGCCAGGTGAAGTCAGGCTTCGGGCTGTGGGGGAAGGTCCCCTCGAACGTCGAGCTGTCGTCCGAGATCCTCGGCAATCTCCACACCCTCTCCGAGAAGCTCTTCCAGGTCGAGCTCTCGGAGGCGCTGATGCTGGCGGCGCAGAACAACATGGCGGCGATCCCCGAGTCGATGCGCGGCGCCCCGGCGGCCCTCACCCGCGGGGACACGACGCTGCACATCAACTACCACGCCCTCGTGAACAGCGCGATGCACGACACCAAGTACCCCGAGTTCGGGCGCCTGATCGCGGCCGCCGTCATCGACAACAGCTACGAGGACGGCTCGGAGATCCTGCGCCTCACCCGGGCGATGGCGAACAACACCGTCCGCCGCGCCACCCAGGTCATCAATTTCGACACGATCCCCGACGCCAAAGTCTGGGACTACATCGCCTCCCGCACGTCCGGCAACACGCAGGCCGCCCTGCGGCGCTTCAACGGCCTCGAGATCAAGGGGCTGCAGCGGGCGAACGAGGCGTTGCAGGCCTGGTGGTACGCGTACGGGCTCCTCGCCAACCCGCCGGCGAGCAAGAAGAACGAGGCGCGCAACACGATCCTCGCCCGGCTCGTCAGGCAGCAGGTGGTCTACCTCGACGCCGCCGACGCCCGCCGCGCCACGTGGCTGGCCTCGCACGGCGGGCTCCGGTGAGGTGACGCGCACGTTCGTCATCGACACCGATCCCGGCATCGACGACGCGCTCGCCCTGCTGCTGGCCGCACGGGCGAGCGCGGCGCGTCTGGGAGCGGTCTGCGTCACCTACGGCAACACCACCCTGGACCGCGCGGCGCGCAACGCCCGTCTCGTCCTCGCGCGCGGGCCGTCGGCCGCGCCGGTCTTCGCGGGATGGGACCGGCCCCTCGCGCGGCCCCTGATCACCGCCAAGGAGACGCACGGCGTCGAGGGGCTCGGCGACCACGACGACCTCCCCGCACCCGAAGCCGTGGCCCCCTCGCGGCGCGGACTCCTCGACGCCCTGGCCGTCGCCGGTGAGGACGTCACCCTCGTCACCCTTGGCCCTCTCACCAACCTGGCCAACGCGCTGGCGGAGGATGCGGCGCAGGTCCGGCGGCGCGTGACCCGCCATGTGATGATGGGCGGCAACGTCGCCGAGGCGGGCAACACCGGCCCGTTCTCCGAGTTCAACGTCTGGTGCGATCCCGAGGCGGCCGACGCGGTCCTCCGCGCCGGATTGGGCACCGAGATGGTCGGCCTCGACGTCACCCGCCGCCTGGTGCTCCCCGCCGCGGCCGTCGCCAAGCTCGCCACCCACGCCGACCCCGCCGCGCGCTGGCTCGGCCGGCTCCTCGGCTTCTACGTGCGCTTCCACGAGGAGGTCGAGGGCCTCCGCGGCGCCGTCATCAACGACCCTCTCGCCGTCGCCCTCGCCCTCCAGCCGGCGTGGGGCACCCTCGAGCGCCTGCCCCTCGCCGTGGACCTCGGCGCCGGCGAGGACCGGGGACGGACGGCACCCGGAGGGCGGGGCGACCCCACGATCGGCGTCTACCGGTCGGTGGACCTTCCGCCGATCCACGCCCTGCTCATCGAGCACCTCTTCGGCGGGTGGCTTTCGGCGGGCGACTTCCTCCCGTAGCTTAGCCGCGACATGATCCCCGACTCCTCGCCCACTCCCAAGGTCGCGCTGATCGGCGGCGGCTCGATCGGATGCGGCTGGGCCGCACTCTGCGCCGCCAACGGCTGGGAGACGGTCCTCCTCGACGCCGACGAGCGGTCCGCCGACCGGGCGCTCGCCGAGAGCGCGCGCCGCGCCCGCATCCTGGTGGGGCTGGGGCGCGCCGACGCCGGCCTCGTGGACCAGGGCATCGACCGGATGCAGCTCGGCCGGTCGCTCCTCCAGGCGTGCGGCTCCGCCGACTGGATCATCGAATCGCTGCCCGAGGAGCTGCCCCTCAAGCAGCGGATGTTCGAGAACATCGGGCAGGTCGCGCGGGCCGACGCCGTGATCACCTCCTCGTCCAGCGCCCTGCCGATCACCGACATCGCGGCCCGGTGCCGCGAGCCGGGACGCTGCCTCGTCGCGCATCCGCTCAACCCGCCCGAGCTCATCCCGCTGATCGAGGTGGTGCCGGGGAAGTTCACGTCGCCGCAGGCCACCGAGTCGGTCCTCGTCTGGCTGCGCGCCCTCGGCCGCATCCCCATCACGCTGAAGAAGGAAGTCCCCGGCAACGTCGTCGGCCGGATCGCCGGCGCGGTGTGGCGGGAGTGCATCGACCTGGTGCTCACCGGCGTCGTGGACGTGGACGACCTCGACCGCGCCGTCTCCCTCGGCCCCGGTCTGGGCTGGGCCGCGGCGGGGCCGCACCTCACCTATCACCTCGGGGCCGGCGAGGGGGGCGTGAAGCTCTTCCTCGAGCAGCTGCTGCAGGCGTTCGAGAGCTGGTGGGGGAGTCTGGCGCAGTGGACGAAGCTCGAGCCCGAGCAGGTCCGCGCGCTGACGGCGCAGATCGAGAAGGCCTACGGGGAGAAGATCGGCGCGCTGGGGGAGGCGCGGGACCGCCGGCTCGCGGCGATCCTCCGGGCGCTCGAGGAGTCGCGCCGGGCCTGAACGGCGGCGCGCAGCGCGGTCCCTCGGACTACCGGGACGCCGGACCCACCTGCACCGTGCCGGCCAGCTCGAGGCCGATCACCCGCTCCGGGCCCCCCGGCCCGCCCACCTGCACGCGGACCGGCCCGCCGAACGGCTGGCGGTCGGTGACCCGCAGCGCCACGTCCGGCACCATTCCCAGCGACGAGAGATAGCGCAGCCGCTCGGGGTCTTCGTCCCCGACCCGCCGGAGCGTCACGGGCACGCCGATCTCGACTTCGGCCAGCGACTGGTACTGCGACGACTCGATCTGGCCGTCCCGGGTCGGGATCGGCGCGCCGTGGGGGTCGTAGCGCGGCTGGCCGAGCGCCTCCGCCATCCGCTCGATGAGGGCGTCCGAGGCCGCGTGCTCCAGCCGCTCCGCCTCCTCGTGCACCGACGCCCAGTCGTAGCGCAGCATCTCCGCCAGGTACGTCTCCAGGATCCGGTGTCGCCGCATCACCGCCAGCGCGGCCGCCCTCCCGGCCGGGGTGAGGAGCGCGCCGCGATACGGCTCGTGCTCGACGTACCCCGCGTCGGCGAGGCGCTTGACCATCCCCGTCACCGCGGCCGGCGAGAGCGCCAGCTCCGCGGCGATGTCGCTCGTGTTCGCCGCCGCCCCCCGCTCGCTGAGCAGGTAGATCGTCTTGAGGTAGTCCTCAACAGACGGGGAGAGCGGGGTCGTCATCGCGTGCGCCCCGGCGCCTCAGGTCCGCCGGAGGAGCAGGACCGGCACCCTGACGGCGTGCTGCACCCT
This sequence comes from Gemmatimonadales bacterium, assembly GCA_017881505.1. Classification (GTDB taxonomy): domain Bacteria; phylum Gemmatimonadota; class Gemmatimonadetes; order Gemmatimonadales; family JACORV01; genus JADGQW01. The sequence goes on from JADGQW010000023.1 coordinate 18,860, forward strand.
GCTGGCGGTGAACCCGAGCACCATGTCGCTCAGCCACCGGTGCCCGTGCGTGCCCATCGCCACGAGGTCGCACTCGTGCGTCTCGACCCAGCGCACGATCTCCCGCGCCGGCTCCCCGTACGCCAGCTCGACGCTCACCGCCGTGCCCGCCGCCTCGAACTCGCGCCGCACCTTCTCGAGGTACTCCCGCTTCTCGTCCACCGTCTCCCCGCCGGCGTCGGCGCCGAGGAACTGGGCCTGCGCCGCCGTCACCACGTGCAGCAGCACGACGCGGCTCTGCAGCCGGGCCGCGAGCGCTCCCACGTGGTCGATGATCGGCTTGTCGGCCGGAGACGCGTCGAGGGTCAGAAGGATCGTCTTGTACATGTCGGCTCCGGCGTTCGGCCTACCGCCCGCTGACGACGAGCCATGCGGACCGCAGGGCGTCGGGCAACCCGGCCACGTCCATCACGGTGATCAGGATCGCGCTGGCCCAGCCCGCCACGAGCAAGGACCAGCCGCTCCGCCACTCCCCCATCCGCCGGCGGGAACCGGTGAAGTGCAGCAGCGGGAACATAGCGAACGGCAATTGGAGGGCCAGCACCACCTGGCTGAGGGTCAGCAGGTCGGTCACGCTGCCCTGCCCCCGCAGGCCGATGACGAGGATCGCCGGCACGATCGCCAGGAGCCGCGTGACCATCCGCCGGGTCCACGGCGCCAGCTTCCAGCGCATGAAGCCCTCCATCACCACCTGCCCCGCGAGCGTGCCCGTGATCGTGCTGCTCTGGCCGCTCGCCAGGAGCGCGACCGCGAACAGGAGGCTCGCGGCGGCGGTCCCCAGGAGCGGCGCGAGCGTCAGGTACGCCACCCGGATCCAGTCGGCGTCGGGCCCGAACCGGACCACCTGGCCTCCCGCCACCACGACGCTCTCGTGGCCGTGGAACACCTGCGCCGCCAGCACCATGATCGCCGCGTTCACGCCGAAGGCCAGCGTCAGCGCGACGGCCGAATCGATCGTGTTGAAGCGGAGCGCGGTGCGGATCGAACGGGGGTCCCGTTCGATCCGCCGGCTCTGTACCAGCGCCGAGTGCAGATAGAGATTGTGCGGCATCACCGTCGCGCCGATGATGCCGATCGCGAGGTACAGCATCCCGGCGCGCCGGAAGCCGGGGCTCGCCAGCGCGCGCCCCATCTCGAGGAAGCTCGGCGCCGTTTCCGGGAGGACGAAGAGCTCGATCGCGTAGCAGGCGCCGATCGTCACCACCAGCAGCAGCACGATCGCCTCGATCGTCCGCATCCCGACGCGCTGCAGCGCCAGCAGCAGGAAGACGTCGGCGGCGGTGATCACCACCCCCCAGATCACGGGGATGTGGAAGAGGAGGTTCAGCGCCACCGCGCTCCCGAGCACCTCCGCGAGGTCGCACGCCCCGACCGCCACCTCCCCCAGCAGCCACATCGGCACCCGCGTCCACTCCGGGTACCAGTCGCGGCAGCACTGGGCCAGGTCCTTGCCGGTCACGACGCCCAGGCGGGCGGACGTGACCTGGAGGATGACCGCCATCAGGCTCGAGAGCGCCACGACCCAGAGCAGGCCGTACCGGAACTGCGCGCCGCCGGCCAGGTCCGTCCCCCAGTTCCCGGGGTCCATGTACCCGACGCTCACGAGGAGCGCGGGCCCGACGAACGCCCGCCACTGCGGCCAGAAGCCCGCCGCGCGGTCGGGGACGGAAACGGTGCGGTGCAATCCCTCCAGGGACACCTGGCTCGCATCGCCCGCCGCACCACCTGGCGGGGACGCGCGCCCGGGGGGCGGCGTTGAAGCGGGCTCGTGTACCGGATCGCTCAAGCGAATATGTCTCAATTAAAAGACGAATTAGCTGACACTAAATAATCGCATTGCCGCGGGGGTGTCAACTGCGGGACCCACCAGGGATCAGACGATGGCGAGCGCTGCGAGCCGATCGAGGATGCGCTCGGTCAGTCCCCAGATGAGATGGGGCCCGACCTGGATGGCGGGGTAGGCGCGCTCGCCCCCCGGGATCGGGAGCAGGAACGTCGTCCGGTGCGTGGGATCGAAAATGTCGTGGGCGCTGATCCACAGCGCTTCCTCGGCCTCGTCCCCCGGCACGAGGAACTCCCGCGCGCCGACGGCGAAGACGTGGGGCGAGACGATGATCGGCGGGAGGAAGGGGGTGCGGGGGCTGAGATCGTCCAGCGCGCCGAGGAGGCGGCCACTGATCGCGAGGTCGAGGCCCGTCTCCTCGCGGGTCTCGCGGGCGGCCGTCGTGGCGAGGGGTTCATCGTCCCGGGCCCGGAATCCACCGGGGAAGGCCATCTGGCCGGACCAGGGGTCTCCCTGGCGTTCCCTGCGGCGGATGAACACGAACGCGGGCTTCTCCTCCCGCGTCACCACCACCGCGACGGCCGCCCGGCGGGCCTCCGGACGGACGATGCACTGCGGCTCTCTTCCGGCGAGCGCCGCGGCCAGCCGCTCGGCGAGTCCTCCTAGTTGTGGCAGCCGCACCCCCCGGCCGCGCGCACCAGCCGCTCGAACACCTCTCCGCTCTTCCCGCAGCGAAATTCGTGGATCGGCACTCGTGGCCTCCGTGTGACGCCGCCGTGACATCCCGGGTCCTAACTTAATGTGCCGGGCCGGGGGGTCGCGACGAGAGTCCGGCCACCGTGAAACTCCGCGTCCCTTCGTGAGGTATATTTCCGCATGGCCCATATCCGGGAGGTCCCATTCGCGTCTTTGGTGTCGGTCTGTTGGCCGTCGCGGCGCTCGCCGCGGCGGGCCTCTGGTTCCAGCGGCGGCGTGCGGAGTTCGTGACGCACACACACGCCTACCGGCGCGGCGAGCTGGACGGGCTTCGCGCTGCCGGCCTCTGATCCCAACCGTCCCCTCGATGACGCAACGGCCCGGGCGATCCACCGCCCGGGCCGTTGTCATTCCCCTCCCGCACGCGGCCGGCGCCGCCGCTATCCGAGCGCGTCCCCCAGGAACTTGCTCGTCCGGGCGACGACCTCATCCAGCTCCGGCGTGCTCCCGGCCCACGGATGGCGCGCGCCGAAGGTGTGGCCCGCCCCGAGGATGCGCAGGGGTTCGGTGCGCGGCGAGCCGGACGCGTTCTGCAGTTGCTCGGCTTCGACCTCGCCGACCCCTTCGTCGGCCGTGCCGTGCACGATGAGCCAGGGGATCTTCAGGCGCGCGGCCGCGGCGAGCACGTCGAGGGAACCGGCGGCGTTCGCCTCCAGGTCGTCGAGGCCGCGGAGACCCATCGGCAGGACCTGGGCGGTTCGCGCGTTCACGACGTCCTTCCGCCCCGTCTCGCGCCACTCGGCCAGCTCCTCCTTCGTGTACCGGACGAGCGACGCCACGGCGGCCCACGTCGCCAGGGCGCGGATCCGCTCGTCCCGCGCCGCCTGCAGGACGGCGAGCGCGCCCCCGCGGCTATGGCCGATCAGGCCGATCCACGGCGCGCCGTCCTCGGCGCAGTGGCCCACGACCGTCTCGAGGTCCGCAAGATCGTCGGTCAGGCTCTGGCGGACCCAGCGGTCGAGCCGGTCCACCACGTCGCTCCCCGGTGTGACGCCGCTCCCCGAGAAGTTGAAGGTGACCGCGGTGAATCCCGCCAGCGCCAGGCGCTCCGCCACGGTGGGGAAGAACCCCCAATCCTTGAACCCCTTGAACCCGTGGCAGATGACCACGGCCGGCCGCGCCTCGCCGGGGCGTGCGCCCGTGCGCACGTCCACGTAGAGCGGCCCGCCGTCGGCGCCGCGGAGCTCCAGGCTCGCTAGCTTGGGTGTGGCCACCCGGCTATCTTCCCCCGCCCGTGACGATCCATCCGACGCGCTCCTCCTCACCCTCGCTGCTCATCGTCTCCCGCGGCATCGCCGGTGTGCGCGACGAACTCGTGGCCAAGTGGGTCGCTTGGCTCGGCACCCGCCAGGCGGGGGGAGCGGGGCTCGACGCGCCGACGACCGAGCGGCTGCTGCGCCTCATCGTGGATCTCCTCGTGGTGATGGCGGGGCCGATGCGCCGCGAAGGCGAAGACACCTGGTTCGCCGCGGCGGAGCTGTACGGCCGGCTCGCCGCGCTGCGCGGCCTCTCCGCCGGCGAGGTGGTCGAAGAACTCCAGCGCCTCCGCGAGCTCCTGGCCCGCGAGCTGGCCGACTTCTTCGTGGCGCTCCCGGCCCGACAGCAGCTGCCCACGCTCCTCCGCATCAATCGCGTGGTGGACACCGCCGTGGCGACCGCAGTGGTCGGGTACACCGACGCGCTGGTCGCGTCGATGTTCAGCCGGGAAGGGGTGCCGGTGCCGACCGCCGACAGCGTGCAGGAGGCCGTGGCGCAGATCGCCGGCATCGAAGCGGAGGTCCGGCTCCTCGCCGACCGTTCACCCCGCTGAGACTTCCTCCCCACCATCCACGTTGATGACGTTCCCCGTCACCCAGCCCGCGGCCGGGTGGCAGAGCGCGACGAGCGCCCCCGCGACGTCCTTCGGCGTCGTGAGACGTCCCGACGGATTGCGCTTCGCCGCCCCCTCCAGGAGCCACTCGTTGCCCGGGATCTTCCGCAGCGCCGGCGTATCGGTGACGCCCGCTCGGAGCGCGTTCACCGCGATCCCCTTGGGCGCCAGCTCGAACGCCAGCTGCCGCGTGTGCGACTCGAGCGCCGACTTCGCCGCGGATATGGCCCCGTAGGTAGCGAACACCCGCACCGAACCGGAGGAGGTCATGGAGAAGACGCGACCGCCCCGGCCGAGGAGCTCGCACCGCACCAGGTCCTGCGTCCAGTAGACCAGGCTGTGCGCCATCACCGCGAGCGTCATGTCCATCTGCTGCTCGGTGATGGCGTCCTCGCCGATGAACGGGCGCAGCGTGCCGAACGCCAGGGAGTGCAGCAGCACCCCCACCGCGGCGCGCTCCCCCTGGAGCGCCTGCACCACTTCCGCCCGCCGCTCGGGATCCGCCGCGTTCACGTTGAAGAAGAGGGCCCTCCGGCCCAGCCTCTCGATGGCCGCCTTCACCTCCGCCGCC
>JADGQW010000132.1 GCA_017881505.1 Gemmatimonadales bacterium
GGACCGCTACGTCTTCAAGCAGGACCGCGAGGGGTACCTCACCCGCTCGCACAGCCACCTCCTCCTCTTCGACGTCGCGAGCCGGAAGGTGGACACCCTCACCACCGGCGACGCCGACGACGCGTCCCCCGCGTGGTCCCCCGACGGCGCGCGCCTCGCCTTCGTGCGGACGCCCGAGCCGGCGCCCGGCACCGGGGACAACCCCGACGTCTTCGTGATGGACGCGCGGGCGGGGAGCCCGCCCGTCCGCCTCACCGACTTCGCCGGCCCCGACGGCGGCCCGCTGGCGTGGAGCCCCGACGGCCGCTGGGTGACGTTCACGCGCGGCGACGAGCCCCGCTACGACGCTTACCAGCTCCGCAAGCTCGCCGTGGTGCCGAGCGACGGGAGCGCGCCGGCGCGGATCGTCACGGGGACGCTCGACCGCCCCGTCTCGCGGCCCACCTTCCTCGCGGACGGAAGCGCGCTCCGCGTCGTCGTGTCCGACGACCGCCGCTCGTACCTCGCCCGGGTGAACACCGCCGACGGCGCCACAGCCCCGATCGCCTCCGCCCGCCGGTCGGTGCTCGGCTACAGCGCGTCCCGCGACGACGCCCGGATGGCGATGCTCGTCGCCACCCCCGACCGCGCCCCCGAGGTCTATGCCCTCGAGCGGGACACCCTGCGCGCCCTCTCGCACCAGAACGACTCCCTCTTCGCCACCCTGCAGCTGGGCGCCGTCGAGGACCTCGTCTCCCGCAGTTCGGACGGGACCGAGGTCCACGGCCTCGTCGTCCGCCCGGCGGGCGTCGCCGCGGGGACCCGCGTCCCCCTCCTGGTGGACATCCACGGCGGCCCCAACGGGCAGGACGAGTACGGCTTCTCCTTCGACCGCCAGTGGCTCGCGGCGAACGGCTACGCGGTGCTGGCCGTGAACTACCGCGGCAGCTGTTGCCGCGGCGAGCGCTACGGGCGGGCCATCTTCGCCGACTGGGGGCACTTCGAGGTGATGGACATCCTCGGCGCGGTGGACGAGGCGGTGCGCGCCGGGATCGCGGACCCCGACCGGCTCGGCGTCGGCGGGTGGAGCTACGGCGGGATCACGACCGACTACCTCATCGCGACGACCACCCGGTTCCGCGGCGCGGTGGCCGGCGCGGGCGCGATCAACCCCCTCGCCCTCTACGGGACCGACCAGTACATCCTGCAGTACGACTTCGAGCTGGGCTCGCCGTGGGCGAACAGCGCCCTCTACCTGAAGTTGGCGTACCCGTTCGTTCACGCCGACCGCATCCGCACGCCGACGCTCTTCATGGGCGGCTCCCTCGACGAGAACGTGCCGATCACGGGGAGCGAGCAGATGTACCAATCGCTGCGGCGCCTCGGCGTCCCCACCCAGCTGGTGGTGTACCCCGGCGAGTACCACGGCATCACGCGGCCGAGTTTCCTGCTGGACCGGCTGCGGCGCCGCGTGGCCTGGTTCGACCGGTACGTGAAGCCGGCTCCCCCGGCTACGGCGGCTGCCCGCTAGCGCAGAATCCGCGTTCCCGAGGAGGAACTTGTGACGGTCCGGGCGGTAGGGAGGTCACTGGGGATACCTCAACGCCCGGAGTTCCTGATGCGCCGTGCCCTCCTCGCCCTGCCCCTCGCGGCTCTCCTCGGCTGCGGCGGCGGCCTGCTCGCGCCCCCCGCCAACCTCAGCGGGACCTGGACCGCGCAGCACGTCGAGTCGTCCACGACCCTCACCCTCGTGCAGGTCGGCGACAGCGTGGCGGGTTCGGGCTCGTACTACCGGTTCATCAATCCCCCTACCGGCACACTGACGGTCTCGGGGACCTACGCGAACGCGCTGGTTTCGCTGACCATCCGGTACGACACCGGCACCACGACGCATTTCGTCGGCGTGGTCGAGGACCCCACGCACATGGGCGGGGTCGAGACGTATCCCGGCGGGACGACCGACAGCCTCGAATTCGCTCGGCACTGACCGACGCTGAGAGGCGAGCGGGGCCGCCCGGCCCCCGCTTGTCCGCAGGGCAGGACCGCAGCACCTTTTCCGCCATCCCCGGCATCACGCCGTCGCACCCCATAGCGGACGAGGGCCCACCGCCATGAAGTTCGTGCTCGTCTAAGACGTCGCCCCCGAAGGCCTCGCCAAGGCGCCCGCCCTCTTCCCGCGGCACAGCGCGCGGCTCCAGGAGTTCCACGCGCGCGGCGTGCTCCTGATGGCGGGCCCGCTGATGGATCCTCCCAGCGGCGCGCTCGGCGTCTTCACCACGCGCGAAGCCGCCGAGGAATTCGTCGGGGGCGGTGGCGAAGTGGACGATCCGCGAATGGCGGGAGGTGCTGGCGTAGCGACGGAGGCGGCGATGTACCGGAACCCCTGCACAATCCTAAAGAGCGCGGCGCTCGTTCTCGCAGGCGCCCTCCTGCCGGCGTCCCTCGCCGCCCAGGCGGCGCCCTTCTCCGACTCGCTGCTGGGCCAGGTGCGCGCCCTCGAGCGGGCGCAGCGGGGGGAGCGGCCCCTCGCCGTCCACGTGATGAAGATCGTGGAGTCCGCCGGCCCGCTCGCGAACTACGTGGCCGGCGCCGACAGCCAGCGCGTGCCCTCCTGCTTCCCCGTCTTCCAGATCCGCTGGCGCGACCGCTGGATCGTGGTGGACGCGGGACTCGACCGCGAGACGATCACCCGGTTCTACGGCGCGACCAACCGCCTCACCTACTGGCCCGACCGGTATGATCGCCTCCAGGCCGCCCTCCGCGACGCCGATCACGTGGTGCTGACCCACGAGCACCTCGATCACGCGGTGGGGGTCACCCGCGGGCCGTACTTCCGGCAGGTGGCGGCGAAGACCCTTCTCACCGCCGAGCAGATGCAGGCGCTCCTCGATCCTCCCTCGCGCGGCATCATCCGCCTCGGCGCCGACACCGCGGCCCTCTTCCCCACGCTCCGCTACGACCGGCTCTTCCCCCTCGCGCCGGGAGTGGTGCTCATCAAGGCGCCGGGGCATACGCCGGGCGCGCAGTTCGTCTACGTGCGGCTCGCGAGCGGGCGCGAAATCCTCCTCGCCGGCGACATTGCGTGGCAGACGGAGGGACTGGCGACGGGCCGGCAGAAGCCGGACGTCACGGTGCGCTCGCTGGGAGAGGATTCGGTCGCGGTGCGCGCGCAGCTCGACTGGGTGCGCCGCGTCTTCGAGGAGGGCGCCGTGTCCGTGGTGCTGAGCCACGACAGCCGCTCCCTCGATGCGCTGGTGGCCCGCGGCACGCTGGTGAACGACTTCGACCTCGCGCTGCCGTAGACTCGCCGCCCGCCGGCGACGCGAAGGGGTTATGTTCCGGTACAGCCTTCGCGCGGTCCGGCCGGCAACGACGAGTGTGAACGTGAGTGCCTACAAGACCCAGCAGCACCGCCTCGAGCATCGGGGGCGCACCTTCCACTTCGTCTCGTACGAGGCGCAGGTCGCCAACGAGAAGCACCAGCAGGTCGCGATGCCGCCGACGTGGTACCTGATGCTCGACGGGAAGCGCTGGCCCGTCGCAGAGCAGGCGGGCGAGCCGCCGGAGACCGCGGAGCTCGAGCGGCAGTTCGGCGTCTGGCTCGACGAGCACGTCTTCTTCGCCGAGCCCGCCGCCTAGCACAGAGGACGGTGACGACGCCCGCCGCCGCTCCCCGCGCCTTCCGCTCGCAGGCGGCGTTCCGCACGTGGCTCGCCACGCACCACGCAACGACGCCGGAGCTGGTGGTGCGGCTCTTCAAGACGAGCGCCGCGCACCGCGGCCTCGTCTACCCGCAGGCCCTCGACGAAGCCCTCTGCTTCGGCTGGATAGACGGCGTCCGCCGCACCTTCGACGCCGAGTCCTTCACCATCCGCTTCACCCCCAGGAAGCCCCGCAGCATCTGGAGCCGCGTCAACGTCGCGCACGTCGAGCGCCTCATCGAGGCGGGGCGGATGGCGTCCCCCGGCCTTGCCGCGTACGCCGCGCGCGACGACGCGCGCACCGGCATCTACTCCTTCGAGCGGCGGGCGGCGACGCTCGCTCCGGCGTACGCCCGCGCCTTCCGCGCCGAGACGCGCGCGTGGACCTTCTTCCAGGCGGAGGCGCCCTGGTACCGGCGCACCTGCGCCTACTGGGTGATGAGCGCGAAGCGGGAGGAGACGCGCGCCAAGCGCCTCGCCCAACTCATCGCCTGCTCCACCACTTCGAAGCGCATCCCCCAGCTGGCGCGCTCGTGACGCCCTCCGCTCAGCGTTGCCCCACTCTCCACACCACCGAGGCCCGCATGGGACGCTTCTCGGCCCTCACCGTCGCCCTCGCCTGCGCCGCGACCCTCGCCGCCCGGCCCGCCGCCGCGCAGGCGCCGGCGCCCTCGCCCCTCGCCGATTCGGTGCGCGCGGCGGAGATCGCCTTCGCGGCGACGATGGCCCGGCGCGACTTCGCCGCCTTCGGCGGGTTCGTCTCCGACGAGGCGGTCTTCTACGGCCGCCGCGCGCCGCTCCGCGGGAAGGCCGCGGTGCTCGAGGGATGGCGCGGCCTCTTCGACGGCCCAGCTGCGCCCTTCTCCTGGGAACCGGAGACGGTCGAGGTCCTCGCTGCGGGGACGCTCGCGCTGAGCAGCGGCGCCGTGCGCGACCCGGCCGGCAAGCGCGTCGCCACCTTCAACTCCATCTGGCGGCGGGAGGGCGACGGCCGCTGGCGCGTCGTCTTCGACAAGGGCTGCCCCGCCTGCGACTGCGCCCCGGCGCCCTGACGGCCATGCCCCGCAACGTCGAGATGAAGGCCCGCCTCCGCGATCCCGAGGCCACGCGCCGCCTCGTGGCCGCCGCGGCCGACGGCCCGCCCGCGACGCTGGAGCAGACGGACACCTTCTTCCGCGTCGCGGCCGGGCGCCTCAAGCTCCGCGAATGCGGGGACGGCACCGCGGAGCTCATCCACTACGAGCGCCCCGACGGCGTCGCGCCCAGGGGTTCCCGCTATGCCAAGGCCGCCGTGCCCGACTCCGCCGCGCTGCGCGCGCTCCTCGAGGCGGCGCTCGGCGTGCGCGGGAGCGTCGTCAAGCGCCGGATCCTCTATCGCGTGGGGCGCACTCGCGTGCATCTCGACGACGTGCGGGGCCTCGGGGCCTTCCTCGAGCTCGAGGTCGAGATGGCCGAGGGGGAGAGCGAGTCGGCCGGCGTCGCCGAGGCGCAGCGCCTGATGCGCACTTTCGGCATCGGGGACGAGGCGCTCGTCGCCGAAGCGTACGTGGACCTGCTGGAGCGCGAGGGACCGTCCGCGGCGAAGCGCACCCCGCGCGCCGACGGCGCGCCCCCCGAGGAGACCGAACCGATGGCGGACGACGACATCCGGCGACTGTTGCGGGAGATCCGCGACGGACAACGCGAACACCTCGCCGAGTACCGCCGAGTGGCGGAGCGATCCCTGGAGATCCAGCAGGCCGCGGTCGCCAGGCAGGAGGTCGTGAGGAAGGTCTCGAAACGGCTGGCCCTCGTGGTCGGCTCCCTCGTCGTCGCCCTCCTCGCCCTGCTGGTCTTCATCCTCGCGCGGTTCTGGCGCCTCATCTTCACCTGACGAACGCCGGGCCGGCCGCGGGTCGGGGATTCTTGACAAAATCTGTCGGAGTTCTATCCTGGCACGGATGAAACCACCTACGAGTGCGGCCGTGGCCGCCTGGCTCGCCAAGCTCCCCGCCGCGCGCCGCCGCGAGATGGAGGCGGTGCGCGCGCTGGTCCGCAGGGAACTTCCCACCGGCTACGAGGAGGCGCTGAGCGGCAAGTGCCTCGTCTGGCAGGTGCCCCTCGCCAGGTACCCCGACACGTACAACGGGCACCCCCTCTGGTACGCCGCGCTGGCGGCGCAGAAGAACTACCTCACCCTCCACCTGATGAGCGCCTACGGCGACGCGAGGCTCGCCCGCCGCCTCCGCGACGGCTTCAAGGCGGCCGGGAAGAAGCTCGACATGGGGAAGGCGTGCATCCGCTTCCAGGAGGCGGACGATCTCGCGCTCGACGTGATCGGGGAGGTGGTAGCGAGCACGCCGATGGACCGGTACATCGCGAGGGCCAAGGCGGTGCGGCGGAAGTGAGCGCGCGGACGCCACGTGCCAAGGCCGGCGCGGCGCGCCGGATCGCGTTCCTCCGGGCCATCAACGTCGGCGGGCACACGGTCACGATGGCCCGGCTGAAGTCGCTCTTCGAGAGGATGGGCTTCCGCGGCGTCGAGACCTTCATCGCCAGCGGGAACGTCGTCTTCGAGGCGGGAGCGCAGCCCGACGCGGCGCTCGAGGCGACGATCGCCTCGCGGCTGGAGAAGGCCCTCGGCTACAACGTCGCCACCTTCGTCCGGACGACGGACGAGGTGGGGGCCATCGCCGCCTACGAGGCGTTCGAGGCGGCGGAGGTGGCCCGTGCAAGGACGCATTGCGTCGGCTTCCTCGCGGCGCCCCTCGGAAAGGCCGCGGCCGCCAAGCTGATGGCGCTCCGGACCGCGGTGGACGACTTCCATCTCCACGGCCGCGAGGTCCACTGGCTGAGCCGCGTGGGGCAGAGCGAGTCCGTCTTCTCCAACGCCGTGTTCGAGAAGGCCGTCGGCGTGCGGGCCACCTTTCGCGGGGTGAACACGGTGCGGAAGATGGCCGCGAAGTACGCTCCACCCTCGCAGGGGAGCAGGTCATGAACGAGCAAGTCGTGATGCTGGCCGTCGCCTTCGCCGTCTCGGCGACCCTCAACCTGGCGCTCGGCCTCGGCTGGTTCAGCACGTTGCGCCGCCTGCGGCGCCTGGAGAAGCGCGAGGCCGCGCTCACGGCCCCCGACGAGCGCACGGAGCGCCTCGAGCGGGAGGTGGACGGCCTCGGCGCCCAGCTCGACCAGCTCGCGAGCGGCCAGGAGTTCCTCAACCGCGTCATCGCGGAGCGCCTCGGGCGGCCCCTGCCCCCCGCCGACGTCTCGCGGGAGATCACGCCCACCTAGGCGAGGCGTCCCGCCGTACCGCCGGCGCCGCCGTCCCCGCGCGACGCCCTCTCACGCGGCAATTCCGGAACAAACGGTCGCCAATCCGCCCATCCGAATTGCGTGGTGCGCTCTTGCGCCGTCACTTCGCGGCACACAGGATGACGTGACGCTCGTGCATCCAGCCCCTCTCGCTTCATGGCCTGCCGTATCATGCCTCGTCTGCCCCTCGTCGTCTTCGCCGCTGTCTCCGCCGGGCTCCTCGCGGGCTCACCCGTCGCCGCACAGGGTCCGCGGCCGGCCGCAGACCGCGCCCTCGCCGCGCCGGCCGGTCGCGACACCGGAACGACGGCGCCTGCCGCGCCGCGCGCCCTCCCGCCCTCCGCGCTGACCGGCCGCACGCCGATCCTCTCGGAGATCGCGGTCGGCGAGCACGCGGGGCCGTTCTACGTCACCCTGGCGGAGGGGGGCGTCTACCGCCTGCAGCTGTTACAGGCGGGCGGGACGCGCAGCACCCTGAGTGAGAACACGGTGTCGAACGCGCACTGGCTGCTCGACGACGAGGTGACGCCGGACCTGGGCGTGACGGTCACGCCGCTCGCGAAGAACTGGCCGCCGCTCCAGCTGCTCCAGCCCCTCGACGCGGGATACCGCTCGGTGGGGG
>JADGQW010000133.1 GCA_017881505.1 Gemmatimonadales bacterium
GATGGGACTCGACGCGAGCCAGAGGGAAGGGCCCCCCGCCGCGATGCGGCTGCCGTCCGACGCGCCGGTGAGGGCCGCGGTGAAAGCGAAGGCGAGATGTCGGTTCTCGAGCCGGAGCTCGGGACTCAGCCCCGCCGACCGTTCGCTCGTCGTCTGGTCGTAGCGGACCGTGCCGGCGTTGGCCGTGACGGTGAGCTGCGCGTGCAGCGCCGCGGGGGCGCTGGCGCTCGCCGCGAGGAGCGCGAGCAGGACGGTGACCGGTGCCGCAGGGCGGGCCGGGGACATCGAGGCCTCTCGTTGGGGGGACGTACGGATTCTACTCACGGGGGGCCGTGACGTGCCAGCGGTGCAAGCACGAAGCGCCGGGGGACGTGCCGCCCCCGGCGCTCCAGGATCCATCCTCGGTTGCGCGGCGGCCGCGAGGGCGACCGCGCGGCGCCGTCAGTCCCCCTGAGGGCGGCGCTGCATGCTGCGGGCCTGCTCGACGTTCCGGTCCCACACCGCCTGCTGCTCGGCGGTGAGGACGGTGCGCATAGAGCTGTCCTGGCTCGCCATCACCGCACGCCGCTGCTGCATCGCGGCCGGATCGGGCGCCTGGCCGGGCGTGAACGCCGGCATCTTGGCCCGGGAGGCCGTCTGGATCGAATCGAAGGCCGCCTGCTGGGCCGTGGTGAGGGTGATGCCGGTGAGCAGCATCGTCATCCGGCGCTGCCCGAAGCCGCCGGGGCCGCCGCCGGGCGGACCCTGCGCGATGGCCGAGGTAGCGGTGGCCGCGACCAGCGCTGCGGCGAGGAACGCGAGACGGACTTTCATGCATCCTCCGGATATGGACATGGTGAACCGTGGGACTCCGCTCTGTGATACCCTCTCTACGGGCGGAAGGTGACACACGTTGGGGCGTAGCGTCCGGCCCGGGAGGTTCGCGCCGCGGCCTAGTGCCGCATCGCGAGGATCGCCCCGCTGAAGAAGGGGATGAGCCAGAGCGTCCACACGATGACGCTGAACCGGTGGAAGTGCGCGATGACTTTCTCCTGCTTGAGCGCCAGCGCGACGGACGCCCAGCCGGCGTGGAAGGCCATCAGGAGGATGGCCGCGAGGCCCGTCAGTCCGTGTACGTCCCAGTCGAACTTGCCGGCCATGCGGCCCATCAGCGTGGTGCCGGCAGCGTCGCAGGCGAGGCCGAACCAGAAGAACCACAACTGCCACGGCTGGAGGCGTCCGACGAGCTTCTCGCCCCAGACGCCGATGGAGTAGAGGGTGAGCGCCAGGAGCATGGCGGCGACTGAGTACGGCAGGAGCATCGGCAGGGCTCTCATGCGTTGGCCCCGGGGGATTCGCGAGGTGGTGCTCGGGTGCGGCGGCACGATGAGCGACCGCCGCGGGAGTGTCGCGCCTAGACTAGGGATACGCGCAGCCCCTTGCCAGCGTTGAAGTTGCGCCGCCGGCACTCGCGTCGGGATCCCCGCGACTGCACCGGGGACCCGGGCTGGGAGGCGACTGCGCACCTCGCGCCCGGGGTGGAGACGGCGAGGCCAGCGGACTGCCGGAGGGACGGCGCCCGGCTTTCCGTGACGCGTAACCCTCTGACCCTGGCCACGTTCGCGGATTGCGGCGTCCGGGCTTCTGGGTTACCATTGTGGGCGATTCCCGCCTCGGCACGCGCACAAGTCCGGGCGACACCACAGGCGGCCCGCCTCACGGCGAGCCTGTCCTGCTGGCGGGAAACGGGCGGCGGCGGCCTTCGCCGCGCGCTGTGGGTGGCACAGTTCGACAAAACGTAGTCGGCGCGCACGGCTTCTCCGGACTCCGATTACGCCCACACAGGGAGTAGCGCAGCCATGCGTACGACGGGCACCGTGAAGTGGTTCAACGACGCGAAGGGCTTCGGCTTCATCACGCCGGAGAATGGTGAGAAGGACTGCTTCGTCCATCACTCGGCGATCCAGGCGACCGGCTTCAAGAGCCTGAAGGAAGGCGAGCGGGTCGAGTTCGACATCGTGCAGGGCCAGAAGGGCCCGGCGGCGGAGAACGTCGTGAAGTTGGGCAGCTGAGCGTCCGCTGAGCTTTCACCGTGCCGGCCGGTCCGCCGCGAAGCGGGCCGGCCGCACGCTTTGTAGGGGAAGGGGCACCTGATGATCGAAGTCACGCTGTCGGATACCGACCGGGTCGAATTCGCCCTGAAGGCGTTCCGGCGGAAGGTCCAGAAGTCCGGGATCCTCAAAGAGGTCCGGATGCGCCGCTGTTACGTGAAGCCGAGTCTCGCCCGCCGGCTCAAGGCCGCCGCCGCCAGGCGCCGTGGCCGCCGCAAGCTGCGCAGCCGGTCCAGCGACTGATCGAGCGGTTCCCGCAGAGCACATCGTCGTCGTAGGGCAGCCTCGGGCCGCGGGAGGTCACCCCGGCCCAGGGGATGCGTCCGTACTCCCCGTCATCGGAACGTCCGGGACACCTCGTCGAGCCGCATGATCTCGGCGGGCGTGAGCCGCAGGTCCGCCGCGGCGGCGTTCTCGCGCGCCTGCTCCACGCTCGTCGCGCCGGGGATCGCCACGACCGCCTCGCCGTGCAGTTGCAGGAGCCACGCGAGGGCGACCTGCGCCGGGGTCGCGCCGTGGGCCGCCCCGATCCCTTCCAGCGCGGTGATCACGGGCCGGCTCTTCTCGAGGCCGCGGCGGCGGAAGTCGCCGAGCCACTTGCGCGGGCCCGAGCGGCCGCGGATCAGCCCGGGGTCGCGGTGGAATTTCCCGGTGAGCACCCCCTGGGCGAGGGGGGAATAGGCGATGATGGTGATCCCCAGCTCCTTCGCCGCGTCGAGGACGCCGTTGGTCTCGATGCCGCGGTGCAGCAGGCTGTAGCGCACCTGGTTGGACACGAGGGGTTTCCCGAGCGCCGCGAGCGCGCGGTGCGAGGCCCGCATCCTCCCCGCGAGGAAGTTGCTGACGCCCACCGTCCGGATCCGGCCCGACTCCACGAGCGCGGCCATCGCGGCCATCTGCGCCGCGACGGTGGCGAAGGCGATCGGCTGGTGGATCTGGTAGAGGTCGATCCCGAAGGGCGCGAGGTGCGCGAGCCGCTCGCCGATGGTGGCGCGGATGCTGGCCGACGTGCGGAAGGCGGGGAACCACTTGGTGGCGACCACCACGTCGCCGGGGCGCTTGCCCGCGGCGAGGAGGGCGCGCGAGAGCGCCGCCTCCGAGTGGCCGGCGCCGTACATCTCCGCGGTATCGAACCAGGTGACGCCGGCCGCGAGGCTGGCGGCGACGATGGCGTTCTCGGTCTCCGGAGGGAGCGTGGGCCAGTAGCTCCCGCCGAGGCCCGCACCCTCGGAGAACTGCCAGCAGCCGAGGCCGATGGGGGAGATGGCGATGGGCGAGCGGCCCAGGGGACGCAGCGTGCTCACGCGACGACCCTCCCTGCGGGTGCGACTGCGGCTAGTGGCGCGAGCGCCGGCCGCCGGGGTGGAAGCGGTGGAGCCGCGACGAGCCCGGCTGTGCGGCCGGCGCCGCGGGGGACTCTCCGGAGCGGGGCGCGGAGGGCCTGGACGCCGGGGCGGACTCGGTCCTGCGCACGTTCTTGGCGGCCGTCCGCTGGCGTTCCCCCGAGCGCTTCGCCCGGTGCGCCGCAAGGCGCTCGCCGAGCGGGATCTCGAGGCGCTCGGTGGTCTTCCGCGCGTAGTCGAACCCGGGGAGCGTCACGCGGGGGAGGCGGCGTCCCACCGCCCGCTCGATCGCGGCCAGGTCGCCCTCTTCGTCGGGGGAGACGAAGGTGAAGGCGTCACCGGTGGTCTCAGCGCGCGCGGTGCGCCCCACGCGGTGGATGTAGTCGTCGGGGACGTTGGGGACGTCGAAGTTCACCACGTGCCCGAGGGCCTCGACGTCGATGCCGCGCGCCACGATGTCGGTGGCCACGAGCACCTGGATCTTCCCGCTCTTGAAGCCCGCGAGCGCCTCGGTGCGCTGGTTCTGGCTGCGGTTGCCGTGGATCTTCGCCACGTTGACGCCGTTCCGCTCGAGGAACTCCGCGAGGCGGTTGGCGCGATGCTTGGTGCGGGTGAAGACGATCGCGTCGCGCACCACCTGCTGGCGCACCAGCTCCAGGATGAGCCCCGACTTGAGCTCGCGCGGCACCGGGTACACCGCCTGCGTGATGCCGATGGCGGGCTGCGACTTCCGCTCGAGGTTCATGGTGGCGGGCTGGTGGAGCAGCTCGCCGGACAGCCGCACGATCTCCTGCGGCATCGTGGCGCTGAAGAAGAGGGTCTGCCGCTTCGCCGGGATGTGCTTCAGCACCCGGCGGATGTCCGGCAGGAACCCCATGTCGAGCATCCGGTCGGCCTCGTCGATGACGAGGATCTCCAGGCGATCGAGCTTCGCGTAAGGACGCGTGAAGTGGTCGAGGAGGCGTCCGGGCGTGGCGATGATGATGTCCACGCCGCTCCGGAAGGCGTGCTCCTGAGGGGCCATCCCGACGCCCCCGAAGACCGGGGCCCCGGTGACCGGGGTGTGGATCGCCAGCTCCTCGAGGTGCTCGTGGATCTGCGCCGCCAGCTCCCGGGTGGGTGCCAGGACGAGGGCGCGCGTCACGCCGCGCGGCTTCGCCATCAGGTGGTGGATGATCGGGAGGAGGAAGGCGGCCGTCTTGCCGCTGCCGGTCATCGCGCAGGCGAGGACGTCCTTGCCCTTCATGGCGGGCAGGATCGCCTGTTCCTGGATCGGGGTGGGGCGGGTGAAACCGAGCTCGCGGACCGCCTTGATGAGGGTCGCGTCGAGGCCGAACTGGGTGAATGACATATCGAAAGCTAACCCCCGGTCATCCCTTCCCCCAGTACCAGTCCTGCGAAGGTCAGCTCCATCGCTGCGGCGCCGAGGGGCCGGATTCGGATGTCCGCGAGCGCGGCGAGCCGGACATCCGCGGCGGCGAGCGCGTCGGCAGGGTACGTCGTGGCGACGGCGACGACGCGCATCCCCGCCGCCTTCCCCGCGGCGATGCCGGTGGGGGAATCCTCCACGACGACGCAGTCCGCCGCGTCGAGCGCCAATCGCCTGGCGGCCAGGAGGTAGCCCTCCGGGTCGGGCTTGCCCCGCCGCACGTCGCCGGCGGTGATGAACACTGCGGGAGGCGCGATCCCGGCCGTGCGGAGCCGGAGCGTGGCGACGGGGACGCTCCCCGACGTGACGATGGCCCAGCGGCCCGCCGGGATGGACGCGAGGAGGTCGTGGGCGCCGGGGAAGGGAGCGAGGCCGCGCGACTCGACCGCCTCCATCGCGTCGAGGACGGCCGATTCGGCGCGCGCGTCGAGCTCGGGCGCCACGAGGCGTACCGTCTCCGACGTGCGGCGGCCGTGGGCCACGCGCAGGAAGTCGCGGTAGTCCCTCCCGCGTGCAGCCGCCCACTCGCGCCAGACGTGCTCGATGCACTCCCGGGAATCCACGAGGGTGCCGTCGAGGTCGAAGAGCACCCCGCGGCAGCGCAGGGGCGCGGCGTCGGGGCGTCCCGTCAGGCGGGGCGCTCCAGCGTGCCGGGGACGGAGAAGCGCTCGCGCACGTCGGCCGAGACCTCGCAGGGGCGGCCGGTCGCGGGATCGAGGGGTACCCAGATCGTGCGGGCCTTCGCGAGCAGACGCTGGTCCTTCGCGCGGAACATCTCGGTGTTGCGCTCGAAGGCCAGGCGGGACGCGGGGCCCACCCAGGTGCGCGCGAGGATGTCATCGCCCAGCAGCGCCGGGTGCTTGTAGTCGATCTCGTGGCGCGCCACGACCCAGACCAGCGTCGCCTGGGCCTCGGCGGGCGCCGACGCGCGCCAGTGCGCGATGGCGGCGTCCTGCACCCATCGCACGTACACGGTGTTGTTGACGTGGCCGAGCTCGTCGATGTCGGCGGGTGCGACGGGGAACCTCAGCTCGTAGCGCTCGGGAACGCGGTCGGTCACGGGTGTCAGGCTCATCGGTGGAGGGTGGACGGGGTGCGGCCGCTCGGGCTCGCTACTTCGCGGGGGCCGGCTTCGCGCGCAGGTACTGCTGGGGCCACGCCACGTCCACGCCCAGGGCGCGCGCGGCGTGGAGGGGCCAGTACGGGTCGCGCAGCAGCTCGCGGGCGAGGAGGACGGCGTCCGCCGCGCCGCTGGCGACGATCTGCTCGGCCTGCTCCGGTTCGGTGATGAGCCCCACCGCACCCGTCGCGATGCCCGCCTCCCGTCGGATGGCGGCGGCGAAGGGCACCTGGTAGCCGGGGGCCACGGGGACCTTCGCGTCGGGGACGGCGCCGCCGCTCGAGCAGTCCACGAGGTCCACGCCGGCCTCCTTGAGGCAGCGCGCGAAGGCGACGGACTGCGGGAGGTCCCAGCCCCCCTCCACCCAGTCGGTGGCGGAGATGCGCACGAACACGGGGAGGTGCGCCGGGAACGCCTCGCGCACGGCGCGCGCCACCGCGAGGGGGAACCGGGTGCGGCCGTCGAACGTGCCGCCATACGCATCGTCGCGGTGGTTCGAGAGGGGAGAGAGGAACTGGTGGAGGAGGTAGCCGTGCGCGGCGTGGATCTCCACCACCTGGAAGCCCGCGTCCACCGCGCGCCGCGCCGCCTCGGCGTACCGCACAACGAGCGCCTCGATCTCCTTAGGCGCGAGTGCGTGCGGCGCGGGGTGCTCCGGGGCGAAGGGGAGCGCGCTCGGCGCCACGGCGGTCCACGCCCCCTCCGCGGCGGCGAGGGGCTTGCCGCCCAGCCACGGCGGCGCGCACGAGGCCTTCCGCCCCGCGTGGCCGAGCTGGATCCCCGGCGCGGCGCCGTGCGCCGCGATGAAGGCCGCGATCGGCGCCCAGGCGCGGCGCTGCGCGTCGTTCCAGATCCCGGTGCAGCCGGGGGTGATCCGCCCCTCGGGGACGACCGCCGTCTTCTCGGCGAGTACCACCGCGGCGCCGCCGACGGCGCGGCTCCCGAGGTGCACGAGGTGCCAATCGGTGGGGACGCCGTCCTCCGCCGAGTACTGGCACATCGGCGAGACGAAGATGCGGTTGCGGAGCTCGAGGGAGCGGAGCTTGAGCGGCGAGAAGAGCATGGAGGAAATCTACTCCCGGTGCGGTGGCGAGGGTCCCTGACGCGCCGCGGCGCGACCCAAGGGCCGCGCCGTCGGCTTCGAACCGTGGTGTGGACGCCCGCCGGGACAAGAGGTGTCCCGGCGCGGGCGTGAACGACCGTCCTACTTCAGGTGCTTGCTCACCAGCTTCGTCATCTCGAACATGCTGACCGTCGCCTTGCCACCGAAGACCGTCTTCAGGTTGCTGTCGGCGTTGATCATGCGCTTGTTCTTCTTGTCCTGCAGGCCGTTCTTCTTGATGTACGCCCACAGCTTCTTGGTGACTTCCGTGCGCGGCATCGCCTTGTCGCCGATGACCATGCCGAGGGACGCGCTGGGCATCATGGGCTTCATGAATGCCGCGTTCGGCGTGCGCTTCGTCTTCTTGGCTGTCTTCTTGGCCTTCTTCGCCGCCTTCTTCGCCTTCTTCGCCACGTGATCTCCTTTTGCTGGGCCGGACGCTTTCCGCGGACGGCCGGTGATCTGACCCGGCGGACCCCAGTGCCGCCGGGAGCCCGTTCCC
>JADGQW010000134.1 GCA_017881505.1 Gemmatimonadales bacterium
GAGGCGATCGTCGTGCGGCACATCCAGCCGACGGCGGGCCCCTCCCTGCCGACGATCGCGGGGGAGCTGGTGGCCATCCTCGCGGAGGTGCCGGCGGCGCAGCAGGCGCAGATCAAGGGCGGCGACCTCTTCGTGCACACCGAGAAGTCGGCGCAGCTCGTCCGGCTGCGCGTGGATCCGGGCGGGGCGCTGCACGTGCGCTGGGCGCATCCCGACTATGCGAAGGCGCGGCGACAGGCGTATGTGCGCGACGCGGAGCGGCTCGTGGACCCGCGGATCCAGCGGCTCGACGGGACGGTGCGCTTCACCGCGCCGGACCCGGGGCGGGCGGCGGCGGACCTGGAAGCGGCGGCCGACACCTTCGACGGGCTCTACCCCGAGGGGGAGGTCCGCGTCGCGACGGCCTCCGGCGGGAGCGTGCAGGCGGACCTCGCGGGCGTGAACCTCGACGTGGACCTGTTGATGAAGGCGCTGGAGCGGCTCGCGTCCCCTGGCTCCCTGTCCGGCCAGGTGGACGTGTCGTCGTTCGCCGGCGAGGCGCCGGAGCGCTACGCGCGGTTCGTGTTCGAGAACGGGCGGACGTCCATCCAGCGGCCCGTGCTCTGGCACTCGGATACGTGAGGAAGGCAGCCGGGAGCCGGTAGCCTGGAGCAGGGAGCAGGCGGCATCCGCTCATCACTCATCACTCATCACCCATCACCTCTGGTCCCGCATGCTTGACTACGGACTGACGGAAGAACAGCGCGCCATCCGCGACCTGGCGCACGAGATCGCCGAGAACGAGCTGCGCCCCGTGGCGGCGAAGTACGACGTGAGCGGGGAGTTCCCGTGGCCCGTCGTCGAGACGATGGCGAAGGCGGATCTGTTCCGGACGTTCATCCCGGAGGCGTACGACGGCATCGCCGGCGGTACCCCGACGATGAACCTGGTCCTGGTGACGGAGGAGCTCTCGCGGGCGTGCGGCGGCATCGCCCTCGCCCTGGCCGGCACCGCGCTCGGCGCGATGCCGATCCTCCTCTGCGCCAGCGAGGAGCAGAAGAAGCGCTACCTCCCGGACGTGGCGGCGGGGAAGAAGCTGGCGGCCTTCGCACTCACCGAGCCGGAAGCGGGCTCCGACGCCGGCGGCGTCCGGACCACGGCGCTGAAGCAGGGCGACCACTACGTCCTCAACGGGACGAAGCAGTGGATCACCAACGGCGGCGAGGCGGAGATCTACACCGTCATCGCGCTGACCAATCCGAGCAAGGGGCCGCGCGGCGCGAGCGCCTTCATCGTCGAGAAGGGGACGCCGGGCTTCACCTTCGGGAAGAAGGAAGACAAGATGGGCATCCGCGCCTCGGCGACGCGGGAGCTCGTCTTCACCGACTGCCGCGTGCCGGCCGAGAACCTCATCGGCCGCGAGGGGACGGGCTTCATCACCGCGATGCGCACCTTCGACGCGTCGCGCCCGGGGGTGGGCGCGCAGGCGCTCGGCATCGCGCAGGGCGCGCTCGAGCTGGCGGTCGCGTACGCGTGCGTGCGGCGGCAGTTCGGCTCCCCCATCTCCGCCTTCCAGGGGCTCCGCTTCTCCCTCGCCAACATGGCGACGCAGATCGAGGCGGCGCGGGCCCTCATCTATGCGACGGCGCGCCACATCGACGCCGGCCCGAAGGAGCGGCCCACCCTGTACTCGGCGATGTCGAAGCTCTTCGCCTCCGACGTCGCGGTGCAGGTGACCATCGACGCGCTCCAGGTCTTCGGCGGCTACGGCTACATGCGGGACTACCCGATCGAGAAGTACATGCGGGACGCCAAGATCACGCAGATCTACGAGGGCACGAACCAGATCCAGCGGGACGAGATCTCGAAGATCCTGATCAGCGAGCAGATCTCGAAAGGCGGACGGAAGTAGGGGGGCGCAGCCGCACACCGGTCATCGCGTCAGCCGGTAGAGCAGGATCGCCGTCCGCTTGATCTGGAGCGGGAGGCTGGCGAGGTCGATCCACTCCCCCGGCGCGTGCGAGTTGCCGCCGTACGCTCCGAGCCCCGAGAGCGCGTCGGTGTAGGGCGCGACGAACGACGCGTCCGACGCCCCCCGCTCTTCCGGCGGCAGGATGCGCATCGCGGGCTGGCCCAGGTCGAGCGTCACCTGGTTCAGCATCGCGAAGAGCCGGCGGTTCCCGTCCGTCGGCGCCATGTTGGGATAGCCGTCGTCGAAGGTGATCGTGGCCGAGGTGTGCGGCAGGTGGTCGGCGACGATGGCGCGCATCTTCTCCCGCACCCGCTGCTCCTGGTCGGCGTAGAGGGTCCGCAGGTCCCCCTCCACCAGCGTGGTGTGCGGGACGACGTTGGTCTTCCCCTCCGCCGTGCCGCGGTCGTTCTCCAGCCGGGCGGTCGTCCCGCCGACGATCACGCCGGCGCTGTAGGTCACGTACGGCTCCCGCAGCTCGTCGTGGAAGCGTCGGAGGATGCGCGCCGCCTCGAAGATGGCGCCGCTCCCCACGTCGGGCGCGAAGATCCCCGAGGTGTGCGCCGTGATCCCGGCCGTCTCGAGGCGCCAGCCGGTGCTGCTCCGCCGCGCGATGGTGGCGAACTCCCCCGCCGAATCCCGCACCGCCGCCTCGTACTCGAGGGACACGTCGCTCCGGTGCGCCGCCTCGATGAGGTCCCGCCGCGACACCGCGAGGGGCCGGCCCGCCGCCTCCTCGTCCCCCGTGAAGAAGACGATGACCCGCGTGCCGTCGAGCGCCCCCGACGCCGCGAGCGCCTTGAGGGCGTAGAGGATGATGAGGTTGCCGCCCTTCATGTCGTTGGTGCCCGGGCCCACCGCGCGGGCCCCCTCGCGCACGAAGCGCTGGAAGGGGCTGTCCGCCTCGTAGACGGTGTCGAGGTGCCCGATGAAGAGCACGCGCTTCCCGTGCGTCCCCGCCCGCTCGGCGACGAGGTGCCCGGCGCGATGGAGGGAGTCGGGCATCGGGATCCAGCGCACCGTGAAGCCGAGCGCGGTGAACTCCGGCTCGTAGAGGCGCGCCACGTCGCGCACCCCCGCCACGTTGAGCGTTCCGCTGTTCACGTCCACCGTGCGCTGGAGGAAGCCGATGGCCTCCTCGCCGTGCGCGTCCACCCAGGCGGCGATGCCCCGCTCGTCTCGTGAGAGGTTCTGCGCCTGGGCGGCGGGTGCGGCCGGGCGCTGCGCGCGGACGGGCGCCGGAACGGATGCGAGGGCGATGGCGGCGGCGACGAGGCAGGCGGAGGTCTTCGACACGAGCGGCTCCCTCACGAGGTGGGCGGACCAGACGGAACCAAGATAGGGCTCGCCCGCGCAGCCGACCACCGGCGGTCCGGCCGTCGTTGCGGACCCCGGTGCGGGTGCTACACTTTGACCTCGGCATGAGCACCCCCGGCAGTCCCCCCCTTGCGTCCCCGCGGGCACCCGATCTCGCGGCGCTCCTCGCGCAGGCGTGCGGACTCCTCACCGCGGGCATCGGCGTCTCGGCGCTGACCGGCTGGATCGCCGGCATCACGGCCCTGCACAGCGTCAGCACGGCGTTCATCCCGACCGCCCCGAGCACCGCTCTGACGTTCGTCCTCCTCGGGGCCGCGGCGTTCGCCCTGGATCGGTGGCCGGACCGACGAGCGGCCCGCACGTACGTGAACGCCGCCGCCATCCTCGTCTGCGCCTTCACCGCGCTCGTCATCGCGCAATTCGTCGGGGGCTTCGATCTCGGGCTCGAGCCCGCGATATCCACCGCAACGACCGCCTTCCAGGGCGCCCGCGTCGGCAGGATGTCCCCCCTCGCGGGAGGCGGGCTCCTGCCTGCGGCGCTCGCCCTCATCGCCTTGACGAGCTACCCCGCCGAGACGGTCGCGGGTCGGCGCGCGGCGGCAGGGCTGGTCTTCGGCACTCTCGCGATCGGGTTGTCGTCGCTGGCCGGATACGCCCTGGGAGCCCCCTTCCTGTACAACAGCGTCGTGGTCCCCGTCGCGCTGCCGACCGCCGGAGGGCTGAGCCTGCTGGGCGCCGGCATCCTGAGCACGGCGCTCCGCGCGTCCCGTCCCGGTGCCGTCGCCGGGACCGAGGCGCGGCCGCAGCGACGCGCCCGCGTCATGCGGTACGTGCCGGCGGCGCTCGGCGCGGGGGCCACGGCGCTGCTCACCCTCGTGGCGGCGGGCATCGCCCGGCAACTGGACCAGACGCGCGTCCAGGGCGAGTTCGACGCCAGGGCCCGAACGGTCGCCGTGGCGCTGCGGTCCGTCGTGGAGCAGGGCCTGACCAACGTGCGCTCCGCGGCGGCCGCGATCGCGATCGACGAGGACCTCAGCCGGGCGGAGTTCCGCTTCTTCGCTGCCGCCTCGCACCCGCTCCAGGGCGGCGCGGTCGCCGTGGCGTGGGTGCCGCGCGTTCCCCTGGGGGCACGGGCGGGCTTCGAATCGGCGGCCCGCCGGGACGGGAGCCCAGGCTACCAGGTGACGGAGCGCGGGACGGCGGGCCGCCTCCGACCCGCGGGACGACGCGACGCGTACTTCCCCGTCCTCTACGTCGAGCCGTCCGTAGGACTGCAGGCGCTGGTGGGCTTCGATGCCGCGACCGAGCCCGCGGCGGCCGATGCGATGGTGCGGGCCCGGGACGCCGACGCGACGGCCGTCAGCGACGGCCTCATCCTCGCCGCGGATCCGCCCGGCCACGTGACCGTCGTGACCGCCCAACCCCTGTTCCACGCGCCGCCGCCGCGCGCCGCCGCCAGTGCGCGCGGAGCGCTCCGCGGCTACGCCCTCGGGATCGTACGCCTCGCGACCCTCGTCCGCGCCGCCGATCCCGGACTGGAAGCCCAGGGGATCGCGTTAACACTGCGCGACGTGGGGCGTGGAGCGCCGGCGCCGCTGTACGGACGGCCGGACGCGACCCCCGCGCATCCCTTCCTCGCGCACGCGGAGACCCTCGCGGTCGCCGACCGCCGCTGGGAGGCCGCGTTCGTGCCGCTGCCGGCCTACGCGTCACGCC
Source organism: Gemmatimonadales bacterium (assembly GCA_017881505.1). Lineage (GTDB taxonomy): Bacteria > Gemmatimonadota > Gemmatimonadetes > Gemmatimonadales > JACORV01 > JADGQW01. The sequence goes on from JADGQW010000134.1 coordinate 4,982, forward strand.
ATCCGGGCTGGAACGCCTGGGCGCTGCTGGCCGCCGGCCTGCTGTTCGCGTTCCTCATCGCAGCCCACCTCTTCGGGATGGAGGGATACGCCTCGGATCTGGAGACCGCCCGAGAGACGCTCCACACGAGCGAAGCCCGGTTCCGCGCGATCAGTGAGACGGCGGCCGACGGCATCATCACGATCAACGCGGAGGGCACCATCGTCCATTGCAACGCCGCCGCGGCACGCGTGTTCGGGTACGAGGACGGGCGCCTCTTCGGCAGGAACGTGCGGGACCTCGTGCCGGCGATACACGTCCCCGCGCGCACGGCGGGCCTCGAAGGGTACCGCGCCACGGGCGAGGCGCCCATCGCCGGCGAGACGCTCGAGCTGCCCGCCCTGCGCCGCGACGGAAGCGAGTTCCCGATCGACCTCTCGCTAGCCACGTGGGAGACCCGGGAGGGCCGATTCGCCACCGCGATCGTGCGCGACATCACCGAACGCAAGAACTCGCAGGACGAGCGCGAACGCCTCATCGCGCAACTCCAGGACGCCCTCGCGAACGTCAAGACGCTGAGCGGCCTCCTGCCGGTGTGCTCGTGGTGTCACAAGGTCCTGGACGACCGCGGGGCATGGCGCCAGATGGAGGCGTACGTGCACGAGCACACCGACGCCGATTTCAGTCACGGCGTCTGCCCCGACTGCGAGAAGAAGTACCTGAGCGGAGAGGGCTGACCCGCAGATCCCTGGAGACCCGATGCGCCGTTACATCCTCGTGACGCTGGCCCTGTGCAGTGCCGCGCCCCTCGCCGCGCAGAATCCGCCGCGCGCCCCGTCCCCCCGCGCGCCGCGCACCCCCGCGGCCGCCCCGGCGAGCCCGGCGCAGCCCGCCGTGGCCGCCGGCTCCGATCCGCGCATCCCGGCGATCGTCGCCGCGGTCTCCGCCGACCGTCTCCGCGCCGACGTCACGCGCCTCGTGGGCTTCGGCACCCGGCACACCCTCTCCGACACCGTCTCCGAGACCCGCGGCATCGGTGCCGCCCGCCGCTGGGTGAAGGCGGAGTTCGAGCGGATCTCCGCGGCGTGCGGGGGGTGTCTCGAGGTCTTCTACGTCAGCGGGATGGTCGGGCCCACGCCGCGCATCCCGACGCCCACCAACGTGGTGGACGTGGTCGCGGTGCAGCGCGGCACCACCGACACCGGCCGCTACGTGATGATGAGCGGCGACATCGACAGCCGCATCAGCGACGGGATGAACGCCGCCGACTCCTCCCCCGGCGCGAACGACAACGCGAGCGGCCTCGCCGGCACCCTCGAGGCGGCACGCGTCCTCACGCGCTACCGCTTCGCCGGCAACGTCGTCTACGCCGCCCTCTCCGCCGAGGAGCAGGGGCTGAACGGGGGCCAGATCCTGGCGCAGTGGGTCCAGCAGCGGGGGTGGCGCCTTGTCGGCGTCCTGAACAACGACATGATCGGCAACGTGCAGGGGATCGACGGGATCACCGACAACTCCACGGCGCGGGTCTTCTCCGACGCGGTGCCCCCCACCGAGACGGAGCAGGAGCGCACCCGGCGCCGCTCGACCGGCGGCGAGGTGGACGGCGTCTCCCGCCAGCTGGCGCGCTACGTGGACCGCATCGCCGACCGCTACGTGCCGGGCCTCGACGTCTGGATGATCTACCGCCTGGACCGGTTCGGCCGCGGCGGGCACCACCGCCCCTTCGCCGACCTCGGCTACCCCGCGGTGCGGGTGATGGAGATGCACGAGAACTACACCCGCCAGCACCAGAACATCCGCGACGAGAACGGCATCCACTACGGCGACGTGCTGGAGGGGGTGGACTTCGCGTACGCCGCGAAGATCACCTCCCTCGACGCCGCGACCCTCGCGGCGCTGAGCTGGGCGCCGGCGCCCCCGCGCACCGTCCGCCTGAGCGGCGCCGGCCAGCCAGCCGCGATCCTCGCCTGGGCCGCCCCCGAGGACTCATCCGACGTGGCGGGGTATCGCGTCTACTGGCGGCGGACCGACTCGCCGACCTGGGACTCCTCCGAGGACGTGGGGATGGCCACGCGCCACGTGTTCACCGGGCGGATCGTGGACAACTACTACTTCGGGGTGGCGAGCTTGAGCCGCGATGGAGATGAGAGCGTGGTGGTCTTCCCCGGCGCGGACAGGTGAGAGGGTGAGAGGTCAGAGGTGGGAGGAGACGTGTGACGAGGGCCCCGGCGAGGGGCCCTTCTCACGTCCTTCCGCTCGCCCGCCCCGCCGGTGCTACCGGAGCCGGGCCGGTACCAGCTGCGCCGCGAGGTCCGCGAGCTGGTCGATCAGGCGGGCGAGTTGCGCGCGGCGGTGCTTCACCGAGTAGAAGTACATCGAGCGCGCGCCGGCATACACGGCGGCGAGCCAGAGGGGCACGGCGATGAGCGCGGCCACGGGCGCGTGCAGCGCCCCCATCAGGACGCCGAGGATCGGCCCCAGTCCGCCTCCGCCGAGGCCGACGCCGAACCCACCCATGATCCCGCCGGCGTACGAGCCGAGGTTCTCCCGCACCTGGATGCGCGTCGTGCCGCCCCGGACGGAGACGAGGATCTGCACGTCGCGGCCGTCCCCGGCC
>JADGQW010000135.1 GCA_017881505.1 Gemmatimonadales bacterium
TCGCCCTTCTCGCCTTGCTCCTCGCACCACCCCTCGCGGCGCAGACCCCCCGGCCGCGCGCGCGGGACGTCGGCGTCGTCGTCGGCGTCCTCCCCACCGGCCCCCTCAACGCCATCACCGATGTCGCGGGCGTGCGGGTGGGGCAGGTCACCGTCGCGGCCGGGGATTCCTTCAACACCGGCGTGACCGCGATCCTGCCGCACGGCGGCAACGTCTTCCAGGAGAAGGTCCCCGCCGCGGTGAGCGTGGGGAACGGGTTCGGCAAGCTCACCGGCATCGCACAGATCCGAGAGCTGGGGGAGCTGGAGTCGCCGATCGTCCTCACCTGTACCCTCTGCGTCCCGCGCGCCGCCGACGCGGTCCTCACCTACCTCCTCGCATTGCCGGGGAACGAGCGCGTCCAGTCCTTCAATGCCGTGGTCGGCGAGACGAACGATGGCTTCCTGAACGATATCCGCCGCCGGCCGATCGGCGAGGCCACGGTCCTCGAGGCGCTGCGCGCCGCGGCCGAGGGGCCGGTCGCCGAGGGGAGCGTCGGGGCGGGCCGCGGGACGGTCGCCTTCGGCTGGAAGGGCGGGATCGGCACCAGCTCGCGGCGCCTTCCGGCCGCGCTCGGCGGCTGGACCGTCGGCGTCCTGGTGCAGACGAACTTCGGCGGGGTGCTGCAGATCCTCGGCGCGCCGGTGGGGCAGAGGCTGGGGCAGTACTATCTGCGCGGACAGGTGCCGCCCGCCGGCCCTCAGGGGTCAGGGGTGAGCGGTGAGCGGTCCGCGGTGAGCGGTCAGTCGTCCCCCGACGGCTCCATCATGATCGTCGTCGCCACCGACGCGCCCCTCGACGCGCGCGGGCTCGAGCGGCTGGCGCAGCGCGCCTTCCTCGGCGTGGCGCGCACCGGCTCCCCGATGACCAACGGGAGCGGCGACTTCGCCCTCGCCTTCTCCACCGCGGCCGGCGTGCGCCGGGGGCCTCTCGCCCCGGCGCAGCTCACGCGCACCGCCGAGGCCGTTGCGCTCGACGCGCAGTCCCCCCTCTTCGAGGCCGTCGTCGAAGCCACCGAGGAGGCCATCCTGAACTCCCTCTTCCGCGCCGAGTCGGTGCGCGGTCCGCGCGGCACGGTGGGAGCGCTCCCGCTCGACAGCGTGCTGCCCCTTCTCCGCGAGTACCGGGTCATCCGATGAACGGACTCTTCTCCCGCAACGTCGCCGCGCTCACGCCGAGCGCCACCCTCGCCGTCTCCCGCGAGGCCGCGCGCCTCCGGAAGGAGGGCGTCAACGTCGTGGACCTCGGCGCCGGCGAACCCGACTTCCCCACGCCGAAGAGCGTTGCCGACGCGGGCGTGCGCGCCACGCAGCGGGGCGAGACGAAGTACACGGCGACCGAGGGGCTGATGGAGCTCCGCTCCGCCATCGCGCGGCGGCTCAGCCTCCTCTCCGGCGGCCGGGCGGTGAATGCCGACAACCTCATCGTCTCGAACGGGTGCAAGCAGTCCGTCTTCAACGCCTGCCTCTGCCTCTTCGGCGCGAACGACAAGGTGCTCATCCCCTCGCCGGCGTGGACCAGCTACCCGCAGATCGTCCACCTCGCCCGCGCGATGCCCGTCGCCGTGCCGGGCGACCAGGAGTGGAGTCTCAAGGTCTCCGTCGCCGACCTCGACCGCTGGACTGACGATGCCGTGAAGGGGCTCATCCTCAACTCCCCGTCGAACCCGACGGGCGCGGTGTACACGGCGAGCGAGCTGAAGGCGATCCTCGAGTGGGCGAAGCGGAAGGGCCTCTGGGTCATCGCCGACGAGATCTACCGCCAGATCCACTACGGCGTCGGGCCGGCGCCCTCGGTCCTCGACTTCCCTGACGACCTCCTCGAGCGCGTGGTGCTCGTGGACGGGGCCAGCAAGTCGTTCGCGATGACGGGGTGGCGCATCGGCTTCGCGCTGGCCCCGCGCGAGCTGGCCCGGACGATGAACGCGCTCCAGTCGCACACCACCTCGGGTGCGAACACGATGGCGCAGTGGGCCGCCGTCGAGGCGTACGCCTCCGACGCCGTGCAGGGGGACGTCGCGGCGATGGTGGCCGCCTTCCGGACGCGGCGCGACACGCTGGTGGCCCGCTTCCGGGCGGAGCTCCCCGGCGTCGAGTTCGTGGAGCCCATGGGTGCCTTCTATCTCTACTTCCGCGTGGACTCCCTCTTCACGAAGACGCTCCCCACCGCGACCGAGTTCTGCCGCCGGCTGATCGTGGACGAGGCCCTCGCGCTCGTCCCCGGCGCCGCCTTCGGCGACGACCGCTGGGTGCGGCTCAGCTACGCCGCCTCCGACGAGATGCTCAAGGAGGGCGTGGACCGCCTGGTGCGGGAGTGGAAGCGTCTGGACGGGGAGCGGGCGAAGTAGAGCGACACCGGCCGCTCCACGGGCGACGATCACGATTGCGAGCGATTTACTCCTCAATCCCCGACCGGCGCGGCTGACGCAGCGCGGAGCATCCGCGGGGTTTACCTGGCACTTCCTCCGCGTGGGGCCCGCCGGCGCCGTGAACGGCGGCACGGGGACCCGCCACTGGCCGGCCTCCGGCTCAAACGCCCACGGCTTCGTCGCTTATGGTCTCTGGCTTGGGTCGGAGGCGTTCCCTATATTTTGCCGCCCCCTCCTCTCCCTTGCCCGCACGGAGGCCGCCGGATGGGACTTGCAGCGCGGATCGTCGAGAAGAAGGGCCGGTTGCCGCACATCGCCTGGCGGTGGGATGCCGAGACGGACATCCTGACCGGGGCGGTGAAGCGCCCGGCCGCGAAGGGTGCGCCCGGCCTCACCGGCTCCGTGGAGCTGGAAGGGGGCGACGGGTCGTTCGTCCTGCTGGATGTGGCGGCGGGGACGATCCGCGGGGTGGAGGTGGTCGTGTGGCCCGACGTCCGCACGGTGCCCGGCCTCGACGCCCCCGTCGAGGCGGTGAATGGCGAGGTGGAACTCCCGGGGCGGCGCTCGCAGCCGTCGGTCGCCGCGGTCGAGGTGGACGCGTCGCTCGCCATCGACACCAATACCAGCGAGTCGGTGTTCCACGTGCGGGTCGGCCCGACGCGGCCGGCGCAGCCGGTGCGGGTCGCCGACGGGCTCCTCGTCGAAGTGGACGAGCAGCAGGAGCTGGCGGGGCTGTGGCTCACCGAGGTGCCGCCGTTCCCGGCGACGCCGGAGGACGAGCTCTAGGGGCTGGGGTGGGGGCGGGTGCCGGGCCTGGAGACGAGAGCGGCCGCCCGCGGGCGGCCGCTCGTGCCTTGGTCCGGAGATGGTCCTCGTGCGGCGCTCACCACCACTGGATGAGGAGCCCCGTCGTGAGGGTACGGTCGTCGGGTCGCACGCCGGCGGCGGGCGTGGAGTCGCGGTTCCAGGTGTAGGCGGTCCGCCAGGCGAGCTTGGTCGTCAGCGCCACGCGCATCGCGCCGTCCACCTTGAGGAGGTAGTCCCAGAGGCGCGCGGCGGCGGGCTGGTACTTGCCGTTGATCTCGAGCTGCACGCCGGGGCGGAGGACCTGGACGAACGCGAGCCGGGCGTGGAGCCGGGTGTCGTTCACCTGGTTGGGCGCCGTCGGCGCCGCGTAGTCGACGTATTCCTCGACGAGGCCGATGGCGACGGTGGCGCGCGTCGGGTCGCGGTACGAGAGATTGAAATTGACGCCGACGGCGCCGCTCACCCGGGCATCGATCAGGCGGATGTGGTCGTACTCGAAGTCGAGGCCGAGGAAGGGCGAGACGAGCGCGCGCGGGGTCCAGTCGAGACGGATGCGGGCGGCGGCCGACTTGGCGGCCTCCTGGTGATTGCTCTCGCCGTACCGTCCCTCGAGCTTGAGGTCGAAGTTGAGGGTCTCTGGCCGCTGCCGCGCGATGGTCACCGTGGACTGGAAGAGCTGGAGCTGCCGGTTGCCGGAGATGTCGGTGAAGGCGAGCTCGGTGCCGAGCCGCCAGGGCGAGGGGCGGGGCGGCGTCTGGGAAGGTGCGGTGGCCGCAGGGGCCGGCGCGGCGGGGGCGGCGGGCGGGGCGGCGGTCTGCGCCCCGGCGTGGCCCGCGGTGGCCGAGAGGACGATCGCGAGGCAGGGGATGGCGAAGGAGCGAAGGTGACGGCGATGCACGAACGGTCTCCGCAAAGTCGGGTCGGAAGTTACATCGGGCTCGCCGGAGGCGTCGGCGCCTGATGCGGATCGCGCACCTGGCCGACGCGCATCTGGGCTTCCGCCAGTTCCAGCGGCTGGACGCCGAGGGCGTGAACCGCCGCGAGATGGACGTCGCACTCGCGTTCCGGCACGCCGTCGACCAGGTCATCGAACGCAAACCTGATGCCATCGTCATCGCCGGGGACCTCTTCCACACCGTCCGACCCACCAACCGCGCCATCATCGAGGCGTTCACGCAGCTCTCGCGCCTCCGGCACGAGCTGCCGGGGGCGCCGGTGGTCCTCGTCGCCGGGAACCACGACACGCCGCGCTCCCTCGAGGCGGGCTCGATCCTCAAACTGATGACGTCCCTGGGTGTGGACGTGGTGGACGACGCGGAACGCCGCCTCGACTACCCCTTCCTCGGGCTCTCCGTCCTGGCGGTGCCGCACACGGCCCTTCTGGGGGAGCGCCCGGCGGCCGGCTGGCACCCCGATCCCGGGGCGCGCTACAACCTGCTGGTGATGCATCCCGAGATCGCGGGGCTCTTCCCCGAGGTGATGGATTACGGCGGCGCGCGGGTGGACGCGGCGGACCTGCGCAGCGGCGACTGGGACTACGTGGCGCTGGGCCACTACCACGTGGTCGCCGAGGTGGCGCCGAAGGCGTGGTACGCCGGCTCGCTCGAGTACACGAGCCCGAACCTCTGGGGCGAGTCGGTCCAGGAGAGGCAGCTTGAGCACGCTCGCCTGAACCTGTGGGGCGAGTGGCGCAGAGAGATGCGCGCGGGGCTGACGAAGGGGTGGCTCCTCGCCGACCTCGAGGCAGGGACGGTGGAGCGGGTGGCGCTGCCGGCGGGCCGCCGCATCGTGGATCTCGCGTGGCTCGACGCGGCGGGGATGACCGCCCCCGAGCTCGACGCGGCGATCGCGGCGCGCGTGGCGGCCGTGCCGGGAGGCATCGCAGAGGCGGTGGTGCGCCTGGTCGTCGAGAACGTGCCGCGCTCCCTGGGCCACGCCCTCGACCACGCCGCGCTCCGGGTGCATAAGGCGGCGGCGCTCCATTTCCAGCTCGATCTCCGGCGGCCCGACCCGTACCGGCGGACGGTGGCCTCCGGGGCGCCGCCCAGCCGGCGCCCGCGGCTCGCCGACGTGGTGGCGGAGTTCCTCGGTCGCCGCCCCCTCGACGCAGACCTCGACCGCGAACGGTTCGTGACGCTGGGGCGGGAGGCGCTCGACGCCGTGGAGCGCGCGGCCCAGGAGGAGGGGGCGTAGCGTGCGCCTCGAGCGGCTGCGCCTCGTGAACTTCCGCCAGCACCGCGACACCGAAGTGGCGTTCGGGCCGGGGCTGACGGCGATCATCGGCCCCAACGGGGTCGGGAAGAGCACGCTCCTCGAGGCGGTGGCGTGGGCGGTGTACGGGATGGACGCCGCGCGGGGCGCGCGGGACGGCATCCGCTGGCGCCACGCGAAGGCGCGCTCCGAGGTGCGGGTCGAGCTGGAGTTCGCGCTCGGCGCCCACCGCTACCGCGTGGTGCGCTCCCTCTACGCCGCCGAGCTCTTCCTCGACGACGCGCATCAGCCCATCGCCTCCACCCTCGGCGAGGTGACGGAGCGGCTCACCCGCGTGCTCGGGATGTCGCGGGACGAGTTCTTCAACACCTACTTCACCGGCCAGAAGGAGCTGGCGGTGATGGCGGCGATGAAGCCCGCGGAGCGGGGCCAGTTCCTCTCGCGGCTGCTGCGCTACGACGACCTGCGGCTGGCGCAGGAGCGCGTCCGCGCGCGCCGCAACGAGCTCAAGACCGAGATGCTGGCGCTGGAGCACGCGCGCCCCGACCCGGCGGCGCTGCGCGCGGAGCGGGAGCGGCTCGCGGCGGCGCGCGAGGAGGCGGAGCGGCTCGCCGCGACGAAGGTGGCGGAGCACGCGCGGGCGGTGGCTGCCCGCGACGCCTTCGGGCCGGCGTTCGTCGCGCTGAGCGGCCAGCGCGACCGGCACCACCAGCTCCTCGGCGAGCGGCGGTTGGCGGAGGAGCGCGTCCGCCAGAGCGTGACGGAGGCGGAGCGCCTGCAGGCCGAGCACGGCGAGGCGCAGGCCGCGTCGGGGGAGCTGGTGGGGCTGGAGGAGCGGCTCCGGCCGTACGCGGCGCTGCGCGCGGAGCTGGCGGAGCTCGACGCGCTGGAGCGGGACGCGGCGCAGCGCGCGCGGATCGAGGCGCAGCTGGTGGAAGTGGAGCGCCAGCGCATCGAGGTGCGGGATCGTCTGCGCGCGGCGATGGCCGCCGCGGGCGTGGCGCGCGAGGCGGCGGAGCGGCTCGACGCGGGGCGGCGCGCGCTCGAAGAGGCCGACCGGGCGCTGGCGGAGCGGCAGGCGGCCTGGGTCCGCGAGAAGCAGGACGCCGAGTCCAAGCGGCAGTCTCTCCTCGACCAGTACCGCGACCTCGAGGCGCAGCGCGACCGGATTGTCGGCGCGGGGCCCGGCGGGGCGTGCCCGACGTGCGGGCGGCCGCTCGGAAGCGAGATCCAGCCCGTGCTGGACCTCCTCGGCTCGCAGCTCGAGGAGGTGCGGATGAACGGGCAGTACTTCCGCGCGCGGCTCGACCAGCTGCAGAAGCCCCCGGCCGAACTGCCGGAGCTGGAGGAGCGCCGCCGCGACGCGGCCGAGGCGGTGGACCGCGACAACCAGGCCCTGGCGGTGGCAACGCGGGCGGCGGAGGAGGCCCTCGGCCTGGAGAAGGAGCTGCGTCACCACGAGGAGCGCGCGGCGGCGCTCTTGGCGGAGGCGGGGGGCCTCCGGTCCGGCTACGCGCAAGACCGGCACCAGGAGGTGCGCACGGCGGTGACGGCGCTCGAGCCGGTGGCGGCGCGGGCGCAGCGCCTCGCCGCCGCGGCGGAGCGCGCGGCACAGCTGGGCCTTGCCCTCGCGGCGGCAGAAGAGAAGCGCGGCGCGCTGGTGGACGCCCTCGCCGGCGTCGAGCGCCAGCTGGCCGAGGCGCCCTTCACGGAGGACGCGTTCCGCGCGGCGGAGCGGGAGATGCAACGCCTCGAGACGGCGCTGCGGCAGGCAGACGTGGACCGGGCGATGGCCGGCGCGGAGACGGCCGCGGCCGCCGACCGGCTGCGCGCTGCGGAACGCGACGAGCAGGATGCGGCGGAGCGGGCCGCCCGCGCCGCGGCCGTGCACCGCGAGTTCCGGCTCCACAACGAGCTCGACCGCGCCCTCGGCGACCTGCGCACCGACCTCAATCAGGAGATGCGGCCCGAGCTCGCGGCGCTGAGCGGCGAGTTCCTCGGCGCCCTCACCGACGGGCGCTACGACGAGGTCCAGCTCGACGAGGAGTATCACCTCACCGTGCTGGAGGACGGCGAGCCGCAGCCGGTGATCTCGGGGGGC
>JADGQW010000136.1 GCA_017881505.1 Gemmatimonadales bacterium
CATCCGGAAGATGCAGGGCCACACCGCGCTCTTCCGCCGGGCCGTCCCCGCCGTGACGGAGGAGCGCGTCACCACGCACGGGCGGCTCACGCACTTCCTCCGCGCCGTGGTGCGGGAGGAGGGCGGGGTCTACCGCGCGCGCCTCACCGGGCCGCAGGGCTCCGGCATCCTGACCTCGATGGCGCTCGCCAACGCGCTCCTGGTCGTCCCGGAGGACCGGAACGACGTGCCGGCGGGGGAGACCCTCCCCGCCATCCCGCTGGAGGACGGCTGGCCCCCGAGCGAGGTGCCCCCCGTCTGACCGCCGCGCCCGCCTCGCGGGCCGCGGCTCCGAGAGGAGTCCCGTGGAGACCCTGGTCCCGTTCATCGCCGTGGCAGGAGTCCTTGCCCTCATCGTCGTCATCTTCGTCGTCAGCAAGGGGCTCGAGGAGCATCGCACCGAGGCGCTGGCCTCGGCGAGCCAGACGATGGGCTTCACGTTCGAGCCCGAAGGCGACCTGGAGGTGATGAGGGGTCTCGGCGACCTGCCGCTGTACGGGCACGGTCACTCGAAGAAGGTGAAGAACGTGATGACCGGCCAGGCGGGCGAGCACGATCTCAAGCTGTTCGACTACCGCTACACCACCGGGGGCGGGAAGAACTCCCACACCTTCGCGCAGACCGTCGCCCTCTTCCCGCAGGGCGGCCAGGGCCTCCCCGCCTTCCTCCTCGCGCCCGAGAACATCTTCCACAAGATCGGCCAGGTCTTCGGCTATCAGGACATCGACTTCGACTCGAGCCCGGAGTTCTCCTCGCACTATCTCCTGCGCGGCCCCGACGAGATGGCGATCCGCTCGGCGTTCGGCGCGGCGGCGCTGGGGTACTTCGCCCAGCAGCCGGGATGGCACGTGGAGTCGGTGGGCGGCACCGTCTGCGTTTACCGCTCGGACAAGAAGTGCAAGCCGGAGGACCTGCGGACGTTCCTCGAGCAGACGCAGGCGGTCCTGCGTGCGCTGGGGCGCGGGTGACGGGCTACCCCACCTTCGCCTTACCCCCGACTCACCGAGGTTCTGGCCCCACCCGCCGACCCGCGTCCTCAGTGACGCGCCGATCGGATACTCGGACCGGTACGAAGGAAGTTCCTATTCATGCCTGTCCCGTTGACTTCACCTGCTCCGCTTCCATTCTGCGGCGTATACCATGACTGACACCAGCTTGCTCGGGCAGCCTATCGAGTCGATTGCCACCCCCGCACCCGTGGTGGACCTCGACCTATTGGAACAGAATCTCCGACGCATGGCGGCGTATTTCGCCAAGCGCCCCTGCAAGCTCCGGCCGCATTTCAAGTCCCACAAGTGCGTCGAACTCGCCCGCCGTCAACTCGCGGCGGGTGCCTGTACAGGTATCACCTGCGCCAAACTCGCCGAGGCCGAACAACTCGCCGCTGGCGGCATTCAGGACATTCTCATTGCCAACCAGGTGGTCGGCGCCGACAAAGCGCGCCGGCTCGCGGCCTTGAACCGCCAAGCCACCGTGCGCTGTGCCGTGGACTCGCTCGAGAACGCGCGCCAGCTCTCCGGCGTCGCCACCGAATCGGGCGTGCGCATCCCCGTGTTGCTCGAAGTGGACATCGGCATGAAGCGATGCGGCGTGCCACCGGGAACGCCGGCTTTGGAACTGGCGCGCGAACTCAGCCACCTGCCCGGGTTGCGTTTCGACGGCCTCCAGGCCTATGAAGGCCACGTGGTGGACCTGCCTGACCCTGAAGAGCGCCGGCGCAAGACCAGCGAAGCCGTCGCCCAGGTGATCGAAACCCGCCGAGTACTCGAGCGCGCCGGCCTTCCCGTCACGATGGTCTCGGGCGGCGGCACCGGCACGTACGACATCACCGGCAACGTCGATGGGATCGATGAAGTCCAATGCGGCAGCTATGCCCTGATGGACTGGTCCTATGCGCGGGTACGAACCGAGTTCGTCGTGGCCCGTTGGATTCTGGCCACCATCGTCTCTTCCCACCCCGGCTATGCCGTTGCCGACGTCGGCACCAAAGGTCTCGGCTGCGAATTCGGGCGGCCACTGGTTGCAGGGCGTTCCGAAGCCAGTGCTCGCTCCGTTTCCGAGGAGCATGCCACCTTTGACGGGCTGAAGGCGGACGTGGGCGACAAAGTGCGGCTGATCCCGTCGCACGGCTGCACCACCCAGAATCTCTACCGCCGGATGTGGATCATGCGTGGCGGGATGATCGTGGACCTCTGGCCCATCGAAGGGTCCGGGTTCCTGGAGTGATCGCTCGCGACGGCCAACGGCCCATGCACATTCTCACGGCGCGGTTCCGGCTCCGGGCCTTCCACGCCGGCTCTCCTGCTGGCGCCTGGCTGCAGGCGGCCGCCGACGGATAGCTCGGTGGCACGTGGAGGTCGCGGGCGGGAACGTCGGCATCTACCGCTCAGACAAGAAGTGCAAGCCGGAGGACCTGCGGACGTTCCTCGAGGAGGCGAAGGCCGTGCTGCGTGCGCTGGGGCGCGGCTGATGGAACTCGGCATGCCCGGTGCGACCGCGGCTGGCGCTGCCGGGGACCTGTTGCGAAGAAGCGCTCGCTGTTATCCTGGGTCGCACTCTTCCAGCCCGACGGGCCAAATGCGCACAGGCAGCAGCACGGCTGCCACCTCACGGACGACGGCGTTCTCCGCCTCCCGCTCCATCACGGACGGGAGTGCGCTCTCCCCCAAAGCAGCAGGAGTCACCATGACCCGCTCCACGCGCATTCTGTGGGCATTTCCCTTGGCTGCGGCCGCGGTACTGGCCGCGTGCGCACCCGACACGACGGCGCCGGGCCGGACGGCAGCGGCGCCGCAGTTCGCCATGGCGGCAGGGACCGACAGCTACATCGTCGCCTTCAAGGGCAACGGCGTGCCCGCGGATTTCGCCGCGCAGGTGGCCGCGCTGGGCGGCACCGTCACGTCCCTGCATACCGGGGCAGGGCTGGCCGCCGTATCGGGCCTGTCGAACGCGGCGGCGGCGCAGCTCGCCGCGGCGAAGGACGTCAGTGAGGTACAGCCGGACGCGCTGATCTCACTGGACGTGCGGTTGGCGGCGGCCGACGGCGGCACCGCGGACGACGCCGTGGCGAGCCAGTCGAACCCGACCACGGCGGCACGATACAGCTGGCAGTGGAACATGCGGTTGATCCGCGCGGACAGGGCATGGGCGGCGGGGAAACTGGGCTCCGCGGGGGTGACGGTGGCGATCCTGGACACGGGCATCGATTACGACGACCCGGACCTGAACGGCCTGGTGGACCTGTCGCGGTCGGCGTCGTTCATCGCGAGCGACGACAGCCTGACGGCGACGTACTTCCCGACGCGCAACCTGATCTCGGACTACCACGGCCACGGGACGAACGTGGCGTCGCAGGTGAGCAGCAAGGCGGTCGCGCTGGCGGGGGTGACCTCGAAGACGACGCTCATCGGGGTGAAGGTGCTGAGTGCGCAGGGAAGTGGGCCGCTGAGCGCGATCCTGAACGGTGTGCTGTGGGCCGCCGACCATGGGGCTGACGTGGCGAATATGAGCCTGGGCGGCGGGTTCGTGAAGGCTGGCAACGGCCGCTACGTCGGGTTGATCAACCGGACGTTCACCTACGCGGCGCGTCAGGGGATGCTGGTGGTGGTGGCGGCGGGAAACGGTTTGACCGATCTCGACCATGACGGCAACGCGCTGCCGACCTACTGCGGCGTGCCGACGGTGGTGTGCGTCTCCGCGGTTGGGCCTGCAACCGCGACAGGGAATCCCGACGCGTTCGCGTATTACAGCAACTTCGGCCGCTCGGCCATCTCGGTGGCGGGCCCGGGCGGGAACGCGGATGCGGCGAACGGCTTCCCGGTCTCGGCCTGGCCCTGGGGCAACGACATTGCCTCCTGGGTCTGGTCCTACTGCAGCAAGACGCGGATCGCCGGCTTCACGTCCAGCGGCGTGCCGGTGCTGACGGTCTGCGTGGCCGGCAACCGGCTGACCGGCTACATCGGCACCAGCCAAGCGACGCCGCACGTGGCGGGGCTCGCGGCGCTGGTGATCGCCGAGACGGGCAGGGGCAATCCGTCGCAGGTCAAGGCGCGGATCCAGCAGTCCGCCGACGACCTGGGGCAGCCGGGAACGGACCCGTTCTACGGCCGCGGCCGCATCAACGTGGCGCGGGCGCTCGGGCTGTAGCGCGCTGTCGTAGTCGGGAAGGAGACGCCCCGCCGGGAATCCCGGCGGGGCGTCGTCGTGTGGCTGGCCAGTCGAAGCACCGCGCGGTCCCGCTCTTGGCTGCGCCGAGCCGGGACCCCGAGGCGGACTACCCCGCCTTCGCCTTCCGCACTTCCTCGGTGAGCTTCGGCAGGACCTCGAACAAGTCACCCACGATCCCGTAGTCCGCCGCCTTGAAGATCGGCGCGTCCTTGTCCTTGTTGATCGCCACGATGACCTTCGCGGTGCGCATCCCCGCCAGGTGCTGGATCGCGCCCGAGATGCCCAGCGCGACGTACAGCGTCGGGCTCACCGTCTTCCCCGTCTGCCCCACCTGCTCGGCGTGCGGTCTCCAGCCGGCGTCCACCACCGCGCGCGACGCGCCCACCGCCGCGTTCCCGAACGCCTTCGCCAGTTCCTCGACCAGGTGGAAGTGCTCGGGCCCCTTGAGCCCGCGACCGCCGGAGATGACCACCTCCGCCTCCGCCACGTCGAGGGCGCCCTGCTCCGACGCCTTCACCTCCCGCACCGTCACCCGCGCCGGCACGCTCGCCGCGGCGACCGACTCCACCGCGCCCGCCTTGCCGGCGCTGCCGACGACGTAGGTGTTCGGGCGCAGCGAGACGACGCCCTGGGGCGCCTCAAATACGACTCGTTGTATCGCCTTTCCCGCATAGACCGGGCGCGAGGCGGTGACCTTGCCGCCCTCTGCGCCGAGCGCCGTCACGTCCGACGCCAGGGGCACGTCGAGCCGCGCCGCGATGCGCGGGGCGAGGTCCTTCCCCGTCGCCGTCGCGGAGACGATGACGGCCGCGTAGCCGCCCGCCTTGGCACGCTCGGCCACGGTGGCCGCGTAGCCGTCGGGCGCGTACCGGGCGAACGCCGCGTCCGCCGCCACCAGGACCCGGTCGGCGCCGGCCGCTCCGAGATCCGCGGCCGCCACGTCCACGCCGGGCGCACCGAGGACCAGGGCGTCCACCGTCGCGCCCAGCTGGTCCGCGAGCTGCCGCGCCGCCCACACCGCTTCCCGGCTCACCTTCCGCAGGGCGCCGTCCCGCTGCTCCGTCACCGCGAGGATGGCCGTCATCAGAGCACCTTCGCTTCTTCGCGGAGCAGGCGCACCAGCTCCGGGACGGCGTCAGGACCCTCGCCCACGATCCGCCCTTCCTTGCGGGCGGGCGGCATCTCGAGCGCCGCCACCCGGAGGCGGGGCGCCGCGAACGTCACGGGCTTCACCTCCACCGGCTTCTTCTTCGCCGCCATGATCCCCTTGAGGGCCGGATACCGCGGGGTGTTGAGCCCCTTGTCGGCGGTGAGCACCGCCGGGAGCGCGAACTCGACCACCTCGACGCCCCCCTCGATCTCGCGGTGCGCGACGCCCTTCCCCCCGTCCAGCTCCAGTTTGGAGACCGCGGTGACGCAGGGGAGCCCGAGGAGCTCGGCCGTCATCGGGCCGACGGCCTGGGCGCAGTCGTCGGCGGCGATCTTGCCGAAGAGGACCAGGTCGTAGCCGCCGTCCTTCAGCTCGGCGGCCAGCGCCTTGGCGACGGCGAGCACGTCGGCGGGGATCGCGTCGGCCCTGAGGAGCACGCCGCGGTCGGCACCCATCGCGAGGGCGGTGCGCATCGTCTCCTGCGCGGCGTCGGGGCCGAGGGCGATCACGACCACTTCGCCCGCCCCCGCCTTCTCCTTGCGCTGGAGCGCCTCTTCGACCGCGAACTCGTCGTAGGGGTTGAGGATGAACTTGACGCCCGCCTCGTCGGCCGAGACGCCGTCGGCGGCGATGCGGATGCGCGTCTCGGTGTCGGGCACGCGTTTGATGCAGACGGCGATCTTCACGAGTCGGTTCCTGGGTGGTTTGGTGCGGCCCGAAAACTAAGAGGGACGCAAGGCCTTGTCACTCGAACGCGCTCAATCCCGTCACCGCCTCGCCGAGGATGAGCGTGTGCATGTCGTGCGTCCCCTCGTAGGTGTAGACGCTCTCGAGGTTCACGAGGTGCCGCATCGCGGCGTACTCCACGAGGATGCCGTTAGCGCCGAGGAGCCGGCGCGCCTCGCGGGCGCACTCGCACGCCATGTCCACATTGTTCCGCTTGGCGAGGGAGACCTGCTCCGGCGTCATCGTTCCCGCGTCCTTCATCCTGCCGAGCTGGAGG
Organism: Gemmatimonadales bacterium; assembly: GCA_017881505.1. Classification (GTDB taxonomy): domain Bacteria; phylum Gemmatimonadota; class Gemmatimonadetes; order Gemmatimonadales; family JACORV01; genus JADGQW01. Next base: position 6,360 of record JADGQW010000136.1, read on the forward strand.
ACAAGGAGCTGCGCCTTGGTGATCTCGGTGAGCATGTCCGCCAGGCGCTGCTGCTGCAGCTGGAACCCCGCGATCGGCCTGCCGAACATCACCCGCTGCTTGCCGTACCGGAGCGCCTCGTCGTAGCACGCCATCGCGGCGCCCACGACGCCCCACGCGATGCCGTAGCGCGCCTGGGTGAGGCACATCAGCGGACTCTTGAGTCCCTGCGACGCCGGGAGAAGCGCGTCCTTGCCGACCGTGACGTCCTGGAGCACGAGCTCCGAGGTGTCGGAGGCGCGGAGGGAGAGCTTCCCCTTCTGGTCCTTCGCCGTGAAGCCGGGGGTGTCGGTCGGGACGATGAACCCGCGAATGGAGCGGGCGTCGTCCACGGCGCCCGTCTTCGCCCAGATGATCGCCACGCCCGCCATCGAGCCGTTGGTGATCCACATCTTCGCGCCGTTCAGCACCCAGCCGCCGCCGGTCTCGCGCGCCGTGGTGATCATCCCGCCGGGATTCGAGCCGAAGTCCGGCTCCGTGAGGCCGAAGCAGCCGATCAGCTCGCCGCTCGCGAGCTTCGGGAGCCAGCGCCGCTTCTGCTCCTCCGAGCCGAAGGCGAAGATCGGATACATCACGAGGCCGCCCTGCACCGACGCGAAGCTGCGGATCCCGGAATCGCCGCGCTCCAGCTCCTGCATGATCAGGCCGTAGGCGACGTTGCCGAGCCCCGCGCAGCCGTACTGCTCCGGCAGGTTGGCGCCGAGGAAGCCGAGCTGCGCCATCTCGGGGATCAGCTCCTTGGGGAACGTCCCCTCGACGTAGTGGCGGTTGATGACGGGGAGGAGCTTCTCGTCCACCCATTGGCGCACCGTCGCCTGCACCGCGCGCTCGTCCTCGGAGAGGAGCGACGCCACGTCGTAGAAGTCCACACCGTCGAATCGCGAGGCCATAGGTCGCCGGATTGAGGGTCTAGGGTCGGTCGGTGCGCGCGGCGCGATCGAGCGCCGCACTCCGTCGCACGCTGCGGCGCGCCGCCGGCTCCACGCCCACCTCCCGCGCCTTGGCACGGAAGTGCCGGCCGTGGTCCACCGGATGTCCCTGCACGTGCTGCCAGAGGTGCACCATCTCGTGGAGGAGGGTGTCGGCCACCTCGGCCCACCCGTGCCGCT
>JADGQW010000024.1 GCA_017881505.1 Gemmatimonadales bacterium
CTGTGCGGGCTGCGCCGCCGGACGCTGGGCGGGCGGCGTCGCGGGCCGCGGCTGGGCCGCGGGCGGCGTGGTCGGACGCGGCTGCTGTGCAGGCGGCCGCTGCTGCGCGCCTGCCAGCGCCGGCACGATCGCCGCAAGCGCGCCCACAGCCAACACAACTCTCATGCGCATAGGAACTCTCCGTGAGGATGTTTGACGGACTCGTTCGTCGTTCACGCCGGAAGCGATGGCGCTGACTCCGTAGCACCGCCCCGCCGACGCTCAAATCGCGTCGGCCTGAGGGTGCAAGGTGTCTGGAGTATGCGATTGCCCCGGCCAAGGCGCAAGCGCGCGGGGCACTCCCCATTGGGCACCCCGGGTGCGCTTCCGTAACGCATCGCGGGATCCCCTGCCTCGGAGGCAGCCACCGGCAGCGTGCGGCGCGACCTCCAGGCGCCCCCGCCCGCGACGGCGCCTCCCTTGCAACCCCTAGCGGCGATTGGTGATGCGCCCTACGGCCCCTCGGAACCGCGCACGAACTTGGTGGCCTCCGCCAGCTGGCTCGCGGAGGTGGAGAGCTGGATGGCCCCCCGCGCCAGGCTCTCGATCGCGTCAAGCTGCTCGCCGGCCGCCGCCGCGACGACCTTCGCCTCCTCGGCCGAGTTCTGGGCCGCCGCCCTGACCTCGGTGAGGGCGGACTGCATCTCCGCGGCGCGCTCCGCGTTGCGACGCGGGAACTCCACCATCCGGCTCGAGAGGTGTGCGGCCGTCTCCGCGGCGCGCACGATGCCCTCGAGCTCGGCCATCGACCGCTTCGCGACGCCGGAGACCTCGTCCAGCTGGATCCGGATCTGCTCGAGGAGATGGGCCGCACGGTCGAGCACGCGCCGCGTCTCGGCGGTGGAGGCCGAGGCGCTCCCCGCCTCCTTCGCGCTCTCCTCCGCCAGGCGGCGCACCTCGTCGGCGACGACCGCGAACCCCGCGCCGTGCGAGCCCGCTCGTGCGGCCTCGATCGTGGCATTGAGGGCCAGCATGTTCGTCTGGTCGGCGATGGCGCCGATGGTCTCCGCGAACCGTACCACCTGCTCCGACGCCGAGCGGAGGCGCTCGACCTCCGCCGAGCCCTCGGCGACGGTGGCGCCGATGCGGTCGAGGCTGGCCGCCGTCTCCGCCGTGGTCGCGCGGACGGCCTGGGCCGTGCGCTCCACCTCCTGCGCCGCACGATAGGTCTCCTCGCCGGCCTGCGAGGCGTCGTGCGCCGAGGCGCGCAGCTCGATCATCGCTTCCTCCGCCTCCGCGGTGAGCGCGGCGGCCCGCGCCGCGCCGGCCTCCGCCCGCTGCGCGGCGGCGGCGACCTCTTCGGAGCTGGCGTGGATCTCCTCGCTCGTCGCCGTCACGCTCTCCACGTGCGCGCCGGTCTGGACGGAGGATTCGATGAGCGGCGAGACGATCCCGTGCACCGCGATCGCGAGCGCCATCTGCGGCCCGAGCGCCTCGAGCATCGCGGCGTCCGACTGGCGGTACATCGAGATGTCGGCGTGCCGGAGGTTCCACGCGCCGGCCAGCTGCTCCCCTTGGTAGAGCGGGATCATCAGCTCCGAGCCGTGCTGGGTCGCGGGGCCGGCGCCGGCCCACGAGCGGCGCGCCATCGCCCCCGACGCCAGCGCCCGGCGCTGCGCGATCGCCTCGCCGGCGAGGCCGCGGTCCGCGCGCAGCCGGCGGCCCACGTTGGCGGGATCGGTGTCAAGGAGGATGACCAACTCCCCGGTGGCGGCGTCGTGCCGCGCAAAACCCATCCCCTCCCACGGCATAAGCCTGCCAGCGAGGCGCTGGATGGTGGCGAAGTTGCGCGCCAGGTTGACGTCCGCGGCGACCGCGCGGGCGAGCCGCTGGATCAGCGTCAGTTCGTCGGCGCGCACCCCGCGCCGGGCGATGTAGTGCGCCATCGCGGTCAGGCCGAGGAGGGCAAGCGCGCGGCCGAGGGTCACGAGCAGCGGGGCCTGGGCCGTCACCGCCGCGATCCAGCCGACGGCGAGCGCCACGTCGAACACCGCGACGATCGCCTCCCACCGCAGCGTCAGCCGGGGGTCCGTGAACGACGCCGCGTCCGACAGGTAGATCTGCAGGTAGAAGAACGCGTTCGGCAGGATCGGCATCACGACGACCGCGAACACCAGCGGCCAGGCGTTGTCGCCGTGGAGGGCGAGCGCGCCGTGCAGCCCCCCGATCCGGTCGTACACGAACCCGACGAGCGCCGCGGCGAACCCGCACAGGCCGGCCGTCGCGGCGGCGACGCGCACCGGCAGCCGCCGCAGGGCCACATCCCCCACCAGAACGCCGAGCACCGCGAGCAGCGCCGCCCAGCCCCAGCCCCGCTCGAGCATGGCGAACAGCGGCAGGAGCATGATGAACGACGCGAACCCCTTGCCCGGAAGCGGCAGGCCGAACAGCCGGAGCGCGGCTCCCGCAACGAGGAGGGCGATGAACTCCAGGAAGGGGAACGGCTGCGGCAGGTTCCCGGTGGCGGCTGCCGCCGCGATCGCCGCCACCGCACCGAGTTCGATGAGCGGTACGGCGACGCGGTCGAACCGACTACCCCACGAGTTCGCGGAGCTCAATGTTCTGTCCCCCAATGCATTAGCATGCTGACTGTTCGCTCAGTCAACAACGGGTTCTGTGGGTGAGGTGGGGTCACCTGCTCCGCCGTCGGGGACGTCGTGTCTGGTGGGTCCGCGGCGTGCGTCGATCGGTCGCGCAGCGGAGGCGCACGCGGAGCGAGCGGCGACCCGGCACCGAGCGTCCCGAGGTTACCCTTCGCTGGGGAGCGCGTCAAGAACGGAACGCGGCGCAGAACGCCGTGCAGCCGATCATCGCGCACGGCGTCGAACCCCCGGAAAGTCGTAGGCGTCGTTCGCCGCGCGGACTGTTGCGGAGGTCGTGCGTGTGCTAGAGTGTGACGCGGCGACGCCGAACGCGCGCCGGACAATGGAGGAGGACGCGATGTGGGTGTCGATCGAATTCTGCGTGGTCTGAAACTACCAAACGCGCGCCGCCGGTCTGGCGGCGGAGATCCGTAACGCCTTTCCCGGCGTCGAGATCAGCCTGGTCAAGTCGTCGGGCGGGGTGTTCGAGGTGACGGTGGACAGCAAGCTGGTGTTCTCGAAGAAGGCCGTGGGCCGGCACGCGGAGCCGGGCGAGATCCTCCGCTTGATGCAGTCATGAGGCTCGCCCTCTCGACGGGTGGCGGGGACGCGCCCGGACTCAATGCGGTCATCCGGGGCGCGGTCCTCTCCGCCGTGCACCGGGGCTGGGCCGCGTACGGCATCCAGCGTGGCTTCGGCGGTCTCCTCGGCGGCGACAAAGTGGTGAGCCTCGGGCCGGACGAGGTCCGCGGCATCACGCACCTCGGCGGCACGATCCTCGGCACGACCAACCGCAGCAGCCCCTTCAAGTGGCCCGTGCCCCAGCCGGACGGGTCGGTGAAGGACGTGGACCGGTCGGACGAACTGGTGGACGCGTTCCGCGCCCACGGGTTCGACGCGCTGATCATGATCGGCGGCGACGGGAGCCTGCGGATCGCGCAGCAGCTCTACGAGAAGGGGCTGCCGGTGGTGGGTGTGCCGAAGACGATCGACAACGACGTCCGGGGCACCGTCACGACCTTCGGCTTCGACACGGCCGTCTCCACCGCCACCGACGCGCTCGACAAAGTGCACTCCACGGCGGAGAGCCACGACCGGGTGATGGTGGTCGAGGTGATGGGCCGCTATGCCGGCTGGATCGCGCTCAACTCGGGGCTCGCCGGCAGCGCCGACGTGATCCTCATCCCCGAGATCCCCTTCGACATCGAGAGCGTGTGCCGGAAGGTCCGCGAACGGGACGCCCGCGGGCGGCGTTTCAGCATCGTCGTCGTGGCGGAGGGCGCGATGCCGATCGGCGGCAAGGTGGTCACCCGCGCCCCTGCGGGCCCGGGCGACCGGATGGAGCGCCTGGGGGGCATCGCGGAACGGGTCGCCGCGGCCATCGAGGAGCGGACCGGCAAGGAGACACGCGCCCTCACGCTGGGCCATCTGCAGCGGGGTGGCCGACCGACGACGTTCGACCGGCTGCTGGCGCTGCGGTTCGGCGCGGCGGCGGTGCGGTGCGTGGCGGACGGCAACTTCGGGGTGATGGTGTCTCACGTGCCCCCTTCGACGGGGTTCGTCCCGCTCAAGGAGGCGCTCGGGAAGCCGAAGCTCGTGCCCCTGGACCTCGATACGGTCCTGATGGCGCGCGAGATCGGTGTGTGTCTGGGCGACTGAGCCCGCGTGCATCCCAGCCGAGACCCCTACCTCCCCGCTGACAAGCAGGCGTTCCACGCCACGCGCCCGGCCCATGGGCGCGTGGTCGTCATCGCGCCCACGCGGGCGGCGTGCGAGACCATCGAGATCGCCGTCGGGTTGCAGCTGGAGACGGTGCTCGAGGCGGAGCACGGCGCGGAGATCCGTTCGCTCGCGGCGCGCGGCGCGGGGTTCGGCATCGTGGCCGCCACCGGGACGGGGAAGACCCTCGCGATCCGCCCCATCGCCGAGACCATCCTCGGGGCGCCGCTCACGGTGGGCGTGGTCAACCGCGAGCGGGAGGCCACGCCCGAGACGCCGACCTGGAACGTCGTCATCGTCACCACCGGCATCGCGCGGCGCTGGTTCCAGGCGGACCTCATCACCCAGCGCGACACGGTCGTGGTGGACGAGATCCACCAGACCTCCGCCGAGCTCGAGCTCTGTCTCGCCCTGGGCAAACGCGCCGGCTGCCGCTTCATCTGGCTCTCGGCCACCGTGGACCCCGCCTTCTACCGCCGCTACCTCGCCTCGGCGACGGTGCTCGAGACGACCGCCTTCGATCCCGCGCGCGCGGCCCGGGTGACCGTCACGCCGGAGAAGACGCGCGACTTCCTCGGACCGCGCTTCCTGCGCCGGGTGGTGAAGGAGGGACGCGGTGTCGCGGTCTTCGTGCCGACCCGTGCGGAGGTGGAGGGCATCGCCGAGGAGATCGGCGCGCGGTGGCCGGCGCTGGCGACGGCCTTCTACCACGGCGGCGAGCCGATCCGCGTCATCCGGCCGTTCCTCGACGGGAGCGCGCCCAAGCCCTACCTGCTGGCGATGACCGCCGCCGGACAATCGGCGCTCAACATCCGTGGCCTCGACACCGTGGTCATCCTCGACGCCCGCTACCAGAACGTGGTGCGCGGCGGCCGCAACGTCCTCACCCGGCTCCCCCTCGGCGCGAACGAGATCCTCCAGATGGCGGGGCGGGTGCACGGCCGCGTGAAGGGCGGGCAGGTCACGATCCTCAGTGAACGGGACATCGACTTCCCCTCGCTCCGTCCCGGGCCGCCGGAGTTCCAGCTCGCCGGCGACGCCGAGCGGGTGGCGCTCACCTGCGCGGCCCTTGGCGTGGACGCCCGGGACCTCGAGCTTCCGATCCCGCTCGACCGCCGCGCCTACGCCGAGGCGGTCGCGCTCCTCGAGAGCCGTGGCATCGTCGAGGAGGGACGGCTCACCCGCTACGGCGCCGAGGTGGAGGAGCTGCCCGTCGAACGGCCCTGGGCGGAGCTGCTCCTCGCGGCGGACGCCGACCTCGTGCCGCCCGTCGCGGTCTGCTCGGCCGTCGAGTCGCTGCACCGGATGACGCGGGAGGAGCGGGTGCTCCGCGGCGTGCTGGTGCCCGGCTCCGATCACCTCACCGTCTACAGCCTCTACGCCGAGGCGGTGAACGAGCACGCCGACATCGAGGTGGTGCACGGCCTGCCCCGCCACGTCTTCCGCGACTCGCTGGGCGAATGGGCGGAGCACCGCGGCGTGCTTCCCAAGGCGCTCGAGGATGCCGCGCTCGGACTGGCGTCGGTCTGCCGCTCCCTCGAGATGCCGCTCCCGGCGCGGCTCCCCGTCGCGGACAGTGCGATGCTGCGGCGCTTCCAGGACCTCCTCGCGCGACTCGCGCCCCTGGACCTGGTGGTGGACGAGGAGACCGCCGCCCACGAGCCGGTGGTGGTCTCGCGGGGATCGGTGTGCGGGACGTGGGGCGGGATCGTCGGGACGATCCGGTACTTCGCCTCGCGGGACGGCTCGACGCGCGCGGCCATCGAGGGGACGCAGCTCCCCTACGACCTGATGCGGCAGTACGCGCTCCCGCAGCCTCCCGAGGTGATCTACGACGCCGACCGGAAGCGCTCGCCCCTGGCCGTGCTCCGGCGGGTGCGCTACTTCGGCTTCGAGCTGGACCGGGAGGTCGAGCCGCTCGAGGAGGTCCCGCCGGAGCTGCGCGGGCCGGCGCGGGCCGCACTCGTCGAGGCGCTGATGACCGGCCGCGCGCGGCACCGCGACGCGCGCCACCTGCGGCAGACGCTGGAGCGCATCGGCGAACTGGTGCGGCGCGCCGGGGGTGTGCTGACCGGCGCGGACGGCGCGTCGGTGCGGGCGGAGCTGGGGCGACGGCTCGCCTCGCTCGCGCACATCGGCGACTTCGGGAGGGTGGACCTGGCCCTCGACGTGGATCAGTTCGTGCCGGAGGAGAAGCGGCGTGAGCTGGAGGCGCTGCCCGCCTGGGTGGATCTCGCGGGGGAACGCTGCCCGCTGGACTACGAGGTCGTGGACGGGAAACGCATGGTGCGGGCCCGGCTCCGGGAGCGCACCGCACGGGAGCTGCGCGAACAGGATCTCCCGCGACTCGACCGGCCCCTCGGGTTCACCGTCCTGCGGGGCAAGCGCGCGGCGCTGCGGGCCGATTCGCTCGAAGAGCTCAGGTACCTGCTCGGCGCGCGCGCCCCTGACCGGCCGTCACCAGGACGAGCCAGAAAGCATCGTAGGCGGCTCTGAGCTCCGCGCCCTCGGCGCCCCCCGCGAGGGCGAGGGCGATCCCGTCGAGGAAGTGGAGCACGACCGCGGCGGCCTCGTCCGCCGGCACCGCGAGCGCGGAGCCGAGTCCGGCGAGGAGGCGCGGGAGATGCGCGCCGAGCGCACGCTGCTCCGATCCCCTCGCGGCATCGAGGGTGCCGCGCACGGCGGGGTCCTGGCGTGCGAGGAGGGTGAGGTCGGCCCACGCGCGCTCGGCGTCCGAGCCGGCGCCGCTCGCCAGGGCGGACCAGAGGGCGTCGAGCGCGGCCAGCCCCTCGGTGGAGGCGAGCGCGTCCGAGCGGCTCGCCGACCGGCGGGTGGCGAGACGCTCCGCGGCGGCGGCGAGGAGCAACTGCTTGGTCCCGAAATGGTAGTAGACGAGCGCGGCGGAGACGCGAGCCCGTGCCGCGACGTCAGCTACCGTGAGGTCCGCGACGCCGTGCTCCATCAGGACGGCGCACGCTGCGTCGATGATGCTATCTCTTTTGCCCACGGCGCCTTTCACGCTGACTGACTAATCACTCAGTATGTCGAATCCCAAAGCGGAGTCAAGGGGTCGTCCGTGAATTGGGGTGTGCACCTCGCGCTGATCGCGGTCCAGTTCCTGTTCGCGTCGCTGACCATCGTCGCGAAGTTCGTCCTGCCGAGCATCCCTCCGACGGGCATCGTCTACTTCCGCATCACCGGCGCGGCGCTCGCCTTCGTGGCGATCAAGGCGCTCACCGTGCGCGAGCGCGTCGTGGCGCCGCGCGACCTCCTGGCGATGGCCGGCCTGGCGCTGGTCGGCGTTGTGTTCAACCAGATCTTCTTCCTGGAGGGCGTGAAGCGGACGACTGCGATCAACACCAACATCCTCGTCACGACGGTGCCGGTGTTCACGCTCGCGATCGCGCTCCTGCTCAAGCGGGAGCGGGCCACGGGGGAGAAGGTGGGCGGCATCGTGCTCGCGGCGGTCGGCGCGGTGTTTCTGATCGGCCCCGACCGGCTCCGCCTCGACCCTGCGATGGCGTTCGGCAACGCCCTGATCGTCTTCAACACCAGCCTGTACGCCGCCTATCTCGTGCTCTCGAAGCGGCTCCTGGAGCGCTACCAGCCGGTGACGGTGGTGACGTACATCTTCCTCTTCGGCGCGCTGTACATCGCCCCCGTCGGCATGGTCTCGCTCCGGGACGTGGATCTCTTCCACCTCCCGCGTCCCGCGGTGGCGGGCCTCGTCTACATCGTGGCCGGCTCCTCGATCCTGGCGTACTACCTCTCGATCTGGGCGCTGCGGCGGACCGCCTCGAGCCTCGTCGCGATGTACGTCTACCTCCAGCCCCTGATGACCGCGTTCGGCGCGCCGATCATCCTGCACGAGCGCGTCACGCCGCGCGCGGGCCTCGCGGCCGGACTGATCTTCGGGGGACTCGCGCTGGCGACTTGGGGGGAGCAGCGCTCCGGCCAGGCGCTCGGTGCGGCCTTCCGGCCCCCGGCCGAAGGGGGATAGCGCGGTGCGGCGAAACCGCCCTGGGCGAGCCGGCGTAGAGGGAGGGTGATCGCCGCCCTCCTCGTCGCCGCCGCGTTGCAGGCCCCGCAGGGCCCGTACGCCGATTCCGCCACGGCCGCGCTGATCGCGAGGGCGCGCCGGCGGCACTACGCCCTCGATGCCGCGGTCCACGACTACCGGGCCACGGTCACCACCAAGCTCGACGCCGCCTTCGCGCGCGGCCGCTTCGCGCGCCTCCTCCCGCTCGGGGTGCTCGAGCAGGTCTCGACCCTCGCGTGGCAGGTGCCGAACGATGTGCAGCTGGTGACGCTCGGGCAGCGGAACCGGACGGCGTTCCGCGGCGCGGACATGGACGCGCGGTGGGACCGCCCGTGGTTCATCCCCCGCTTCCTCGGCGACAGCATCCACCTCATCGACAACGACTTCCCGAATCGCCCCGCGGTGCACCCGCTCGCCGAGGGGGCCGAACGGTTCTACCGCTACGCGATCGAGGACTCGCTCGAACTGGCCCTTCAGGGGAGAACCGTCAAGGCCGTCGCGGTGCGGGTGACGCCGACGCGGTCGGACGGGTCGCTGGTCGCGGGCCAGCTGTGGCTCGACGCGCAGTCGGCGGAGGTGGTGCGCTTCCGGTTCACCTTCGTGGGGCGCGACCTCTGGTCGGGCCACGATACGCTCCGGACGAGGCGCGATAGCGCCGACGCGCGCCGCGGCAACGACCTCGCGAACCGCATCCTCCGCGTCTCCGCGGACCTGGAGTACGGGCTCTTCTCGCGCCGCTTCTGGCTCCCGTACCGCCAGTCCCTCGTGCTGGACATCGAGCTGCCGTGGTTCGGCGGCGTCGTGATCCCGGTGACCTTCGTCAGCACCTTCACGGACATGGTCGTGAACGGGGGTACCCCCATCGCCTTCACGGTGGCCCTGCCCGACACGGGGGCGGTGGTGAAGGTGGAAGCGGGGAAGCGCGGTGTGACGGTCTCGGGGGGCCGGGAGGCGGCGGCCGAGCGGCGGCGCCGGCAGGCGGAGCGGGAGCGCGCCCGGGCGCACGCCGACTCCACGCGGAGGCGGGAAGGGTACACCAGCGCGGGCCGCTGGCCCGGCGGGCGCTACGAGATCCGGGTGCCGCCGGACTCGGTGCTCGACCACTACGACGGCTGGCACGACTCGCTCACGCTTGCGCTCTCGGGCGAGGACCTGGGGCGGATCGACGACCTGCGGCGCCAGGCTCTGGCGCTGCGCGGCCAGCTCCCGGCGGACTTCATCGGAAGCGCGCCGGCGCTCTTCTCCATCGACCGGTTCGCGGACCTCCTGCGGTACAACCGGGCGGAGGGCCTCGCGGTGGGGGGCGGCCTCTCGTGGCCGCTGGGCGGCCCGTACGTCTCCCTCGCCCTGCAGGCGCGCTACGCCTTCACCGACAAGCGGCTGCAGGCGGCGGCTGCGCTCCGCCGCGACGTGATCGGCGGCCGCACGGAGTTGTCGCTCTTCCGCGAGATGACCGACGCGGACCCGCTCGCGCCCGGCCTCGGACCCGGGAACTCCTTCCGGGCGCTCTTCCTCGCGCTCGACGACGGCAGCTACCTGTTCGCGCAGGGCGTCGAGGTGCGGCGTCAGTTCGCCTACCGGAACACCGCGGACGTCTCGCTCGGGGTCCGCTTCGCCCAGGAACGCGCGCCGGACCATCTGGCGCATGCGGCGCTGCACCAGCTGCTCGGAGGGCGCGGGGACTTCGCGCCCCTCGATCCGGTGCGGCCCGGCACCTTCACGACGGTCACGGCGACCGTTTCGGGGGGACTCACCCCCGCGTCGTGGAAGGTGGGCGCCGAAGCCACGTCGGGCGCGGGGGCCACGGCCGGCCGACTGTGGGTCGCGGCCTCGACCGACGTCCAGGCGCCCGCGGGGTTGCTCGTCACGTTCGGCGGATGGGCGGGCGCGGGTGCGGGGGACAGCATCCCCCAGCGCTTCTTCCGCCTTGGCGGCGCGAAGACGCTGCGCGGCTACGAGGCGGGGACGTTCCGGGGTCCCTCGGCGTACGCCGCCAGCGTGGACGTGTCGCTCCGCCGCCGCGGGATCAGCCCCGTCGTCTTCGCGGACGTCGGGCAAGCGTCGGAGCGCGGCGTGAGCTTCCGGGGCGAGCCGAACCTCTCGGTCGGCGCCGGTCTCACCGCGTTCGGCGGGCTGCTGCGCGTGCATGCGGCGCGTCCCATCGGCCCTGGCGCGCGGTGGCGCTTCGACCTGGTCTTCGGCACGTTCCGCTAGGCAACGGCGCCCCGCCCTTCTAGGTTGAGAGCGATGCGCGTCCCGTCCGCCGTCCACACCGTCCTCCTCCTCGCGAGCGCCTCCCTGCTCCCCGCGTGCGGGGACCGCGTTGGGGGCGTACGGTATCCGGGAGCGGGGGCAGGCCGGATCGTCGTGGAGCGGCAGTCGGGCGGTCGCCTCCTGAACGTCGCGGCGCGCGCGACCTACTGCCGGCAGGACAGCATGCTGGTCGTTTACGCGCTGGATGGACGCTGGTCGGCGGGCCTCACCGTCCGGGGGCCGTTCCCGGTGCGGGCGACGCGGACCTTCGCCGTGCGCCCGGTGCTCGCTGGGGACGGGACGGCGGCGGCGGCGTTCCGCGCGGTGGACGACAGCATCCATCCCGCCGTGATGGCGCTCCGTGGCACCGTCCAGATCGACGCCGGGCCTCGCGCCAGCGGACGGTTCGAGATCGGTGCCGCGCCCGAGAAGGGGAGCAGCACCCCGATCCATCTCGTCGGCGCCTTCCGTTCCCTCCCGACCAGCGACACCGCCGCGACCTGCGGCACTCTCCCGAGGACCCCGTGAGCGGACCGGAACAGTCGCTGGGCCGGCTGGTCGCAGCCCTCGCCGCGACCAACATCGAGCTGTGGCACGAGGAGGACCGGGCGCGCTCGAACGACGACGCGCAGGTCGCCGCCGCGAAGCGCCAGGTGGACCGCCTCAACCAGCAGCGCAACGATCTCATCGAGCGTATCGACGAGGTGGCTCTCCGCCTCGCCGACGGGAGGCGCGCCGGTGGCTGAGACGATCGGCAGCCTCGCGGACAAGCTCTCGATCGTCGAGCTGAAGGTCTACCACATGCGCGAGCAGGTGGAGCGCCGCGACGCGGACGCGGCGCATCGCGCCCGGTGCGCGGACCGGCTGGCGGTGCTGGAGACGCAGCGGGACGACCTCGCGGCCGAGCTGTCGCAGCTGTGGCGCGGCGTGGAGGAAGGGTCGTACCGGCCGAAGGTCTACCGCCAGTTCAAGATGTACAACGACCCGCGGTACCGGATCCCCGAGACGAAATGAGCGGCGGCGACCCGCTGCGGTCGGTGCACGTGGACACCGAGCGCACGTGGGGCGGCGGCCAGCGGCAGGTGGCGTGGCTGGCGGCGGGGCTCGTGCGCCGCGGCCACGCGGCGTGCGTCCTGGCCCGGCCGGATTCGGGGTACGCCGGGGCGCTGCGCGGGAGTGGGGTGGAGGTGCTCTCGTTGGCGCCGCTGGCGGAGTGGGATCTCCTCGCCGCCTGGCGGATCCGCGCGGCGGCGCGGCGCGTCGGCGCCGAGATCGTGGTCGCGCACGCCGCGCACGCGGCGGCGCTGGCTGCGTTCGCCACGTTCGGGACGGATCTTCGCCTCGTCGTGACGAGACGGGTGGCGCATCCGTTGCGCTGGAGCGGGCTCTCCCGGTGGAAGCATCGGCGGGCGGACCTGATCGTCGCGGTGTCGGGGCGGGTGCGTGACGCCCTGCTCGGCGACGGGTTGGACGGCGCGAGGATCCGTGTCGTTCACAGTGGCGTGGACCTCTCGCGGCCTCGGCGGCCGGCGGAGGCCTCTACGCTCCGAGGGCTGGGGCTCGATCCCGAGCGGCCGATCGCCGTGATGGTCTCCGCGCTCATCCCCCCGCACAAGGACCCCGAGACGTTCCTGCGCGCCGTCGCTGCGGCGCGCCGCACGCATCCCGGACTGCAGGGCCTGTTGGTAGGCGGCGGCCCCCTGATGGACGCCGCGGTGCGCACTCGGGCGGCGCTCGGCTTGGAGGGCGCGGTCGCGCTGGTGGGGCACAGGGACGACGCGGAACGCCTTCTCGCGGCGGGGAGCGTCGCTGTGCTGAGCTCGCGGGACGAAGGGCTCGGCACCACCCTCCTCGACGCGATGCTCTGGCAGGTGCCTATCGCGGCGACGGCCGCGGGGGGCGTCCGCGAGATCGTGCGCGACGGAGTGGACGGGCTCCTCTCCCCCATCGGCGACGGCGAGGCGCTCGGGGCGCACGTGGCGGCGATCCTCGCCGACCGCACGCTCGGCGAGCGCCTGGTGGCCTCGGGGCGGGAACGAGTGCGCGCGTTCTCGGTGGACGCGATGGTGGAGGGCACGATCGACGCGTATCGCCACGCGCTATATTCCGCTCGATGCTGAGCCAGGAACTGCGGGACCGGCACAACGTCGTGGCGCTCGCGGTGGCGGCCGTCACGCTGGTGTCGCTCCTCCTGCACGGCGCGTCGGGGCCGGCCCAGGGGCCGGGCGTCCCGGTGAGCTTCGTGGCCGCCGCGCTGCTCATGGTCTTCCTGGTGCCGGCGGTGCAGGTGCGCCTCCGCGCCCTGGTCGAGCGCACGCCCGACCTCGCCGTGTGGATTCCGGCGGCGTTCGCGCTCTATGGCGTCGCGGCGACTGCCGCTCTGGGCGCCTCGCGGTGGTTCAACCTCCTCGCGTGGCCGGTGTGCATCGGCGCCGCGCTCGTCGCCATCGGCCGGCGGTCGGACGGAGAGCTGCCGCCGCTCCGGTTCCTCGGCGCCGGCGTCGCCCTCTGGATCCTCGCCGGCATCTGGGACCGCGCGGTGCAGATCCGCGTGCCCGGGGACGCGCGCCTCGGACTCGCCTACCTCACGTGCGTCGCGCTCGCCCTCTTCCTCTTCGCCATCGTCCATCCGCGCCGTTCCTTCGACGTGCGGCTGGGCCTCTCCCTCCGCGAGATCGCCATCGCGCTCGGCGCGGTGGCGGTGCTCGCCGGCGTGGCGATCCCGCTCGGCGTGCTGGTGGGGTTCCTGCACTGGGAGCCGCGCTGGCTGGGGATCTCGTACGGCGTGGCGCGCCTCTTCGGCCTCATCCTGTTCGTGGGGATCCCCGAGGAGCTACTCTTCCGTGGCGTGTACCAGGAGGCTTTCTCCCGCCTCTGGTCGCCGCGCACGGGCTGGCTGGTGGCGTCGGTGCTCTTCGGCCTCGTCCACATCGTCAAGCACTTCCCGCCCCTCAATTGGCAGTACGCCCTTCTCGCCACCTTCGCCGGGCTGGCCTATGGGTGGGTCTACCAGCGGACCGGGAAGCTCGGCGCCGCGGCGCTGACACACGGCGTCGTGGATTGGATCTGGAGCACGTGGCTCGGGTCGTGACGTGCTGAGCGCGCGAGCGGGCGCCGGCGGGACCCGGTGAGCGCGGCGCCGCGCGTCTCGGGGTTCTCGATCGTGCGCAACGCGATCACCTACGGTTACCCGGTCGCGGAGTCGCTGCGGTCCCTGGCGCCGTTGGTGGACGAGATGGTCGTCGCGGTCGGGAAGAGCGACGACGGTACGCTGGAGCTGGTGCGGTCGCTCGACCTCCCCGGTCTGCGCGTCATCGAGACGGTGTGGGACGAGGCGCTGCGCGTCGGCGGCCGGGTGCTGGCCCAGCAGACCAACTTGGCGCTGGCGGAGTGCCGGCACCCGTGGGCCTTCTATCTCCAGGCCGACGAGGTGGTGCACGAGGAGGACCAGGGCCGGATCCGCGCCGCGCTCGCGCGGTGGGACGGCGACGAGTCGGTGGACGCGCTGCGCTTCCGCTTCCTGCACTTCGAAGGGACGTACGCGTACGTGAACTACGTGCGCTACCGGAAGCAATGCAGGGTGGTGCGGAACAACGGGCAGCTCCAATCGGTGGGGGACGCGGCGGGGTTCGGCCGCCGCGACGGTCGCCCTCTCCGCAGCCGGCGGAGCGGCGCGAAGATCTACCACTACGGATGGGCCCGCGCGCCGGAGGTCCTGAAGCGGAAGACCCTCGCCTTCCAGAAGCTCTATCACGACGACGCGTGGGTGGCCGAGCGCTACGGGGAGGTGCCGCCGGAATACCTCAGCGACGTGGACATCGCCTTCCGGTTCCGCGGCACGCACCCCTCGGCGATGGCCGAGTGCATCGGCGGGACGACGTGGGAGATCCCCGCGGACCGACGCCCGCCCCTCGACTCCCCCCTGCTGAACCCGCGTTTCTATGCGGCGTGGCTGCGGAAGTGGCACATCCTCCCGCGGCGCTGACGCGCACCCGATGACGGCTCCCACGAGGCGGCCCTGGCCGACGCGCTGAAGCGGGCGCGGAAGCGGCTCAAGTACCCGGTCCTCGCCGGGGTGGCGCGGGCGTGGACGCTGGGGCTGGACCGCCGCCCGCGGACCCTGGCCGACCTCGAGCACTTCGAGCCGCGTGCCATCGTGGCGGTGCGCACCGACCGCATCGGCGACCTACTGTGCGGCACACCGTTCCTCGACGCGCTGCACCGGCGTTGGCCCGCCGCCACCCTCACGCTCATTCCGGGACCCAAGAACCGGGCGGTCCTCACGGGCCTGCCGTTCGTGGAGGAAGGCCCGGTCTTCCGGCGCGACCCCGCGAGCTGGGCGGCGCTCGCCTGGTGGCTCTGGAGGCGCCGGTTCGACCTGTGCGTGAGCCTGCGCGCGGAGTCCATGGCGGGCGCGTATGTCGCGGCGTGGAGCCGCGCGCCGGTCCGGATGGTCACGCACGCCGAACACGCGAGCCCCGCCTTCAATCTCATCCTCGGCGCCGACGACTGGCATCAGACGACCCGCTACTGCCACGCGGCCGCGCTCATCGGCGCGCCGTGCGCGGAGGTGCGGCCGGTCTTCGTGGTGCCGCCGGAGGCCGCCCGCCGTGGGGCCGAGGCGCTGGCGGCGCTCGCGCCTGAGGGCAGCGGCCCGCTGGTCGGGATCCAGATGCCGAACCGTGGCGGCCGGCGGCACGCGCGACGCGCCTGGCCCATCGAGAACATCGTCGCGCTGGCCGGGGCCCTGGCGGCAGATGGCTGCCGGATCGTGCTGTGCGGGACGGGCGCGGAGCGCCCCGAGGCGGAGGAGGTGCGGGGCCGCGTCCCCTCCGCGGCGATCGCACCGGCCGTCCCGCTGGCCGTCTTCGCGGCGATCCAGCGCGGCCTCGACCTCTTCATCTCGCCGTACAGCGGCACCCTCCACCTCGCCGACGCGGTGGGCACCGCGACGGTCGCGTACGGGCAACCGGAGCAGGTGAGCGGCTGGTCGCCCCTGGGGCCGCGGCACCGGAACATCGGGGGCCGGACGGCGGCGGAGATCCCCGTCCCGATGGTGCTCGGCGCGGCGCGGGACCTCCTCGCGGCGGCGCGCCGCTGAGCGCGGGACTGCCCGCCCCTGGGGGCCGCCGCTAGATTCCCTGTACTCCATGGAAGACAACTACTACCGCAAGGGATTCGGCCTCAAAGGCGAGATCCACGACACGCTCGTGGACGACTACCACAGCGCGCTGGTGGACGCCGTGCGGGAGCGGGGCTACGCGATTTCTGCCGGGGGCCTGACGGTCCGGCTCGCGCGGGAATTCGGCTTCTGCTACGGCGTGGACCGCGCGGTGGAGTACGCGTACGAGACCCGCTCGAAGTTCCCCGTCAAGCGCATCTTCCTGGTCGGCGAGATCATCCACAATCCGCACGTGAACGCGAAGCTCGCCTCGATGGGGATCGTCATCATCCGCCGGAGCGACGTGGGGGAGTTCGACTTCGCGGACGTGACGGCGGACGACGTGGTGATCATGCCGGCGTTCGGCGTCACGAAGGTGGCGTTCGACCGTCTGCGGGCGCTGGGCTGCGTGCTGGTGGACACGACCTGCGGCTCGGTGCTCAACGTCTGGAAGCGGGTCGAGGGCTACGCGCGGGACGGCTTCACGTCGGTCATCCACGGGAAGTTTCAGCACGAGGAAACGCGGGCCACCGCGTCCCAGGTGAGCCGGTTCCCGAACGGCCGCTTCCTGGTGGTGCGGGACATGGCTGAGGCGCAGCTCCTCTGCGAGTTCATCCAGCACGGCGGGAGCGCCGCCGCGTTGCAGCAGCGCTTCCGAGTGGCGTCGTCGCCGGGCTTCGAGCCGGGCCGGGACCTGGCCCGCGTCGGCGTCGCGAACCAGACCACGATGCTCTCGGGGGAATCGCTCGCCATCGCGGCGGAGCTCCGCAAGGCGATGGTGGCGCGGTACGGGGAGGCGGGGGCGTCGGAGCGGTTCCGGACCTTCGATACGATCTGCTCCGCCACCCAGGACCGGCAGGACGCGGTGATCAAGCTGCTCGAGGACTCGGTGGACGTCATGGTGGTGATCGGCGGCTACAACTCGAGCAACACGACGCACCTCGCGGCGCTGTGCGCCAAGCGCGTGCCGACGTTCCACATCGCCGACTCGGGCGACATCCTGCCGCTCGGCAACACCATCCGCCACCGGCCGGTGGGCGGCCACGACGCGATGGACACGGCGGGGTGGCTGCCGGCGGAGGCGCGGGTGGTCGGCGTGACGGCCGGCGCCTCGACGCCGAACAACAAGGTCGGCGAGACGATCGAGCGCATCTTCGCCACGCGCGGCATCGAGCTGCAGGCGGTGCTGGCGTAGCGGCGGGCGGGCGCCGCCTAGTGGAAGTCGTGTGACGTCGCGAACGCGGCGCCGGCCCCCCGGCCGAGCGCCGCGAACCGTCTCCCCCGCACGTTCAGCACGCCCTGCTCCTCCTGCAGGACCCCCTCCACCATCAGCAGCGGCGAGCGCACCACGAGCCGCCGGTGCTCCTCGAAGAGTTTCGGAGTGATGACGACGTTCGCGAGCCCCGTTTCGTCCTCCAGCGTCACGAAGCAGAACCCCTTCGCAGTGGCGGGCCGCTGGCGGCAGATGACGAGGCCGGCGACGGTCACCCACTCGCCGTCGCGGCGGTGTTCGAGGTCGCCGGCGGACACGACCCCCTGCTCGCGCAGCGCCGCGCGGATGTGGCGCATCGGATGGCCCGCGGGGGAGAGGCCGACGACCCGGTAGTCGGCTTCGGTCAGCTCCACGGGGGTGAGGGGCGGCACCGGCGCGGGCCGGCGGTCGCCGGCGACCGGCGCCAGGGGGCCGGCGGCGCCGCGCGCGTGCTTGAGGACCTCCCAGAGCGCGGAGCGGCGGTTGGGCCAGAGGCCGTCGAACGCCCCGCCCTCGGCGAGCGCGCGGAGCTGGGCCACGGCGAGGCCGCTCCGCCGGATCCACTCCTCGAGGGTGTGCGGGCGCTCCCCGGCCAGCAAGGGCTCGAGCCGCTCGCGTGCCTTCTCGCCCAAGCCGCGGACGTAGCGGAGCCCGATGCGGAGGGCGCCGTCCTCCATCGTGCAGTCCCAGTCGCTCCGCATCACGTCCACGCCGCGGATCTCCACGCCGTGCCGGCGCGCGTCCTCCACGAGGGTGCTCGGCGCGTAGAAGCCCATCGGCTGGGCGTTGAGGAGCGCGCAGGAGAAGGCGGTGTGGTAGTACCGCTTGAGCCACGCGGAGGCGTAGACGAGGAGCGCGAAGCTCGCGGCGTGGCTCTCGGGGAAGCCGTAGTCGGCGAAGGCCGAGATCTGGTTGAAGATGCGGCGCCCCACGTCCGGATCGATGCCGTTCCGCGCCATCCCGTCGATCAGCTTCTTGCAGATCTTCGCCATCCGCTCGTGCGAGCGTTTGTGCCCCATCGCGCGCCGCAGCTCGTCCGCCTCACCGGGGGTGAAGCCCGCGGCGGCGATGGCGACCTGCATCCCCTGCTCCTGGAAGAGGGGGATGCCGAGGGTGCGCTCGAGGATCGGCTCGAGCGACGGATGCGGGTAGACGACCGGCTCCTCCCCGGCGCGCCGCCTGAGGTAGGGGTGCACCATCTCCCCCTGGATGGGGCCGGGGCGGATGAGCGCGACCTCCACCACCAGGTCGTAGAAGGTCCGCGGCGCGAGGCGCGGCAGGGTGTTCATCTGGGCGCGCGACTCCACCTGGAAGACGCCCACCGTGTCGGCCCGGCAGAGGAGGTCGTAGACGGCGGGGTCGTCCATCGGGAGGCGGGCGAGGTCCACCGCGACGCCGTGGTGCCGGCGGATCAGCACCAGGGCGTCCTGGATCGTCGTCAGCATCCCGAGGCCGAGGAGGTCGATCTTGATGAGCCGCACCGGGTCGAGGTCGTCCTTGTCCCAGGGGATGACGGTGCGGTCCGGCATCGCGGCGGGCTCGATGGGGACGACGTCCGCGAGGGGCTCGCGCGAGAGGACGAAGCCGCCGACGTGGATGGAGCGGTGGCGCGGGAGGTCGTGGAGGCCGCGCACCACCTCGGCGAGCATCCGGACGCGGTGGTCGGCGGGGTCGAGGCCGGCGGCCGCGGCGCCGCCGTCCAGCAGGTGCTCGGCGGTGGCGCGGGCGCTGGAGCGGTCGGCCTCGTCGGCGAGGCGCTCGCCCTGCTGCACCGAGAAGCCGAGGACGCGGGCGGCGTCGCGCACGGCGGAGCGGCCGCGGAAGGTGATCGCCTCGCACACCATCGCGGCGTGGTCGCGGCCGTAGCGGCGGTACACGTACTGGATGACCTGCTCGCGGTCGCGGTGGGCGAAGTCCACGTCGATGTCGGGGGCCTCGCGGCGGTCCTCGGAGAGGAAGCGCTCGAAGAGCAGCTCCATCCCGATGGGGTCCACGGCGGTGATGCCGAGGCAGTAGCAGACGGCGGAGTTCGCGGCGGAGCCGCGCCCCTGCGCGAGGACGCCGAGGCGGCTGGCCTCCCGCACGATGTCCCAGACGATGAGGAAGTAGCCGGCGAGGCCGAGGCGGCGGATGACGTCGAGCTCGTGGCGGATCTGCTGCCGGTGCCGCTCGGTGAGGCGCTCGCCGTAGCGCTCCCGCGCGCCGGCGCCGACGAGGGAGGCGAGGTAGTCGTCGGCGCTCACCCCCGGTGGCGTGGGGAAGGCGGGGAGTGCGGGGGTGAGCTGGCCCATCCGGAATTGACAGCGCTCGGCGACGCCGAGGGTCGCGGCGAGGCCCTCCGGGTAGTGGCGCCAGCGGTGCGCGAGGCGCTCGGGGCGCCTCAGGTACCACTCGCCGTTGGGGCGGAGGAGCGTCCCCGCCGCGTCGAGCGTCGTGCCGTGGCGGAGGCAGGTGAGGACGTCGTGGACGAGGCGGCCCCTGGGCGTGGCGTAGTGCACGTCGTTGGTGACGAGCCAGGGGAGGTCGAGGGCTCCGGCGAGGGCGATGAGGTCGGGGACCACGGCGCGCTCGCCGGCGAGGGAGTGGTCCCAGCACTCGACGGCGACGTTCCCGGCGAACGCCTCCGCCAGCCAGCCGAGCCGCGCGCGGGCGGCGGCCTCATCGCCGCGGGCGAGGAGCCGCGGGATGGAGCCGTGGGGGCAGCCGCTGAGGCAGAAGAGACCCTCGGCGTGGCGAGCGACGTCGTCCCACGCCACGGCGGGCGCGCCGCGCTCGCCGCTCCGTGCCAGGGTGACGAGGCGGGAGAGGTTGCGGTAGCCGGCGCCGGTCATGGCGAGGAGGGTGAGGTGGGAGGCGTCCTCGCCGCGGCGGCCGTGCGCGGTCGCGTCGCCGGCCACCGTCAGCTCCACGCCGACGATCGCGGCGACGCCGTGCTCGGTGCCCGCTTCCGCCCAGCGCACCACGCCGCCGAGGTCGTCGTGGTCGGTGAGGGCGACGGCAGCCACGCCGGTGACGGCGGCGCGCTTGAGGAGGTCTTCGGGATTGGAGGCCCCGTCCAGCAGGGAGAAGCCGGAATGGCAGTGCAGCTCGGCGTAACCCATGGTTCAAACTGGCCCGTGCTCGCCGGAGCCTGCGGCGCAGCCGTCCCCACGCGCCGCGTCGCGCGAGGTGCGGTCCCCCTCTTCGCCCTCCTCGTGGCCGGCTGCGCGAACGAGGCGACCGGTCCCTCTGCCGTCCAGCCGGGTGCGGTCACGTGGATGGAATGGCCGGCCCGCGTCACCGCGGCGGCTCCGGGGAGGATCCGCGTCATCGGACCCGACAACTACTGTGGCACTTTGACGTTCGAGGTCTCGGCGGGTTCGCAGCGGCTCTCCGTCGTCCCGGACTTCCGGTACGACCCGCCGTGCCCGGCGTTGCCCGGCATCGTGGCGACGAGCTACGACACACTCCTGTCGCTGCCGGTGCTTGACGCGGGGCCGGGCCTGCCGGCGGCGTCGCGTGTCGTGGCACCCGTCTACGATTTCCCGTACAGCGATCTCATCACCCGTGGCTTCGGCTTCGTGCAGCGCGACACGGCGTCCGACATGGCGACGGTGGCGGGAGGCCAGGCGGTGCTCCTCGCCGACAGTCTCGGCTGTGCGTGGGCGCGGGTGGCCGCGTGGGGGCCGCGCCAGCCGCTCGCCTATGTGGTCGAGAACCCGCCCGATCTCGGCACGGCAGGGATCCAGGTGGCGTTCGTCGGTGGACACTTCGTGCCGGCCAGCCCGGCGCGCTGCGGCCAGTCCAGTGTCCTGCACCTCGACTTCGCGGAGATCGTGGCGACGCCGCCCTAGTCCCACCACCCCTCCACGAACCACAGGTGCGAGGCGCCGGCGCGGAAGAGGAGCCAGAGCGCGCCGTCGGCGGTGCGTGTCGAGTAGTAGTCGCGAGGGCCGGGGGCGCCACCGGCCTCGCCCTCGGGCGTCGCCGCGGCGGCCATCCACCAGCGCGGCACGAGGCGCTCGGGACCGCACCACGCGGTGACGTCGTGCCACGTCTCGCCGTGGCGGAACGCCTCCAGGCCGGCGCGGCCGAGGCGGACGCGGACGAGTGCGGGGACCTGGAGGAGGCGGAGCGCGGCGGCCGCCGGCGGGCCGGGCCGCGCGTCGAGTGTGAGTGCGGGCGCTGCGTCGCGGGAGAACGGTGGGCTCCGGCCGTCGGACGGCTCGGTGCGCTCGCACGGCGCCGGCCGTCGCCCGGCGTCCTCCCGCTCCTTGCGCCCTCCACGCGCCGGTGCGTCGGTGCGCCCGTCCGTGTCCCACGCCCCCGCGTCGTGCGGGAGATGGCCGTCGCGGGCGACCGGCGTCGCCACCGCATCGGCGCCCTCGCTGCCGCGGATGCGGTCGAAGGCGGCGGCGAGGGCGGCGGGATCGGCCCAGCGGGGCGCGAGAAGGTCGCCCTGCTCCCCCGAGGCGGCGACGGTGACGGCGGCGCGGACGGCGAGCGCGGTGACGGGTTCGGGGAGCGCCCAGTCGTCGAACGCGGCGCGGCAGTGATCGAAGAGGGCGCCCTCGTGCGACGTGGGTCGCGCGGGACGCACGGCCTTCTCGGCGAGGGAGCCGTCGTCGAGGGTGAGGGTGAGCGCGATCTCGCGGGCGGCGAGCCCCTTGGCGCGCAGGGCGGCGCCGAGGGAGGCGAGGGCGCCCTTGAGGACGAAGAGGAGCGGCTCCGCCGAGGCGACGGGGCTCCCGAGGTCGCAGGCGACCACGGGGAGCGCGTCGTCGCGCGGGGCGCTGGGGCCGCGCGTGTCGAGGCCGCGCGCCAGGCGATGCAGCGCGAGCCCCTCGGGACCGAAGCGTGACTCGACCTCGTCGGCGTCGAGGGCGGCGAACCGGCCGGCGGTGCGCAAGCCGAGGGCGTGGCAGGTGTCGGCGAGGTCCTCGCCGGGCTCCAGGAGCGCGAGGGGGAAGGGCGCGAGGAACGCGGCGTCGCCGCCGGGCGGGACGATGACGGGCGCGGCAGCTGTGCGCCGGAACGTCGCCGAGTACGCCGCGACGGCGGAGTCGGCGACGCCCACTCGTGCGCGACCGTAGCCGAGCGCGCCCGCGATCCGCGCGAGCCGCCGCGCGAGCTTCGCCTCGCTCCCCAACCCCGCGGCGTCCACCCACCACACACCCACCTCGCCACCCCCCTCCGCCGGGCGCACCGGCGCACCGGCGCACCGTTGCGCCGAGGCGCCCCCCGCCCATGCCACGCGCGGGCTCGCGGCGAGGAGCGCCGTCGTCACCTCGAGGGCGGCGCGTACGAGCTGCTCGCCGTCCCACGGGAGCGCCGTGAGGTCGGCGGCGAGCGCCCGCGCCTCGGCGAGCGCCATCCCGCGGGTCACGCCGCGGCGCTGGGCCTCGCGGCTCAGCGCGACGACGCGCGGCTTGCCGGCGACGTCGGCGACAAGGGCGAGAGGCGGCGGCTCAGCGGGCGGGCCAGTCGGGCTGGGCGGCGCGCTGGCGCTGGCCGCGCCCGCCGAGACTCCGCCGCCCGGCCGCCGACTCGCCGCGCCGGTCGCGAACCGCCCAATGCGGGCGCAGGCGATGCGGCAGGGGAGCACCGACGGACACCTCGGCGGCGCGCGGGGCGCCGCCCTTCTCGATCGTGACACGCACCGTGCGCGGCCCGGGCCACGCGGCCCCGGAACCGGGCACGGCGGGAATGAAGCCGGAAGCGGATGCGCGGACCGAGAGGCGCAGCGCCGCGCCGAAGGTGGCGTCGGCGCCCGCCTCCCGCACCACCAGCACCGCGTCCTTGTCGCGCGCCAAGCGCTGGAGGCGCACGGCGACGGGACGCGCGGGCGCGCTCGCCTGGTCCACCACCACGAGGCCGAAGGCACCGGTGCGCAGCAGCACGTCGGCGCACCACCACGCGCTCTCGGTGCCCCGCGGGCGGATCACCCAGAAGGGGCCGAGGCCCGCGAGGTGCGCCGCCGCC
>JADGQW010000137.1 GCA_017881505.1 Gemmatimonadales bacterium
AGATCATGAACCTCAACTGGGGGAAGCAGGCCGCGGCGGGGAACGCGCCATTCCGCTTCGCCCCCGCGGCCGGCCCCGCGTTCTTCGAGCCCTTCGGATGGCGCGAGGCGTCCTTCCGCTCCATTCTCGTCGAGGCGCGCCGCATCGACCGCGAGATGCCGATGGCGTGGCTGTGGCGGCTCCTGGGCGCCTGGCGGTCGGCGAAGAAGCAGGAGGAGTTCAAGCGGTTCTCCGCCGCTCTGCTCCTCGAGCGCGCGGCGCGAGCGTAGGAGTCGGATGCCGGGGCGACCCCTCCGCCGCCCCTGATGCAATCGCCCCTTGACTTTCGCCAAGACATAGTGATATTGATATGTGTTCACCGGCGCGCCGAGGGCCATCGCCGCGGGACCTGACCGAACGTCATGCGAGGGATCGTGCCTGCTTACGAGTATGACTGCCAGGAATGCGGGGAGCGCTTCGAGGTGCGGATGTCCATCGCCGCCTACTCCGAGGGCCCCACGGTCGCGTGCGGCTTCTGCGGCTCCACCAAGGTGACCCGCGCCTTCTCGGCCGTGAACGTCCTCACCGGGAGCCGGAGCGGCGGCGCGCCTGCCCCGAGAGTTGGCGGCTGCGGGCACAGCGGCTTCTCCTGATCGCATTGACCACACCGCCCGGTCCGGGCGGATGCACCATCCGCAGCAAGACTGACGGGCCGGCCATCGCCGGCCCGTCTTCGTTCCGGGCCGGGCGCGCCGCTCCCCCCCGCGAGCGCTTGCCGCCGTGGCACACGGAGTGCTATTAGGTCAGCCGCGCCGCGCCGAATAGACGAGAGGAATTGTGCGGTATCTGTGGCGCACCTGCCGGCGCGCGAGCGGGACCCCTCACTGGAGGCCGCGGTGTCCGAACGGAAGAAGATGACCCTGCCGGGGCTGTTCAAGAAGGTGGACGAGAAGACCCCGATCACCTGGCTCACCTGCTACGACTATCCCACCGCCTACCTCCAGGACCAGGCGGGCATAGACATGATCCTGGTGGGCGACTCCCTCGGGATGACGATGCTGGGCTTCGACAGCACCCTTCCCGTCACGATGGACGACATGGTCCGCCACGCGGCGGCGGTGCGGCGCGGCTCGCCGAATGCCTGGCTCGTGGGGGACATGCCGTACATGACCTACCAGCCGAGCGTCGAGACCGCGATCCGCAACGCCGGCCGCTTCATGGCCGAGTGCGGGTGCGACTCGGTGAAGCTGGAGGGGGGCGCGGAGATGGCCGATCGCGTCGCGGGCATCGCGCGCGCCGGCATCCCCGTCATCGGCCACCTCGGCCTCACCCCGCAGAGCGTCAGCGCCCTCGGCGGCTTCAAGCTGCAGGGGAAGGGCGCCCACCAGGCGAAGAAGATCCTCGACGACGCCAAGGCGCTGGAGGAGGCGGGCGCGTTCTGCATCCTCCTCGAGCTGGTGCCCGACCGGGTCTGCCAACTGATCACCGAGCGGGCCAAGCACTGCATCATCATGTCCCTCGGCAGCGGCCCCCACGCCCACGGCCAGCTCCTCATCTACCACGACGCGTTCGCCCTCTACCCCAAGTTCAAGCCGCGGATGGCCAAGGTCTTCGCCGACGCCGGCGCGGTGATCCGCGAGGGGCTCGCGGGGTACGTGAAGGAAGTGACCGCGAAGACCTTCCCGCAGCCCGAGAACTGGTTCGGGATGCCCGACGAGGAGTACGCCGAGCTGCAGCGGCTGCTGAAGGAGAACCGCTCGTGACCGCCGACCTCCGCAAACGCCTCGCCATCCCGACGAAGCGCCTCGACGACCTCAACGCCCTCCTCCTCGATCCGAACTCGCGGATCGTGAACGACGTCCTCGCGGTGGTCGCGAAGTACGGCACGCCGGAGGAGATCAACGCCAAGGCGAAGGCCGCGCGGGCCCTCCCCGCCCTCCTCGCCCAGGTGAAAGGGAAGAAGCCCGAGTACCTCGCCGACCTGAAGTGGCTCGAGGAGCAGCGCGACAAGGGCGCCTTCATCTCCGTGGCCGACTTCCGGAAGGACGTCCTCGGCGCCCGCGCAGCGACGATGCGCTTCGACGACCGCCTCGCCGTCACCCTCGAGGTGAGCGCGCTGCAGTACTTCCCCTGGGTCGTCGCGACGGCGAAGAAGGCGATCGCCGAGAAGACGCTGATGCCCGGGCGCTGGATCCAGGTCCGCCAGATGAAGGAGCAGGAGGCCGACGGGGACCTCCCCGCCATCGCCGCGGCGATGGAGATCATCGGCGCCAGCTACGTCGAGACGCTGGACACGAAGGGCACCGACGGCTCCAACATCCACCTCGACGGGCCGAGCACCATCACGGGGTACTTCGGGGGCGTCGGCCAGCCCAACGACCATCCCCTCCTCTGGCTCGACGAGTTCCTGCACTACTACACGACCTTCGGCACGCAACAGGTGCTGAACATCAACCCCGGCACCGTCCTCGCCGGCTACATCCTCTACCGCCTCGGCGTGGACATCGAGTTCAAGATCTCGGTGTTCATGGGGAACGACAATCCGTTCGCGGGGCTCTGGACGCTGATCGGCGCCAAGCTCTTCGCCCGCGACGACGGGACGAGCCCCCTCATCGGCTTCAACTGGAGCAACTCGGTCAACAACGAGACGCTCGAGATCACGTCCGTCATCCGCAAGCAGCTCGGCTTCGAGGACGTGGTGCGGTTCGAGCACCACATCACCGAGACGTGGAAGAGCATCGTCAAGCAGCCGTACGACCGGCGCGCGGAGCTGATGGAGCTGGCCAAGAAGGTCCCGAACATCTCCGCCAAGCACGAAGGGGGGGACCCCGGCGTGGACGGGAAGCGGGCCCACCCCTCCGACATCCTCGATTACTTCCGCGACAAGAGCGACGTGATCGAGAAGGGGGACTGGGACAACATGCTGGTGAACTTCCTCGACAAGGTGGCGGCGACGAACCACACCGCGCGGGCGCTCACCGAGCACGGGCTGTCGTTCGTGGCGGCGACGAAGCTACACAGGTAGGAAGCGATGCTCGATGCCGGGGCGCTGGGCGAGTACCTGAAGGCGTTCGTCGCCATCTTCGTGCTGATCGATCCGATCGGCGCGATCCCGGTGTATCTCAGCGTCACCCCGAGCTACACGCCGGCGGAGCACCACCGGACCGTCCGGCGCATCGCGATCGCCACGGCGCTCATCCTGCTGGGGGCGCTGGCCATCGGCAGTCCGGCCCTCGCGCTCCTCGGCATCTCCCTCCCCGCGTTCCGGGTCGCCGGCGGCCTGCTCCTGCTGCTGATGGCGCTCGGGATGATGCAGGCCTCTCCCGCCGGCGCGCGGCAGTTCCACGAGGAGGCGAGCGAAGCCGCCGAGAAGCCGGACATCGCCGTGATCCCGATGGCGACCCCCATCCTCGCGGGGCCCGGCGCGATCGGCGCGATGATCGTGTACGGGCACATCCGGTCGACCGCGGTGAACTACCTCGTGCTCGCGGCCATCGTCGTGGTCGTCGCAGGGTTCTCGTGGCTGGCGCTGCGGATGGCGGCGCCGATCGGCGGCCGGCTGCACAAGACGGGGATCAACCTACTCTCCCGCATCATGGGCCTGCTGCTCGCGGCCATCGCCGTGGAGATGGCGGCGAATGGGTTGCGGGATCTCTTCCCCGCGCTGGGGGTCGTGCCGCGCTAGACGCGGCGCACCACAGCGGCGCATGTAAGACGACGCACCGACGCACCAGGGGCCCGCAGCCCACATTCCGGCGGCGGGCCCCTTGGCATCCGGACCCCACTCCCGCGCCCGGCCCCCCCTCGCTACCGTATTCCCTTCCCCCACAACGCAGAGTCCGACCGATGAGCCGCCTCGTCATGTGGAACCTCATCACCCTCGACGGCTACTTCGAGGGCCCGAAGCCCTGGGACCTCGCGTTCCACAACACGGTCTGGGGAGAGGAGCTGGAGCGCTTCAGCATCGAGCAGCTGCAAGGCGCCGACCGGCTCGTCTTCGGCCGGAGGACCTACGAGGGGATGGCCGCCTACTGGCAGACGGCCGAGGGGGACGAGGGGGACGTCGCGGGATTCATGAACGGGCTGCCGAAGGTGGTCTGCTCGCGTACCCTCCAGAGGGCCGACTGGCGGAACACGACGCTGGTGAAGGGGGACGCCGCCGCGGCCGTCGCGGAGCTGAAGCAGCACGGCAAGGGTGAGTCGCTCGTCTTCGGCAGCGCCGACCTCTCGGCCACGCTCATCGCCCACGGCCTCTTCGACGAGTACCGTATCTGCGTGGCGCCGGTGATCCTCGGCAGCGGCACCGCGCTCTTCGGCCGCGGCCTCGAGATGAAGACGCTCACGCTCCTCGAGTCGCGCACGCTCACCAACGGCGCGGTCATCCTCCGCTACGAGCCGAGCCGGCAGGCGTAGCGCTGCGGGCCAGAAGGCTCAAGCGGGCGCAAGGCGCGGGGTTGGCGGGGGCGATGCCCGACTTTGCGAGCGCAGCGAGCAACCGGAGGGCGTCGCCTCCGCCGGCCCCGCGACGCGGCGCCCGCGGGGCACGAAGCGCCCGGCGCCCTACTCCGGCGGCCGGTCCCTCGGCGGCCCGCCGGCGCCCGGCCCGCCGCGCAGGCCGCCCATCCGGAAGTTCTTCACCGACTCGGGCACCTTCGACCACTGGTCCTCGTGCAGGATGGCGTGGACGCTCACCACGTCCTGCGCCACTTCCGTCCGCAGCCGCTCGAACAGCGGCCGGAGCCGCGGCATCAGCGTCATCAGCGACGTCGCGTCGGCGTTCCGCCCCGCCGCCTGCGCGATGGCCCTGAGTGAATCCATCACCACGCCGTTCCGCCGCTGCAGCGAGTCGCGGAGGATGGTCAGCAGGACCACCTGCCCCGAGTCGAGCTGGAGGGTGTCCTTCATCCCGAGCACCACCGCCGCGGGATTGGGGAGCGCCGAGTCTATCCGCGCGACCAGCTCCATCGCGTTCGTCACCGGGCCGCGGAATCCACCCGACTGGATCATCCCGCCCGGCCCGCCCATCCCGCCGAAACCCCCGCCACCCTCGCCGCCGCGACCGCCGCCCTGGCGCATCGCGTCGAGGGCCTGCCGCACCCGGTCGGGCCCGAGGGTGATGCGTGCCTGGATCCCGATCTGGAAGGGAGGCCGGTACGCCGTCGCCGAGCCGTACGTCGCGCCGAAGCGCCCGTTCACCGTGTAGCGGTACTGCTGCGTCGCGGGGTCGAAGCCCGTCACGTAGAGGAGCGTGTTGTCGGGCTGCGTCTGGAGCCCCCACCCGTGCGCGCCGTTGGTGCCGTGGAGCAGCTCGTCGAGGCCGCGCAGGAAGTTGTAGGTGATCAGCGAGACCTGGAGCCGCCGGTTCAACGAGAAGAAGGTCGGCCGCCAGTTGAGCTGGAAGTCGAGTGTGCCCTGCCAGGGGCCGGTGCACGAGTTCCGCCCCGCCACCGAGCCCACCTGGCCCTGGAGGCAGGAGCGCACCGCCGGTGACGCGCCGGCGAGGAGCTGCGCCATCCCCTGCGACTCGGCGGAAGCACCGGCCGCCGTCGAGGGAGCGAAGATGAAGGCGCGGTCGTTCCGCGAGCCGTCGCCGTTCACGTCGCCGCCCACCATCGGGGTGAAGGGCGCCCCCGAGGTGAGCCGCCCGATCCCCGTCAGCTCCAGCGCGTTCGAGAGGGGGTACGTCATCGTCAGGAGGAAGCTGTGCTTCCGCTGAAGGTCGCTGGTGC
Source organism: Gemmatimonadales bacterium (assembly GCA_017881505.1). GTDB lineage: Bacteria > Gemmatimonadota > Gemmatimonadetes > Gemmatimonadales > JACORV01 > JADGQW01. The sequence goes on from JADGQW010000137.1 coordinate 5,709, forward strand.
CCCACTCCACGATGTTCGGGTCCCCCGCGGTGGAGCCCCTGCCCGCCCCCGTCTGCTGGTCCCACGCCCGCTGGAAGGCGTAGCTGCCCTGCACCTGGATCGCGCGGCCGAAGACGCCGCTCAGGGTGACGGTGAGCTGCTCCTGCTTCGAATGGAGATTCGACGACGCGAGGAGGACGCGGCCGAAGGCGGAGTCCGTCCGCGAGGCGGAGAAGTTGGGCGTGCCCGTCCCGGGGAAGATCTGCCCCGGCGCCACGTACACCGGCCGCCCGTGCTCCCCCGCGAGGAAGAACCCCGGGAGGGACGCCAGGTTGAGGTCGGTATACCCCGTCTGCGCCACGCCCCGCGCGAAGCTCCCCTCCACGGAGAGCCGCAGGATGGTCGTGAGCCGCCGCTCCACCGACAGCGAGCCGCGCCACGCGCGCGGCGCCACGAAGTCGGGCGAGAGGACGGTCACCGTGCGCGGCGCGAGGAAGCCCGTGACGGGCGGCCCGCCGCTGGCGCACTGGTCGGGGATGCTGTCGGGGCTCAGCCAGTAGGCGTTCCAGTTCGGCGTCGGCACGCCGGTGCCGAAGCAGTTGATCTCCCCCGTCGAGGAGGCGAGCCCCGTCGCGGCCCGCGCCTGGGCGACGAGGTTCGTCGCCGGCTGGCTCCGGAACTCCCCGATGCCGCCACGGATCACCCACCGCGCCGGCTGGAATCCGCCGAAGCCGCCGCGCCCGCCGCCGCGCCCGCCGCCGCCCCCGCCGCCGAAGCCGCCGCGGCCACCCGCGCCCCCCGCCTGCTGCGAGCCGAGCGTCCAGGTGAAGCCGGCGCGCGGGCTCAGGTGCCATTCCTTCGGCAGGTGGTCGGTGCGGTAGCCGAAGAGCGAGTCCACCACCGGGTTGTACGCGGGTGCGTCGCCGAAGGTGTTCCCCTCGAGCCGCGCGCCGTAGGTGAGCTGGAAGGGGCGCGTCACGAACCACACGTCCCCGACGTACATCCCCCACCGCACGTCGTCGCTCTGCCGCTCGGTGACGTCGAGGGTGCGCCGGAACTCCGAGGGCGTCCCCGCCTGCAGCGCCGCCAGCGAGCTGTAGGTGTAGGTGCCGAGGAGGTTGTTCCCGAGGAGGTTGTGCGTCCGCTCGGTGAGGATGGTGGCGCCCATCTTGATCCGGTGCGAGCCGCTCCCCGGGAGCCACGAGATCTCGTCCGATCCCTCGAAGCTGCTCGACCGCGAGCTGCTCGGCATCCCGCTGTTCCCGCCGAAGGTCAGCGTCGTCACGCCCACGGTGGCGTCGGGGAGGTTGCTCGCCACCTGCACCCGCCCCTGCGGGAGCTGGGAGAAGGGGTCGCCGTTGTTCTTCGAGCCCTGGAGGTAGCCGCGCAGCTCGTTGAGGACGGTGGCGCCGAAATGCGACGTGAAGGTCAGCATCAGGCCGCCCCCCGACGAGAGGGTCTTCCCCCCGGTCTGCGGGAGGGCGAGGGCGCCGAGGCGCGCGGGGTCGAGGGAGGTGCCCCGATAGTCGCCGCGGAGCGTGATGGTGTGCGACGGCGAGACGACGAAGTCCATCCGCGCGAGGCCGGAGTAGCTGT
>JADGQW010000138.1 GCA_017881505.1 Gemmatimonadales bacterium
GCGCCGAGACCCGATTCCGCGCGTGGCCGTGGCGTTCCACCGGGGCAGTCCGTGTACCAGCAGTAGGGTAGGCAACGGGAGCGATCGCAGACGGCGCGCCGGACGTTCTGGTCCGGCGCGCCGTCTTCGCTGTGTACTGCGCACACGCGTCCACGCCCCCCGGTTGCCCCGGTTGGCCGCCCGCCGTACCCTGAGGACGGGAGTCAGACCCTCACCGGAGTCGGACGGTCGTCCATGAAGAAGCTCTTCCTCGCCGCCGCGATCGCCTGCGTCTCGCACGCCCCGCTCGTCGCCCAGGCCCCGGACAGCGCCCGCTGGCAGCGCCAGGCCCGCAACGTCACCATCGTCCGCGACGACTGGGGGATCCCGCACGTCTTCGGACGGACCGACGCCGACGCGGTGTTCGGGCTGATGTACGCCCAGGCCGAGGACGACTTCAGCCGCGTGGAGACGAACTTCCTGACCGCGCTCGGCCGCCTGGCCGAGGCGGAGGGGGAGTCGCGCGTCTGGCAGGACCTGCGGATGCGGCTCTTCATCGACCCCGACTCGCTGCGCGCGCTGTACCGGGCGAGCCCGCCGTGGCTCAAGGCGCTGATGAACGCGTGGGCCGACGGGCTCAACTTCTACCTCTCCCGGCATCCCGAGGTGCGGCCCCGGGTCCTGACGCGCTTCGAACCGTGGATGGCGCTCTCCTTCAGCGAGGGGAGCATCGGCGGGGACATCGAGCGCGTGGACCTCCGCCAGCTCGAGGCGTTCTATGGGAGCCAGACAGGGGCCGGGAGCCAGGAGCCAGGAGCCAGTCCCGAAGAACAGGGGGACAGGGGCGAGGAGACGGGGCTCGCGGACGTCGAGCCCTCAGGCTCCAACGGCATCGCGATCGGGCCATCCCTCACGGCGGGCCGCCACGCGATGCTGCTCATCAATCCGCACACCTCGTTCTTCTTCCGGGCCGAGGTGCAGGTGGTCAGCGGGCAGGGGCTCGACGCCTACGGCGCCGTGACGTGGGGGCAGTTCTTCGTGTACCAGGGCTTCAACGAGCGCATCGGGTGGATGCACACGTCGAGCGGGGTGGACAACATCGACGAATACCTGGAGACGGTCACGCCGCGCGGCGGCCGCGCCAGGTACCGCTACGGGAACGCGGACCTGCCGGTCGGGGCCTCCCCGATCACGATCCGCTACCGGGCCGCGTCCGGCCTGGCGGAGCGGCGGTTCACCGTGTACCGCACGCGGCACGGACCGGTGGTGCGGCGCGCTGGCGACCGGTGGGTGAGCGTCCGCCTGATGAACGATCCCCTGCACGCCTTGATCCAGTCCTACAGCCGCACCAAGGCGCGGGACTACCGCGCGTTCCGCCGGGTCCTGGACCTGCACACCAACTCGTCCAACAACACGATCTTCGCCAGCGCGGACGGGGACATCGCCTACTTCCACGCCAACTTCATCCCCCGACGTGACACGGCATTCGACTGGACGAAGCCGGTGGACGGCAGCGATCCCGCCACCGACTGGCACGGCGTGCTGTCGGTGGACGAGACGCCGCGCCTCCTCGATCCCGCGAGCGGCTGGCTCTACAACTCCAACAACGCGCCGTGGTGGGCGGCGGGGCCGGACAGCCCGCGGCGCGAGGACTTCCCCATCTACGTCGAGACGGGTGGGGAGTCGGCCCGGGGGCGGCACGCGGAGCGGGTCCTCGCCGCGGCGCGGGCATTCACGCTCGACTCCCTCGTCGCGGCGGCGTACGACAGCTACCTGCCGTGGTTCGAGCGGACGATCCCCGCGCTGGCCGGGGCCTGGGACGCCTCCCCGGCCGGCGATCCGCTCAAGGCGAAGGTGGCGGACCAGATCGCGCTGCTCCGGGCGTGGGACCTGCGGTGGTCGGCGGCGTCGGTCCCCACATCGCTGGCGGTGTTCTGGGGCGAGACGATCTCCCGGCGGGTGGGACGGGACGCGCGGGGCGCCGGGCTCCCGGTCGAGGACTACGTCGCCACGCGGGCGCCGGCGGGCGCGCTGCTCGACGCGCTGTCGGCGGCGTCGGACACCCTCGCCGCGGCCTTCGGCTCGTGGCGGACGCCCTGGGGCGACATCAACCGCTTCCAACGCCTGACCGGCGACATCGTCCAGCCCTTCAACGACTCCGGGCCGAGCATCCCGGTGGCCTTCACCTCCGCGGTGTGGGGCTCGCTCGCCTCCTTCGGGGCGCGGGCGTGGCCGGGGACGCGCAGGTGGTACGGGACCAGCGGGAACAGCTTCGTCGCGGCAGTGGAGTTCGGGGACAGTGTGAGGGCGCGGGCGGTCACCGCCGGCGGCGAGAGCGGCCATCCCGCCACGCCACACTTCAACGACCAGGCCAGCCGGTATGCGACGGGGGCGCTGCGGGAGGTCTACTTCTACCGCGCGCAGCTGCGCGGGCACACCGAGCGGGAGTACCACCCGGGGCAATGATGCCGTCGGCCGTCAGAGGGGCGCACCGCTGACGGCTGATCGCTGACGGCTATTTCCAGCCCTTCCCCTCCAGCACCGACACGCAGTGGCCGCAGAACGCGGCGCCCTTCACGTCCACCTCGTCCACCGTGCTCGAAGCGTGCATCACGCAGTCGTAGTACGCGCAGTGGACCAGGCCGAACGCGTGCCCCAGCTCGTGGATGCACTCCTTGATCGCCCGCTCGACCAGCACGCCCTCGTCCCCCGGCAACCCGTAGAACTCCGCGCGCAGGCGGTAGGTGGAGACCACCGCCCCCGGCCCGTCGAGCTGCGCCTGGCCGAAGACGAAGGTGAGGACGGGGATGAAGAGGTCCACCGGGACGATGCCGAGGATCTTCGACGCGGGGTCCGGCCGGTGGCGCAGCAGGGCGGCGAGGACGAGCGTCGCGTGATGCTGCTGCCGGCTCGGGACGAAGGAGGGGGTGAGGTCCAGCGGGACGGCGGACGCGCGGATGGGGTTCGGGAACACGTCGGCGACGCCCGCGACGAGCGCATCCGACCAGCCCGGCGTCGGACCATCGACGTAGGCCAGGTGGATCGGGGCCGCCACCTTACCGTCGCAGCCCGTACCGCTTGAGCTTGTTGTAGAGCGTCGCCCGGTCGATGCCGAGCACCTTGGCGGCCTGCGTGACGTTCCCGTCGCACTCCCGCAGCACGCGGGCGACGTGGTCCTTCTCGAGCGCGGCGAGGGAACGGGCCTGGGGCTCCCCGGCGCCGTCGGTCTGCGCCGCGAGCGGCAGGTCCCGCCCCTCGAGCGCCTGCCCCTTCCCGACGACCATGGCGCGCTCGATGGCGTTCTCGAGCTCGCGGACGTTGCCGGGCCAGCGATGGGCCAGGAGCGCCGCCTCCGCTTCGGGGGCGATCGCGAGCACCGGCTTGCCCATCGCGCGGGCGTACTTCTCGACGAAGAACCGCGCCAGCGGCAGGATGTCCTCCGGGCGCTCGCGGAGCGGCGGGACCTGGATGCTGAACACGTTGATGCGGTAGAAGAGGTCCTCGCGGAAGAGCTCCTCCTCGACGAGCTTCTCCAGGTTCTTGTGCGTGGCGCAGATGAGGCGGAAGTCGGAGGCGATCTCCTGGTTGCCGCCGAGGCGCGTGAAGCGATGCGTCTCGAGCACGCGCAGCAGGCCGATCTGCATCTTCGGCGTGATGTCGCCGATCTCGTCCAGGAAGAGGGTGCCCCCGCTGGCGAGCTCGATCTTCCCCTTGCGGCGGTACTGGGCGCCGGTGTACGCCCCCTTCTCGTGGCCGAAGAGCTCGCTCTCGAGCAGCGTCTCCGGGATCGAGCCCGAGTTGACGGCGACGAGGGGGAAGTAGCGGCGCCGGCTCTGCGCGTGGATCGCCCGCGCGACCAGCTCCTTGCCCGTCCCGCTCTCCCCGCGGATCACCACGCTGGAGTCGGTCTCCGCCACGGTGCGGATCATCTCCTGCACGTGCTCCATCGGCGCGCTGACGCCGACGATCGGCGTGATCGCCGTGAGCTCCGAGACCTTCTCCTTGAGCCGGACGTTCTCCTCCGCCAGGGCGCGGGTCTGGAGCGCGTTGCGCACCAGGTTCGAGAGGTCGTCCGGGTCCACCGGTTTGGTGACGTAGTCGAACGCCCCGAGCTTCAGCGCCTCCACCGCCGTCTGGACGGAGGCGTACGCCGTGAGGATGATGATCGTGGCCGCGGGGTCGATCTCCCGCACCCGCTTCTGCACCGAGATGCCGTCCATCCCCGGCATCTTGAGGTCGAGCAGGACGATGTCGAAGGGGCCCCGGTCCATCGCGCGCAGCGCCGCCTGTCCGTCCTCGGCGGTCTCGACCCGGAAGCCGTCCTCGCGGAACCACTCCTCCAGCGAGCTGCGCACCGAGAGCTCGTCGTCCACGATGAGGATGCGATGTTCGCTCATGACGGCCTCGCGCCTCCCTCGCCGCCGGCGGCCCCGGCCGCCGGTCGCCCCGGCGCCTGCCGGGGCAGCGTGATGGTGAACGTCGTCCCGCCACCGGGACGCGACTCGACCTCGATCCGCCCGTCGTGCCGCTGCACGATCCCGTACACCACCGCGAGGCCGAGCCCGACGCCCTTCGCTTCCTGCTTGGTGCTGAAGAACGGGTCGAAGATACGGGGCTGCACCTCGGGGGGGATCCCCACCCCGGTGTCCCGGATGCTGAGGTGGACCGCCTCCGGCGCCGCCGCGTCCGCCCATGTCCGCACCGTGAGCCGGCCGCCGTCGCCCATCGACTCCACGGCGTTGACCAGCAGGGCGATCAGCGCCTGCACGATCTGGTCGGGATCGCACACCAGGCGGTCGTCGGCGAGGGTGAGCTCGCGCTCCGCCACGATCCCCCGCAGCTCGATGTGATGGGCGACCAGCTTGAGCCCCCGGTCCACCAGCTCGTGCAGCGCGGCCGGGCGGAGCTCCGCGCTGCCCTGCCGCGCGTAGGTGAGCAGCCCCCGGACGATGTTCCCGCAGCGCATCGACTCCGCCTGGATCATCTCCAGCGTGTCGAGGAGCCGGTGGCGGTCCTCCCCCTCGGGGAGCAGGCGGCCGATGCGGCGCGCCGTGAGCTTCGCGTAGGTGAGGATCCCGGTCAGGGGGTTGTTCAGCTCGTGCGCGACCGTCGCCGCCATCCGGCCGAGGGAGGCGTTCTTCTCCACCTGCACCAGGTGCGCGTTGAGCTGCTCGAGCTCGCGCGTCTTCTGCCCGACCCGGTCCTCCAGCGTGCGCGACCATTCCCGCAGTTCCGCGTCGGCGTCCCGCAGGCTCCCCGCCATGCGATTGAAGGAGACCGCGAGGAGCCCCAGCTCGTCGCTGCGGTGCGCGTCGATGACGACCGACAGGTCGCCGGCCGCGAGCCGCTCGGTGCCCCGGCGGAGGGCGGCCGTCGGCCGGTAGACCGATCGGTACATGATGGCCGCGACGAGCCCCATCGAGAGCAGCACGACGCCCGCTGCGAGGGCGAGCGCGCGCCGGCGCGCCGCGACGGCCTCCGCGTCGAGCGCCTCCAGCGACATCTGCACGTCCAGCACGCCGAGCACCGAGACGCTGGCGGGATGCGCGTGGCACGCGGCCGTCGCGCAGCGGCTGTCGTTGAGGATGGGATTGACGATCCCGAGCACGCGGTGCGTGTCGGGCTTCCGGTAGATGCGGGCCCGCTCCGTCGTGGGGACGGCGCTCAGGGGCTTTGCCGCCGCGTGGCACGAGTAGCAGGCCTCGGCCTCGCGGTCCACCTTGGAACCGATCTCCTGCTCCGCGCTCGAGAAGGCGATGACGCCCTGCTTGTTGTAGATGCGGATCGCCTCGACCCCCGGCTCCCCGCCGAGGATCCCGATCATCTCGTGCGTCCGGTCCCGCTCGTTTCGGAGCATGCTGGTGTACAGGCTCTGGCGGATGAGGTCGCTCGCGCGATACGCCGCGGCCTTCACCTGGCCTTCCACGGCCAGGGTCTGGAAGTGCTGCACGAGCGATGAGTGGACGGCGAACAGGATGAGGATGGAGAGCGAGAGCAGGACGAACAGCCGGACGCTGAGGGTGGAGAGGGCCGCGCGCAATCTGGACCGCAGTGCCATCGGGGCTCCTTCCGCGACTCGCTCGGCCGCACCGGCGCGCGGGCGACCCGCCGCGGTCCGCTCCTCCCCCGCGCCCGACCGGAGCGGGTCGGGCCAGGGGCTAAATCTGCACCGGGAAGAGCGTGGCGACCAGCGCTTCGAAGCGCTCGCGGCCGAGGACCGGCTCGAGCACGGTGGCTGGAAGGCCGCCGTCGGCGAGGAGGGGCCCGGCGACCCGGCCGTCCGCGGGATGCATCACGGCATCGAGCTGCCCGTGAACGGCGCGCACCCGGCCCAGGTACCAGCTGAGCAGCGCCTCGTTGCGGAGGAGGCCCGCCGACGCCGCGAGGGGCTCGTGCGGGCGCACCCGGAACCACCACGACTCGCCCTCCTTCTCGCGATCGCCGGCCGGGGCGAGGGACGGGCGCGGATGCGCCTCCAGCACCTCGCAGGCGATCGGGCAATGGAGCGCGATCGCCAGGCGACCCCGGTCGATCCACGCGCACGGCGCGCCGCGCTGGAACCACACGCCGGCCCGCGGCAGCACGACGCCATCCACGGGCTGGAGGAGACGCAGGGTGTAGTCGTCGAGGCCGATCCGGACCTCGCCGTCCGCCCCGGCCTCCAGCCAGAGCCCCTCCTGGCTGTAGGCCCGGTCGAGATGCAGGGTGCACCCGGCGCCTAGCTGCGCCAGGAACCGCGCCGCGGGGTCGTCGGCACCGACCGCCGGGACGCCGATCGCGGTGCCCGCCGCGGCCGCCGCGCCCGCCCCGCCCCGCAGCGCCTGGTACAGCGGGCACGCCTCGCAGTCGAACTCCCGGTCACAGGGCCGGTAGCTCAGCACGCCCGCCGTCACCCATACGCAGGGAAGCTCCGACGCCATCCGATCGGGTTCGGGCTGCACGACGCCCTCCTCGGGTACGAACCGGCGCCCCGTCAATCGGTGAGGAAGCACTCCCGGGCCACCGTCTCCCACTCCTCCGGCCCGAGGGCGCGCCCGAAGCCCTGCACCGGCACGCCGCCGTCGGGCATCACCACGCCGAGGCCGCCGCCGGACAGGCGGCGGAGCCGCTCGGCGGTCTGCTGCATCCACGCCGACGCCAGGTCGCCCGAGAGGAGGTTCCGCAGCGCGGCGCGGCGGTTCGGCACCCGCACCTTGAGGAGCCAACCCCGGCCGTAGGGATCCTCCGCCGCGAGCCCCGGCGCCGCGACCAGGGCATCGTTCACGGCGACGACCGTGCCATCCACCG
>JADGQW010000025.1 GCA_017881505.1 Gemmatimonadales bacterium
CGCGCGCCAGCGAGGGATCGGTCCCGGGGACCCGCACCGCGACCCCCGGCGCCGCGCGCACCGCCCACGACGCGGTGTCCGCCGTGCCGACCAGCGTCGGCTCGGCGATCCCCTCCTCGGCGAGGCGGCACGCCGCCTCCCGCACCCGCGGATCGTCCCCCTCGGCGAGGACCACGCGGCGCCGCGCCGCCCGGGCGCGGGCGAGGAGGCCGTCGGTGAAGGCCCGCGCGCCGATCACGCCGTGCCGAGCGTCTTCCGGAGCGCCGCCGCGACGACGGGGTGGACCAGCGTCTTCACGTCGCCGCCGAAGCGCGCCACCTCGCGCACCAGCGAGGAGGAGAGGTACACGTGGTCGAAGGCCGGGGCGAGGAAGACCGTCTCGATCTCCGGCGCGAGCTTCCGGTTCATCAGCGCCATCTGGTACTCGTACTCGAAGTCGCTGACGTAGCGCAGGCCGCGCACCAGCATCGTGCCGCCGACCTGGCGGACGAAGTCCACCAGCAGGCCGTCGAAGGGCCGCACCTCGATGCGCGGGTCGTCGCCGACCGCGCCCTTGGCGAGCGCGACCCGCTCCTCCAGGGTGAAGAGCGGCGTCTTGCCGCCCTGCGCGGCCACCGCGACGATGACGCGGTCGGCGAGCTGGAGGCTGCGGACGATGAGGTCCTCGTGCCCGCGGGTGATGGGGTCGTACGTACCGGGGACGACGGCGATGCGCGTCATGGCGCCTCGAGGAAGGTGACGACGGTGGTGCCGTAGCGGCGGTGGTCGCCGGGGCCGACGTCCTCCCGCTGGTTGTGCTCGACCCCCAGAATGCGGGCGAACGGCTGCCGGCGGAAGAGGTCGGCGATCCGCGCCGCGTGGCCGGTGGTGTACGGCGGATCGGCGAAGGCGACGTCGTAGGCGAGAGGGTCCGCCTTCGCGGCGAAGCGGAGGGCGTCGGCGCGGTGCAGCCGGCACCCCGTGGCGCCCAGCGTGGCGATGTTGCGGCCGAGGGCGTCGAGGTTCGCCTGGAAGAGCTCGACGAAGTCGCAGCTCTCCGCGCCGCGGGAGAGGGCTTCGAGCCCCATCGCGCCCGCGCCGGCGAAGAGGTCGAGGACGCAGGCGTCGCGGAGCCGGTCGCCGACGATGGCCATCCACGCCTCGCGCACGAAGTCCGTCGTCGGCCGCGCCCGCGCGTCGGCGGGGGACTCGATGCGCCGGCTGCGCCACTTCCCCGCGATGATCCGCACGCGCTACTCCGCCGCCAGGGCCACGAGCCGGCCCTCGAGCCGGTCGCGCCCCTTCCAAGTGTCGCGTTCCAGGCGCACCGCCGCGCGGAGCGGGCCGCGGGCGGCGCCCACCACGCGCTCCACGTCCTCCCGCACGCCGAACGCCACCGTTTCGAGCACGCCGCGGCCGTCGGTGAGGGCGAGCCGGACGTGGCGGTCCCCCATCGGCCGGAGTCGCCCCTCGACGCGCACGCCCCGCACGCCGAAGACGGGGGTCGGATTCCCCATCCCCGTCGGCTCCAGCGCGCGGACGAGGCGCTCCAGTTCGTCGGTGAGCTGCTCGAGCGGGACCACGGCGTCCACCCGCTGGGTCGGCGCGAGGGTCGCGGGGTCCAGCTGCGCCGCGCACGCCGCGTTGAACGCGGTGCGGAAGGCGTCGAGCCGCTCGCGCCTGATGGTGAGTCCGGCGGCCATCCGGTGCCCACCCCACTTCTCGAGGAGGGGCGCGCAGCGCGCCAGGGCGGCGTGGAGATCGCACGCGGGGACCGACCGCCCCGAGCCCTTCCCGATCTCCCCCTCCAGCGCGACCAGGAACACCGGCCGCGCCACGCGCTCCAGCACCCGCGAAGCGACGATGCCCACGACGCCCGGGTGCCACCCGTCGCGCGCCAGCACGATGCCGGCGTCGCGCGCCGGATCGAACGTCCCCTCGAGATCGGCCAGCGCCTCCTCGAGCGTGCGCTGGTCGAGTGCCTGGCGCCGGGCGTTCTGCGCGTCGAGCAGGGCCGCGAGGCGCTCCGCCTCCGCGGCGTCGTCGGTGAGGAGGAGCTGGAGGCCGTCCATCGCCTCCCCCACCCGCCCGGCGGCGTTGAGCCGCGGCCCGAGGGCGTAGCCGAGGTGTCCCGTGCGCAGCGGCTTCCCCGCGAGACCCGCGGCGCCGATCAGCGCGGCGAGGCCCGGCCACGCGGTCTCGCCCATGAGCTTGAGGCCGAGCCGGACCAGCACGCGGTTCTCCCCGGCGAGGGGCACCAGGTCCGCCACCGTCGCGAGCGCCGCCAGGTCGAGGAGCCGCCAGGCGAAGCCCTCGGGGAGCCGCAGCGCCTCCGCCAGCGCGACCGCGAGCTTCCACGCCAGGCCGGCGCCGCAGAGATCGGGGAAGGGATACGTGCTGTCGGGGCGGCGGGGATTCACGAGGGCGAAGGCGTCGGGCCGCTCGTCCAGCGGGAGATGGTGGTCCACGACGAGGACGTCCATCCCCGCGCCGCGCGCGGAGCGCACCGCCTCGAGCGCCGTGGTGCCGCAGTCGAGGGTCACGAGCACCGACGCGCCGGCCGCGGACGCGGCGCGCACGCCCGCGCCGGAGAGGTCGTACCCGTCCCGCACGCGGTGCGGCACGAAGGGGACGACCGGGGCGCCGGCGCGTCGCAGGACGCGGGTGAGGATCGCGGTGGCGCACTGGCCGTCCACGTCGTAGTCGCCGTGGACGAAGATCGTCTCCTTCCGGCGCACGGCGTCCACGAGACGCTCCACGGCGCGCGGCAGGTCGGGCAGGAGCGCGGGATCGTGCAGGTCCTCGCGCCGGGGTCGCAGGAACCGGCGCGCGGTCTCGGGGGCGTCGTGCCCCCGCTGCAGGAGGAGCGCCGCGAAGGGCGGCGGGACGTTCAGCGCCCGGGCCAGCCGCTCGGCCGCGGCGGCGTCGGGCGCGGGCTCGACCTCCCAGCGTCGGCCGAGGGGATCACTCCTCCACATAGAGGAGGACGCCACAGCCTTCGCACGATTCGAGGGACTGGCCCTGGAGGATCAGCTGCCGCCGCTGGAGCGGGACGGCGGTATTGCAGTGGCTGCAGGCGTCCTGGCGCAGGGGGACGAGCACCACCGGCGTCCGGCCCCGGCGGATCCGCTCGTAGCGGACGAGGAGCTGGGAGCGGACCGCTTCCGCGGCACCGGCGCGCGCCTCCGCGGCCGTGGCCAGCCGGGCTTCGATCGCCCCGCGCCGCTCCGCGAGCGCCGCGCGCGCCTCGGCCTGCAGCGCGACCACCGCGGCGTGCGCCTTCACCTGGTCCTTCAGCTTCTTCTCCGCCTCGATCACCCAGTCGGCGGACCGCACGAACTCCGCTTCCTCCTTCACCAGCACGCCGCGCGCCATGTCGATCTCGGCCATCATCGTCGCGGCCTCCTTGGCGCCCCGCACGTACTCGAGTTGCTGCCGCCGGCGCTCCTGCATCTGCTTGTAGCCCGCGATGCGGGCCTCCAGCTCCTGCCGGCGGGTCTCCGCCGACCCCACCGCCGCCTGCGCGTCGTCGAGCGCCTTGGTCTGCGCCGCGAGCTCCGCGTCGAGCACCGCCTCCTCGGGGAGGAGCGCGTCGAGGTCCTTCTGCACCGCCGCGACCGCCAGGTCGCGTTCCTGCAACGCCAACACCGCTTCAAGATCCGGATGCACGAGCACTCCTTGGCTGAACGCCTGTCAGTACCGCGGTTCCCGCTGGGTGCGCAGCGACTTCGATCGATAGCGACCGCCCCCCTCCTGCAGGAGGGCCTTCTTCTCCTCCATCAGCGTGTCCTTCTCCTGCTCGCCGGCGAGGAAGATCAGCCGATCGAGCTCCGTCAGCCGCTCCGCGCGCGGACGGTCGCGGATCCACTCCACCGCGCCCGCGAACATCGGCTCGGGGTCCTGCTCCTCCAGCGGCTCGGACGCGAGCCGCTCCCACACCGCCGCCGCGTCGTCCGACGCCGGCCTCGGCTCGCCGCGGAAGAGGGCGTCGGCGATCTGCCGGTAGGACGGATGCCGGAAGTCCCCCGCTGCGACGACGCCCCGCACGCGCGCGACCCACGCCGGCGCCAGGAGCATCAGGTGCACGAGGGTCCGCTCCGCCGGGATCTCCTGCGCCGGCCGCGCCGCGCGCGCCCCGCCCGCCGCGGGTTCGGGCGCGGGCGCCATGCGCCGCGCGTCGCGCGCGTCGAGCCGCCCCGCCTCCTGCTCCAGGACGTCCTTCGCGACGTTGGTGCGCTCCGCCGCCCGGGCGATGTACAGCGCGCGGGTGATCGGATCCGCGGCCGCGCGGATCGTCGGCAGGAGCCGGTCGAGCGCCTTGCGCCGGCCCTCCAGCGTCCCGAAGAGGCCCTTCTTCTCCATCAGCTGGATCTTGCGGTCGAAGAGGTCGAGCGCCTGCTCGAGGAGCGCGCGGAAGGCGTCGGCGCCCTGCGCGCGGACCAGCGTGTCGGGGTCCTCGCCGGGCGGGAGGGTCACCACGCTCACCGACGCGCCCTGCCGAAGGAGCTCGTCCCCCGAGCGGAAGGTGGCCCGGAGTCCCGCCATATCGGCGTCGTACACCAGCGCCACCTGCTTGGTGTAGCGGCGCAGCACCTTGGCCTGCTCCGGCGTGAGCGCCGTGCCGAGGGGTGCCACCACGTTGGCGACGCCGGCGGCGTGGCAGCGGATCGCGTCCACGTACCCCTCGACGACGACCGCCAGCGACGCGGTGCGGATCGCGCCCCGCGCGCGGTCGAGGCCGTAGAGGAGCGAGCCCTTGTGGAAGACCGGCGTCTCCGGGGAGTTGAGGTACTTGGGTTCCCCGTCGCCGAGGACCCGCCCGCCGAAACCGACCACCCGCCCCCGCACGTCGGCGATGGGGAAGATGAGCCGGCCGCGGAATCGGGGAACGACCGTGCCGTCCTCCCGGGCCACGAGGAGGCCCGCCGTCGTGAGGACGTCGTCCGCGATGCCGAGCGCGTTCAGCGACTCGCGGACCGCCTCGCCGCGCGCCGGCGCGTAGCCGAGCTGGAACTCGTCGCGCACCGCATCCTCGATGCGGCGCTGCACGAGGTAGGCCCTGGCCGGCGCCGCCTCGTCGCGCTCGCGCAGCTGCCGCGCGAACCAGTCCGCCGCGGCGCCGAGGGCCGAGTAGAGCGGCTCGTTCGGGTCGGGGCCCGCCTGCCGCTCGTCGGGCACGACGATGCCGACCTTCCCCGCGATCTCGCGCACCGCCGTCGGATAGTCGAGGCCGAAGCGCTTCATCCAGAAGGTGAAGACATCCCCCGACTCGTGGCAGACGAAGCAATGGTAGAGCTGCTTCTTCGGCACCACGGAGAAGTTCCGGTGGGTGCCGCCGTGGAAGGGGCACGGCCCCCGGAAGTCGGTGCCGGTGCGCCGCAGGTCCACGTGCTCGCCGAGGAGCGTGACGATGTCCGCGGCGTCGCGGATCTGCTCGATCAGGTCGGCGGAGATCACGCCCCCGCCTCGCCGAGGAGCTCGCGGCGGCCGCGCTCCGCCACGGCGCGCGCGTCGTCCGGCTCGGCCGGCACGAGGTCCGCCGTCGCCACCCGCACCCGCCGACCGCGCACGAGGATGAAGGCGCGGACCTCGCCGGCGCTCTCCAGCTCCCCCTCGAGCCCGAGCGACGGCACGCGCACGCGGGCGCCGGGGACGAGCGCCGCGTCCGCACCCCCGCCGGGGGCCTCTCCGGAAGCGTCCGGCGCCAAGCCAGCCGCCGCCTCGTCCGCCGCCGAGCGCGCCATCGCGTCCTCGAGCGCGCGCCGCGCCTCACGGTACTTCTCCTCCTTCACCGTCGCGATCGCCCGCTCCAGCTCGCCGCGCGCCTCGCGGAGGGCGTCCCGCGCCGCGTGCTTCGCGGTCCGCTCGATCTCCTTCTCCCGCGCGCGCACCACCAGCTCGCGCTCCGCGACGCCGCGCCGGGCCTCCGCGAGCCGGGCCGCGTCCCCCTCGAGCATCGCCGCCCGCTCGTCCGCCGCCGTCACCCGGTCCGCCAGCTCCTTGTCGCGCCGCTCGAGCGCCGCGAGCGCCTGGTCGAGGGTGCGGTCGGCGTCGGGGAGGGAGGCCTCCGCGTCCCGGAGCACCGCTCCGTCGAGGCCGAGGTTGCGCGCGATCGCGAGGGCATAGGAGCGCCCCGGCACGCCCTTGGTGAACCGGTAGGTGGGGGTGAGGCTCACGCCGTCGAACTGCAGCGACGCGTTGACGATGCCCCGCTCCGCCTGGGCCAGCCGCTTGAGAGTGCCGAGGTGCGTCGTGGCCACCGTGCAGGCGCCGCGCGCGGTGAGGGAGCGGAGCACCGCGGCCGCGAGGGCGCCCCCCTCGGCGGGATCGGTGCCCGAACCCACCTCGTCCAGGAGCACCAGCGATCCGGCATCGGCGCGTTCGAGGATGTCCCGCAGCGCGGCGACGTGCGCGCTGAAGGTGGACAGGGACTCCTGGATGCTCTGGCGGTCGCCGATGTCCGCGAAGAGCGCGGTGAAGACCGGGAGCGCGGTCCCCTCTCCCACGGGGGGGATGACGCCGCTCTGCGCCAGCGCCGCGATGAGACCGACGGCCTTCACCATCACCGTCTTGCCGCCGGTGTTGGGCCCCGAGACGAGGAGCGTGCGCTCGCCGGGCGCGAGCTCGAGGTCGAACGGCACCACGGGCGCGCCCGAGGCGAACAGGAGGGGGTGGGCGCCGCCGTGGATGCGCAGGGGGGTCGCCGCGACCTCCCCCACCGCCGGGCGGACCGCGCGGCGCGCCAGGGCGTAGCTCGCCCGCGCGCACGCCCCGTCGAGCACGACGAGCTGGGCGAAGGCCAGTTGGATGCCGTCGGCGTGCTCGCGCAGCGCCGCGGTGAGCACGCGGAGGACGCGGTGCACCTCCCGCGCCTCCTCCGCCACGGTCTCGCGCAGCTGGTTGCCGAGCTCGATGGACTCGGTGGGCTCGACGAACAGGGTCGCGTGGGTCGCCGACTCGTCGTGGACGATCCCCGCGAGGCGGGAGCGGGCGTCGCGGCGCACCGGGATGACGTACCGCCCGCTGCGCACCGTGACCTCGGCATCCGGGGAGCGGTGGTGCGGGTCGAGACCGCCCAGGATCGCCGCGAGGCGGGACACCAGCTTCTCGCGGACCGCGCGGACCTCGCGGCGGGCCCGCGCCAGCGCCGGGGACGCGCTGTCCTTGACCTGCCCGTCGGGCTCGAGCGCCGCGGCGAGGCGGTCCTCCAGCTCGCGCGGGAGGGGCGGCGCCGTGAGGGCCTGGAGCCGGGGCGCCGCGCGCGCAGCGCGGTCCACGCGGCCGAAGGAGAGGCGCGCCGCCGCGAGGAGCGTGCCGAGGGCGACGAGCTCGGCGCCATCGAGGACCGCCCCCTCGAGCCGCAGGCGGCCGAAAAGGCCGGCCACGTCGGGGAACGGCTCGGGACGGAGGTCCTCCCGGTCGGCGAGGCGGGCGGCCGTTTCGGCGACGAGGGCCAGCTCCTCATCCACCCGGAAGGCATCCGCCGTGGGGCGCAGGGCGCGGACCCACGCGGCTCCCAGGGGGGTGACTGCATGTTCGGCGACGGACTCGAGTGCGGAGGGGAACTCGATGGCGGCGAGCGCGGATTCCGCAAACGCCTTACTCATGCCTTCGGTGCCAGTTCCTCGCGCGCGATCTCGTTGAGCACCTTCCCCTCGGCGCGCCCCTTGAACTGGGGCATCACCTTCCCCATCACCGCACCGAGGTCCTTCGCGCCCGCCGCGATCGCGGCGCGCACCGCGGCGCGCAGCTCTTCGTCGGGGACGGACGGGGGGAGCCACTTCTCCAGTTCCGCGGCCTCGAACGCCTCGGCGTCGGCGTGGGTAGTCCGGCCGACGGCGCGGGCCTGCTCCGCCGCCTCGCGGCGCTTCTTGAGGGCGCGCCGCACGACCTCGACGACCTCGGGATCGGTGAGGTCGTGGCCGAGCTCGATCTGGCGATTGGCGATCTCGGAGAGGAGGGTCGAAGTGAGGAGCGTGCGAGCCTTGTCCCGGTCTTTGCGCGCTGCATTCATCGCGGCGCGGATCTGCTCGGCGAGGCTAACGATTGTCACTGCTGCTGCGGCGGTTCTTCTTGTCACTGCTGCTGCGGCGGTTCTTCTTGTCACTGCTGCTGCGGCGGTTCTTGCGGCGCGCGGCGTTCATCTTCCGCTTCTTGCGCTCGCTCGGCTTCTCGTAGTGCCGGTGCTTACGGAGATCGGAGAGGATGCCCGCCTTCTCGCACTTCTTCTTGAAGCGCTTCAGCGCGCGCTCGAAGTTCTCATCCTCGTGGATGATGACTTCCGGCATTGCGGCCTGACCTGTGTGCTGATGGTGACGAACTATCCCGCAAACGGTTAATGGTAGCGGAGTTCCACCGTTTCGACAAGACGAAGAGTCGGTCGCAGCGGATGGCCCCTGGGCGTCTTGGCGTCTGGCTCCTGGCGACCCGAGATCACCCCGGCGGCCAGTCCATCGCGCGCCCTCCCAGCAGGTGCAGATGGAGGTGTCCCACCGACTGTCCGCCGTCGGCGTTGGTGTTGATCACGACGCGGTAGCCGCGCACATCCACGCGCTCCTTCCGGGCGATGTCCCGGGCCGCCAGGAGGAGCTCGCCGAGAAGGGAACCGTCCTCCGCCTCGTTGAGCGAGGCGACGTGCTCCGTGGGGATCACGAGCACGTGCGTGGGCGCCTGCGGGCCGATGTCGCGGATCGCGACGAGCGTCGGGGTGCGGTACACCTCGGTGGCGGGGATCTCCCCCCGCACGATGCGGCAGAAGGGACAGCTGTCGTGCATCCGCTCCCTCCCCTCAGTGGTCGGCGCCGCGCAGCCGCGCGGCGGCGGTCAGGGCCAGACAGGCCACGGCCGCGGTGTCGAAGCGCAGCGTCGAGCGGCCGAGCGCCACGGGCACGAACCCGGCCGTCCGGACGGCCGCGAGCTCCCCGTCCGTGAAGCCCCCCTCCGGGCCTACGACCCACTGCACCACGTCCCCCTCCTTGAGCGCGGGGAGGGGGCCGCCGTCGGCCTGGGCGAGGAGGCGGATCGCGCCTTTGAGCGGCGCGCGCACCGCCTCCGCGAACGAGACGGGCGCTACGACGGCCGGCGCCCACGATGCACCGCACTGTTTCAGCGCCTCGTGGCTGCGGCGGATCGCCTTCTCCACGTGCGTCGCCTGGAAGCGGGTGCCCACCGTGACCGAGCGCTCGGTCACCAGCGGCACGATCTTGGTGGCGCCCAGCTCGGTGGCCTTCTCGACCAGCATCAGGAAGCGGTCGCGGTCCCCGGCGCCCACCAGGAGCTCGGTGCGCGGCGGCACCGCGACGGTGGCGGTGGCGACGACCCGCGCCGCGAGGACCTGCCGCTCGATGGCGAGCCGCGCGGTCGCGACCCCGCCCTTCCCGTCCACGAGGCGGATCGGCGCGCCCTCGGCCACCCGCCGCACCCGCAGGTGGTGCGCCTCCTCCTCCTCGAGGATCACCACCCCCCCGGCCAGGAAGGGGCCGCGGGCGAAGGCGGTGGCCGCGGGGCCGTCCGCGCGCGGGCTCATCCGCCCAGCGCCTCCCGCATCCGGTCCCAGAAGGTCCGCGCTTCCTTCACGTTCGGGGGTGCTCCCTCGTGGGCTCGGAGCTCCCGCAGGAGGTGCTCCATCTCCGGTGTCAGGCGCTCCGGTGTCCACACCGCGACCCGCACGTGGAGGTCTCCCTTCCCCGCCGACCCGAGGTGCGGCAGGCCGCGGCTCCGGAGCCGGATCACCGTGCCCGCCTGCGTCCCGGGCACCACCTTCACCGACTCTTCGCCGTAGGGCGTCGGGACCGTGAGATCCGCGCCGAGCGCCGCCTGGCTGAAGGAGACGGGGAGATCGTAGACGAGGTCGTCGCCGTGGCGCTCGAAGCGCTCGTCCTCCTCCACCTCCAGGGTGACGACGAGGTCGCCCGGTGCGCCGCCGCGGGGACCCGCGTGCCCCTGGCCGCGGAGCGTGAGGTAGTTGTTGGAGGAGACCCCCGGCGGCACGTCCACGCTCACGGTGCGGTCGGACCGCATCCGGCCGTCGCCGCGGCAGACGGTGCACGGGTCGGCGATGATCTGCCCCTCCCCCGCGCACGTCGGGCACGGGGTGACGGAGTAGAACTGGCCGAAGATCGAGCGCTGGGCGCGGCGCACCTCGCCGCTCCCCGCGCAGGTGGCGCACGCCTTCGCGCTCGTGCCCGCCTTGGCGCCGGTGCCCTTGCAGGTGTCGCACGCCACCATCACCCGGTAGCGGAGCTGCTTCTTCGCCCCCTGCGCCACGTCGGCGAGGGTGAGCGTGACGGCGGCCCGCAGGTCGCCTCCGCGCCGGTCGGCCGGCCCGCCGCGCCCTCCGCCGAAGATCTCCTCGAATCCGCCGAAGCCGCCGAAGTCGCGCATGAAGATGTTGAGCGCCTCGGAGATGTCGAACGGATGGAAGCCCGCCCGCTGCCCCGCCGAGCCGCGCAGCCCCGCCTCGCCGTAGCGGTCGTAGAGCTGCCGCTTCTCGGGGTCGCGGAGCACCTCGTAGGCCTCCGTGATCTCCTTGAAGCGCGACTCCGCCCCCTTGTCGCCGTCGTTGCGGTCGGGGTGGTGCTGCATCGCCAGCTTGCGGTAGGCCTTCTTGATCGCGGCGGCCTCGGCGTCGCGCCCGACGCCGAGCAGGGCGTAGTAGTCGCTCATCGCAGCAAGTCGCTCACCATCCGCGAGGTGTGCTCGACGAGCGCCAGCACCTTCTCGTAGGGCATCCGCGTCGGGCCGATGACGCCGATGACCCCCGAGAGCGCGCCGGCGTGATAGGGGGAGGTGACGAGGGAGAGGCGGGCCAGCTCCGCCGTGCGGTTCTCGCCGCCGATGGTCACCGTCATCCCGAAGGTCTTCGCCCGCTCGGCGAGGACGCTGCGGAGGTGCTCGCGCTGCTCGGTGAGGGCGAGGAGCTCGCGCATCTGCGGGCCCTCCGCGAACTCCGGCTGGTCGGCGAGGAGGCTGGGCCGGCCGAGGTGGACGTCGTCGGGGCCCGGCGGCGGGGCGTCGAAGAGCTGCTCGCTCGTGGAGACGAAGATGTCGAGCAGCTCCGATTCCTCGGGGGTGCTCGCCGAGTCGCGGACCCGCTCGCGGAGCGACTGCCGGATCTCGCGCAGCGTGCACCCGGCGAGGCGGTCGTTGAGGATCGCGGCGATCGTGGCCACCGCGTGCGGATGGATGTGCCCCGGCACTTCCACGAAGATGGTCCGCACCAGGCCGCCGCCCAGCGTCAAGACGAGGAGGAGGCGCTCGGCCGAGACGTTCATCAGCTCGAGTTGCTCGAGCACCGCCGCGTCGAGGGCCGGCGCCACCGCCACGCCGAGCTCCTGGGTCAGGACACTGAGGACCTGCGCGGCGCGCCGGAGGATGGACCCCACCGCCGAGCCCTCGGCCGTGAGCTCCTCGCGGATGGCGTCTTCCTCCCGCTGCGTCGGGCGCGCGAGATTGATCAGGGAATCCACGTACAGGCGATACGCGCGGTCGGTCGGCACGCGACCCGCCGAGGTGTGCGGGTGGGTGAGCAACCCCTTGTCCTCGAGGTCGCTCATCGCGTTGCGGATGGTCGCCGCGGACACGCCGAGGCCGAACCGGCGGGCCAGGATGCGGCTGCCCACTGGTTCGGCGGTCTCCACGTAACTCTGGACGACCGCCTCGAGAACCCGACGCTCGCGCGCGGAGAGCGGTTCGTTCGGCATGGTCAACGTTATGTCCTGCCGCAATTTAGAGGAACGTGGCCAACTCGTCCAGCCGCAGCCATCCGCGGGGCGTGAGGCGGAGGCGCGGCGCGTCGACCTCCGCCCAGCCGGCCGCGACCCAGGCGCTCACCGCCGCGGCGAGCGCCGGCTCCAGCGGTTCGTCGAGGACGATGCCCTCCGCCGTGCGGAGTCCCAGGTACCGCGCCTCGAGCCGCTGCTGCGCGGGGGCGAGGATCTCGCGCCCGGCGACGGGGGCGTCGCCGCGCGAGAGCTTCGCGTGCCACCGGGCGTAGGCGGGCTCGTTCCACCAGCGCGACGCGCCGTCGAAGCTGTGCGCCGAGGGGCCCAGGCCGAGGTACGGCGCGAGGCGCCAGTAGGCGCGGTTGTGCACCGCTTCCGCGCCGGGCCGCGCCGCGTTCGACACCTCGTAGAAGGCGTACCCGGCCGCGGCGAGGCGCTCGTGGATCAGGAGGTACTCGGCCTCGTAGCGCTCCTCGGAGGCGTGCGCCAGCGCGCCGCGCGCCACGCGGCGGCCCAGCGGGGTATGCTCCTCCACCGTCAGGCCGTAGAGGGAGATGTGCGCCGGGTCGAGGGCGAGGACGCGGTCGAGGTCGTCCTCGAGGCGGCGGTCCAGTGCGTCGGGAAGGGCGAAGATGAGGTCGAGGGAGACGTTGGCGATCCCGGCGTGGCGCGCGCGAGCGACGGCTTCGCCGATGGCCGCGGCGCCGTGGCTGCGGTGCATCCACTCGAGCACCCGCTCGTCGAAGCTCTGCGCGCCAAGGGAGAGGCGGTTCACTCCGGCGCGCACCCAGGCGCGCACCGCTTCGGCGGTGACGTCCTCGGGGTTGGCCTCGATGGTGAACTCCTCGAGTCCCGGCCGCGCGCCGACGATGGCAGCGAGGGCGGCGACGCCCGCGGCACCGAGGAGGGAGGGGGTGCCGCCGCCGAGGTACACCGTGGCGAGGTCGGCGGGGCGGCCCACGCGCGCCAGCTCCGCCGCCAGCGCGGCGAGGTAGTGCCCGACGGGGATGGTGCGGCGCACGGCGATGCTGAAGTCGCAGTACACGCAGCGCCGCCGGCAGAACGGCACGTGGACGTAGAGGTGGCGCGGCGTCACGACGCGAGCCGGAACTGCTTCCCGGGGAGCTGGGCGACGAGGCCCTTGATCTCGAGGGACGAGAGCGCGGCGAGGAGCGTGGCGGGTTCGAGGCCGGCGCGCTCGGCGAGACGGTCCACGTGCACCGGCTCGGGGGTGACGACGTCGAAGACCGCGGCCTCGGCGGCGGCGAGGCCGCTCAGCGCCGCGAGCACGTCGTCGTCGAGCGGGACCGGCGCCCGGCTCGCGCCGGCGTCAGCGCGGCGGCGATCGGTCCGCGCCGGCTCGCCCGCTCCCTCCGCCGCACCGGACAGCCCGTCCCACACGAGGCCGAAGTGCTGCAGGAGGTCCTGCGGCGTCAGGTAGGGCCACGCGCCGTCCTGGATGAGCCGGTTCGGTCCCTCGGCGACCGGCTCGTCAATCCTGCCGGGGACGGCGAGCACGGACCGACCCAGCTCGGCCATCCAGCGCACCGTATTGCTCGTCCCACCCTTGGCGCGACCCTCGACGACGAGCAGGCACTTCGCGAGCGCCACGATGATCCTGTTCCGGGCGGGGAACGACCACTTTGACGGCCGCTCGCCCGGCGGATACTCGCTGAGCAGGAGGCCGTGCTCCGGGATCGAGCGCAGGAGGGCCAGGTTCTCCTTCGGATACGGCACGCCGATCCCGCAGCCCAGCACGGCGATCGTCTTGCCGCCGCCGTCGAGGGCGCCGCGGTGCGCGCGCGCGTCGAGACCGCGGGCCATCCCACTCACCACGACAAGGCCTGCGCGCGCCGCTTCGCGGGCAGCCTCGTACGCCACCTTGATGCCGTAGGTGGTCGGTTCGCGGCTACCGACGATGGCGACGATGGGACGCTCGAGCAGCGTCAGGTCGCCGAGGGCGAAGAGCACCTCGACCTCGGGCCGGACGGCGCGAAGCGCCTTGGGAAAGAGGGGGTCGTCTCGGCGAAGCGTGAGCACCTGCGCAGGCGCGTCCGAGGGCCGACCATCCGACGTGCCGGAGCCGGGCGGCGGTGCGCCGCCGGTCCCGGGGGCACGCGTCACGGCAAACCGACCGGCGCCTCCTCGGCCGCGCCCTCGGCGGCGAGGCGGCGCCACAGCGCGTCGAGGAACACGTCGAGCCCGCGATGGGACACGCTCGACAGCACGAACTGCGCGAACGCGTCGGGGGTCGGCGGCAAGGGCGGCAGCTCCCCTTCCGGCACCAGGTCGGCCTTGGTCCACGCGACGCAGTGCGGCTTCGCCGCGAGCACCGGCGAGAACCGCTCCGCCTCCATCCGCAGCATCGCGTACGACGCGGCGAGGTCCGGCGCGTCGAGGGGCACCATCAGGACCAGGAGCCGCGTGCGCTCGACGTGGCGCAGGAACTGGAGCCCGAGCCCCTTCCCCGCGTGCGCCCCCTCGATGATCCCGGGGATGTCGGCGATCACGTAGGACCGCTGCCCGCTGAGCGACACCACGCCGAGGTTGGGCTCGAGGGTGGTGAAGGGATACGCCGCGATCTTGGGCCGCGCGGCCGTCACCGTCGCGAGGAGGGTGCTCTTCCCCGCGTTCGGCTCGCCGAGGAGCCCCACGTGCGCGATGAGCTTGAGGGTCAGCTTGATGCGCCGGTGCTGGCCGTCCTCTCCCGGCTGGAACTCGTGCGGCGCCTGGTGGGTCGGCGTGGCGAAGTGCTGATTGCCCTGCCCGCCGCGCCCCCCCTTCGCCACGAGGAGCCGGTCTCCCTCCTCCAGGACCTCGCCGAGCAGCACGCCGTCGGCGTCGCGCACCTCGGTGCCGAGGGGCACCGGCATCTCCACGTCCTCGGCCGACTTCCCCGTCTCCTGGTTGGGGCCGCCGTGCCCGCCGTTCCCCGCCGTCCAGCGCCGGTGATAGGTGAAGTCGAGCAGCGTCCAGAGACCGGGATGCGCCACGACGTAGATGCTGCCGCCCCTCCCGCCGTCCCCGCCCGAGGGCCCCCCCTTGGGGACGCGACTCTCGCGGCGGAAGGCGCACATCCCCGAGCCGCCGTCCCCCGCGAGGAGATCCACCAGCACTTCGTCGATGAACATCTAGTCGTGCGCCAGGGTGTCGCGCAGCTCGCGCCACAGCTGGCGCGCCACGGCCACGCGCGCCTCGGGGAGCCGCTCGGCCGCGGCGAGCTCGACCACGCCCTCCACCGCGCCAGGGGCGGCGCCGGCGTTGAGCGCGCCCTTGAGGTGCGAGAGGAGCTGCCGCGGCGCGTCCTGCGGGATGAGCATCGCGACGGAGCAGAGCTCCCGCCGCGCGAGGTCGAGGCCGGGTCGGCTCATCGTCTTGCCGTAGCCGTCCACGATCATCCAGGTGTCGAGCGCCGGATGCAGGGCCTTGATGTTCTCGCGGAGGCGATCGTAGTGGGGACCGTAGATGACGCGGCAGGTGGCCTCGCCGCGCGCGAGCCACTCGCGCCACCCCTCGTATTGCGAGGGCTCGCCCCCCTCCGCGGGGTCGGGCTCGATTCGCCGCAGCGCGCCCGCGGCGAGAAAGGCGCGCGGATAGCCGACGAACAGGACGCTCGAGAGGAGCAGCTCCTCGAGCCAGAGAGGGGGCGTGCCCACGGCGCGCGCGCTGCGCATCCGCTCCTCGAGCACCGCCTCCGGCAGGTCGAAGAGCCCCAGCGCCACGCGCACCAATCCCCGGGTCCCGGCATCCATCGGCATCACGGTATCCCCTCCCGTTCGGCGGCGCGCATCGCCGCCTTGCGCCCCGACATCATTCCTCCGCATCGCGCCGGCGCTCATCCTCCGCCCGGCTGGAGCGGGACCTGCGCCTCCATCCGTCCGACCACCTGTCCCCGCAGATTCGTCACCGGGGGAGAGCGCCACTCCGGCGCCACCGCCGCGACCCCGGGCGCCAGCTGCTCGAGCACCGCCACGAGCGCGACGATGGAACTGCGGGAGTCCCCATCCTCGACCTTGAGCGCGATGCCGAGCCCCTTCTCGGGGAGCGCCGCGCAATAGACGCCTTCCGCACCCACCTTCGCGACCACGCGCCCACCGCTGGTGGTCAGCACCTCGGTGCAGAAGCGCGCCGTCCCGGCGAGGAGGAACGGCTCCGCCGTCACGGCGCGCACCAGCCGATCCGCCGCCGCCTCCCGCGCCGCACCCCCGTCACCCGCGAGGCGCCGCGCGCCGAGCCGGGCATAGGCGAGGGCCATCGCGCGGAGGGGGAGGGCGAAGCACACCACGCCGCAGCCGTCCACCGCCCTGCCGATCGCCGCCGCCGGGACGCCGCTCCACCGCGCGACCTCCTCGATGCAGCCGCGCTGCACCGGATGGTCCGCCTCGGCGTACCCCGCCGTCGTCCAGCCGCGGAACCGCGCCTGCGCGAGCATCGCCGCGTGCTTCCCGGAGCAGTTGCTGTGGAGCCGCGTCGGCTTTTCGCCCCGCGCCGCCATCGCCCGCGCGACGGGCTCCGCGAGGGACGGATGCGGACCGCACGCGAGGTCGTCCTCCCCGCACTGCGCCTTCGCGAGGACCGACGCCGCGAGCTCGCGGTGCCGCGGCTCGCCGTTGTGCGACGCGCAGGCCAGCCCCAACTCCGGGTCGGTGAGGCCCAGCGCCTCGGCGCCCCCGCCCAGGACGAGCGGCATCACCTGGAAGAACTTCGCGGCGGACCGCCAGAAGGTGACGAGGTCGGCGTCGCCGGCCCGGGCCACGAGCGCGCCCTCCGCGTCCGTCACGGCCACGGAGACGCGGTGGCGCGATTCGATGATGGCGCCGCGGAAGACGTCCACGGTGGGGGTGTTCATCCGGCCCGAAAGCTAACCGGCCGCCTCGGGCGCCGCGCGTCCGCTGCCGAGGAGCGTCAGCGCGACCCCGGCGAGGACGACGGCGCCGCCCCCGAGGTCCCACGCCGAGGGCGCTTCCGCGATCGCCGGGAGGGTCCAGGCGATGAGGGTCGCCCCCACCGGCTCGGCGAGGACGCCGACGTTGACGGTGTACGCCGGGAGGTAGCGGAGCGCGTAGTTGAAGCCGGTGTGGCCGACGAGCATCGGCCCCGCGGCGAGGGCCGCGAAGATCGCCCAGTCGGCGGGGCCGAACGGCCCCAACAGTTCGCCGCGCCCGGCGGCCCAGAGGAGCAGCACCGCGGCGGCCACGCCGTAGACCGGGGTCACGTAGGCCACGAGCCCGAGGCGGGCGCGGAGCCGCCGGCCGATCACGAAGTACGCCGCGGCGCACACCGCGCCCACCAGCGCGAGAAGGTCGCCGAGGAGGACGGCCCGCCCGCCGCTCCGCGCGCCACCGAGCGCGATCACCGCGGCGCCCAGGACGCCCAGCACGATGCCCGCCCCCTGGAGCCGCGACGGCCGCTCGCGGAGGAAGACCGCGGAGAGCACCCAGGCGAACACCGGCGAGAGCGCCACCAGCACCGCCGAGGCCGCGACGCTGGTCAGGCGGAGGGACGTGATCCATGCCGCGAAGTGGAGCGCGAGCGCGACGCCGGCGAGCGCGGCGATCCACCGCTCGCGCGGCCCCAAGTCGCGCCACCCCGCCCGCGCCGCCGGGCGCGCGAAGAGGGGGAGGAGCACCAGCGAGGCGAAGGTCAGCCGCCAGGCGGCGATCGCCAGCGGCGGCGCCGCGGTGAGCCGGATGAGGGGCGCGGCCCACGACACGGCGAGGACGGCGGCGCAGAGGACGGCGTACGGATGGGGGCGGCGCACGGGGGGCAATATCAGAGGCCAGGTACCAGACGCCAAGACGCCGGGCACAGTCGCCAGGGGCCAGACGCCAAGGCAGCCAGGACTACCGCCGCGCCATCACCCGTACCAGGTCGCGGCGCAGCAGCTCCTCGCGGTCCCAAAGACGACCGTTCGTGTCGTATATGACAAACCCCAAGGAGGCGAGGAGGTCCACGGCAGCGGCCGGCGCCGCGCCTCCGCGCTCGCGCAGCATCCCGTGATGGAACTCGAGAAAGAGGAGGGGCGGCTCAGCGCTCCGCAGGACCGCAAGGGCGCCACGCAGCACCGCCTCCTCGGCCCCCTCGACGTCCACCTTGAGGTGGGTGGGGGCGCCGAACTGCAGCGCCAGCGCATCCACCGTGACCAGCGGGACGGCGGACTGCTCGGTCGCGGGATGCGCCGCGTCGGCGGTGATGAAGTAACCGGCGGCCTGGACACCCACGTCCACCATCCCGATGCGCCCTCTTCCCGCGCCCGCGGCCGCCCGCACCACCTCGATGCGATCCGCAGCGCCATTGGCGACGGCGACCCGCCGCAGCATCCGGGTGGCGACGGGCGATGGCTCCACGGCCACGGCTCCGGACCCCGGCCCGCCGTATCGCAGCGCCGCGAAGCTGAAGAGGCCGAAGTGCGCGCCGACGTCGAAGAGCCGCACCGGCGCCCAGCACGTGGCGATGAAGGCGTCCAGTTCGGCCACCTGCTCGGGATCGTCCACGTGCGCGCGGTAGGCGCGCCGCGCAGCGCGGGGGCATGCGAGGCGCCACCCAGCTCGCACGTCGAAGTCGACCGGGCCGACGAGGGCGTCGCGGACGCCGTCACCGATCCAGCGGAGTGACGCGCGTGGGCTCCGCAGCCAGTTGCGGACCCGGCGCGGCACCAGCATCCTCGCCAGCGCACGGCCATCCACTGGCACCATCACCCTCCGCGTCTGAGAGACTCTCGATGCAGGCGACGCGCCGCTGCGCGCCGCGAGAGCTATATTCGCACCCTTCGAGGGCCGGAGAAAGGCCGTTGGACGCGGACGCCATCGTCATCGGAGCGGGAGTCGTCGGTCTGGCCTGCGCGCGGGAGCTCGCCGCGCGGGGCCGCTCGGTCGTGGTGCTGGAGCGCCACGAACGGTTCGGCGTCGAGACGAGCAGCCGCAACAGCGAGGTGGTGCACGCCGGGATCTACTATCCGGCGGGGAGTCTCAAGGCCCGGCTCTGCGTGCGCGGGAACGCCGGACTGTACGCCTGGTGCGAGGCGCGGGGCGTGGGGCACCAGCGGCTGGGGAAGCTGATCGTCGCGGCGGTGGCCGAGGACGAACCGAAGCTGGCGCAGATCCAGGCGCAGGCGGAGGCGAACGGCGTCCGGACCCTCGAGGTGCTCACCGCGCGGCAGGCCCGCGACCTCGAGCCCCACGTCCGGTGCACGGCCGCGCTCTGGTCCCCCGACACCGGGATCGTGGACTCCCACGCGCTGATGGCCTCGCTCCTGGCCGACGCCGAGACGCACGGCGCGACGGTGGCGTGGCGGCAGGAGGTGTGCGGCGCCGAGCCGGTCACCGGAGGCCACCGGGTCACCGCCCGGGACGGCGGCGGCGAGACGGGGGCGATCAACGCGACGTGGGTGGTCAACGCGGGGGGGCTCGACGCCGACACCGTGGCGGGCCTGGCCGGGTTCGACCTGGACGCGTGCGGGTACCGCCAGCGGTACGCGCGGGGCCGGTACTTCCGCGTGGCCCCGGCGAAGAGCCATCTCGCGCGGCACCTGATCTACCCCGCCCCGCCGAAGGAGAGTCTCGGCATCCACGTCACCCTCGATCTCGCGGGGGGCGTGCGGCTCGGGCCGGACCTCGAGTACCTGCGCGACCGGCGGCAGGACTACCACGTGGCGGACGGGCTGCGCGACGCGTTCCACGCGGCGGTGTCGCGCTTCCTCGAGGGCCTGGCGCCGGAGGACCTCGCGCCCGACCTGGCGGGGATCCGCCCCAAGCTGCAGGGGCCGGGTGAGCCGTTCCGCGATTTCGTCATCCGCGAAGAGTCGGACCGGGGACGGCCCGGCTGGGTGAACCTTGTCGGCATCGAGTCGCCGGGGCTAACGTCCTGCCTCGAGATCGGCGTCCTGGCGGCCAACCTCCTGGAGAGCGTTCCGTGATCCCACGTGAGCGGGTGATGGCGATCCTCGGCGGCATGCGCCAGCGGCGCATCGTGGTGGTCGGCGACGCGATGCTCGACGTGTACCTCCTGGGCGACGTGGACCGCATCTCGCCGGAGGCCCCGGTCCCCGTGGTGACGGTGTACGAGCGCCGGCACGCGGTGGGGGGAGCGGCCAACGTGGCGGCGAACGTGGCGGCGATCGGCGCGCACGTCTCGCTGGTGGCCACGCTCGGCGACGACCGGCGGGGCCAGCAGCTCCGCGCCGAGATCGCCGCGGCGGGCATCTCCGACGAGGGGATCCTCGCCCTCGCGGCCCGGCCCACCACCTCGAAGACGCGGGTCGTGGCCCGCGGGCAGCAGCTGGTGCGCATCGACGAGGAGGAGGACCGCGCCCTCGACGGCGAGGCCGAAGCCGCGCTGATCGCGAGCGCGCTCCGGCTCATCGCCGACGCCGACGCCGTGCTGTTCGAGGACTACAACAAGGGCGTCCTGACGCCGGCCGTGATCGAGACGGTGCACAAGGCCGCGAAGGCGCGCGGCATCCCGACGGTCGTGGACCCCAAGTTCCGCAATTTCTTCGCATATGGCGGCGCGACGCTCTTCAAACCCAACCGACGGGAGCTGGAGCATGCGCTGGGAGCCGCCGTGGACCTGGAGCACCCCGACGCCATCCCGCAGGCGATGGAGCGGCTCGACGTCCAGAACCTCCTCCTGACCCTCGGCCCCGACGGGATGGTGCTGGTGGGGCGGGACAGCGCGATCACGCGCATCCCCACGATGGCGCGGGAGGTGTACGACGTCTCCGGCGCCGGCGACACGGTGACGGCGTGGGCGGGGACGGCGCTGGCCGCGGGGGCGCAGGTGCGCGAAGCGGCGGAGCTGGCGAACTACGCCGCGGGGATCGAGGTCGCGAAGTCGGGCGTGGCGGTGGTCACGCGCGAGGAGGTCCTCGACCTGTACGAGCGGCAGTACGACCCGGCGGGGATGTTCCGGCGGGGGGGCGTGATCTGAGTCGCACCAGGAGGCGCAGGCTCCGGGCCCTTAGCTCAGGTGGTTAGAGCGGCGGACTCATAATCCGTTGGTCGCAGGTTCGAACCCTGCAGGGCCCACTACTCGGACGATGAACGACGCTCCGGCGGCCCCGCGCGCCCTCAACATCGGCTGCGGCACGGCGGACCAGATACCCGGCGCCGTGCGCCTCGACCTGGCGCGCACCGCGCGGCCGCACCTCGTGGCGGATCTCGACGAGGGGCTCCCCTTCCGCGACGCCGCGTTCGACACCGTGGGCGCGTATGACGTGGTCGAGCACGTGGCCGACCTCGTGGCCCTGGTGCGGGAGGTCCACCGGGTGCTGCGCCCCGGCGGGACGTTCCTCGTCACCACGCCCCACTTCTCCAGCGCGAACGCCTTCACCGATCCCACGCACCGCCGCGCCCTCGCCCTGCGCTCGTTCGATTACTTCCTCGCCGGACATCCCCTTGGCGTCTCCGTCGGCGTCGAGTTCCGGAAGCGCCGCGCCAGCGTCTTCTTCCGCGGCAAGCTCCTGGACCGGCTCGTCGCCCTGCTCGCCCGGCGCTTCCCCGACTGGTGGGAACACCGCCTTGTCTGGATCTTCCCCGCCTGGTTCCTCTACTTCGACCTGGAAGCGGTGAAGTGAGGGTGACGCACGTCGTCCCCGCCCTTTTCGGCCCCGACGGGGTCGTCGGCGGCGCGGAGCGGTACGCCCTGGAGCTGGCGCGCGCGATGAGCGAGCGGACGGAGACCACCCTCGTGACCTTCGGCGACGCCGCCGCGCAGCGGACGGAGGGTCGGCTCGTCATCCGCATCCTCGGCGGGCCGTGGCTCGTCGGCGGCCAGCGCGCGAATCCCATCGCTCCCGGGCTCTTCGCCGCGCTCCGCGACGCCGACGTCATCCACTGCCATCAGCAGCACGTCGTGGCCAGCAGCGCCGCCGCGCTCTTCGGGCGGCTCACCGGCCGGCGGGTGTTCGTCTCCGACCTGGGCGGAGGCGGCTGGGACGTCTCGGCGTACTTCTCGACCGACCGGTGGTACGCGGGCCACCTCCACATCAGCGCGTACAGCCGGCACGTCGCGGGGCACGACGGGAACCCGTCCGCGCGCGTCATCCTCGGCGGCGTGGACACGGTGCGGTTCGCGCCCGATTCCGCGGTGGCGTGCACCGGGGCGGCGCTCTTCGTGGGACGGCTCCTCCCTCACAAGGGCGTGGACGACCTCCTCCGCGCCGTGCCGGCCGACCTCCCGGTGGAGATCGTCGGCCCCGCTCCCGACGCGCGCTACCTCGCGGACCTGCACGCGCTGGCCGTGGGGAAGACGGTCCGGTTCCGGCACGACTGCGACGACGCGGCGCTCGTGGCGGCGTACCGCGGCGCGGCGTGCGTCGTCCTGCCCAGCGTGTACCGGGGGATGTACGGCGGCGAGACCCCGGTGCCGGAGCTCCTCGGGCAGACGCTGCTGGAGGGGATGGCGTGCGGCCTCCCCGCGATCGCGACTCGGGTGGCGAGCCTGCCGGAAGTGGTCGACGACGGCGTGACCGGATTCCTCGTTCCTCCGAACGATCCGGAGGCGCTCGGCGAGCGGCTCCGCTGGGTGCGGGACCATCCCGCCGAGGCGTCCGCGATGGGCGCCGCCGGCCGCGCGCGGGTCCTGGAGCGCTTCACCTGGGATCGCGTCGTGGACCGTTGCCTCGACGCCTACGCGGCGGCCTGAGGGAGCCCGGCGCGATGCGCATCGCGATCGTGAACTGGACGCGCGGGCTCGTCGGCGGCGCCGAGCGGTACCTCGGCGCGCTGGCGCCGCGCCTCCTTGCGGCGGGGCACGACGTGGCGGGTGTCTTCGAGGAGGACGC
>JADGQW010000139.1 GCA_017881505.1 Gemmatimonadales bacterium
AGCGGTCAGCGCCGAGCCGGCGGTGCAGGGCGTGCCCCCCCGCCTGGTCCAGGCGAGCATCGCCTACGTCGCGAACTAGTCGCATCGAGGATACAACCATGACGTCGCACGAAGGCCGCTCGGGCCCCTCGGGCCAGGTGGCCAACGAACTGGAGAGCGTGCTCACCGCCGTGGTGACGTCGGCAGACGAGATCGCCGAGGGCGCGCTGACGGATAGCTGGCGGTTCCAGCAGGAGCTGGGGGCGCTCGAGGCGGCCCTGACGCGCGCCCTCACGCTCGTCCACCGCCTCGGCACACTGGCGCGCGAGGCGCCTCTCACGCCGCTCCGCCGCGAGGACTTCGCGACCGGCCCGCACCTGGACGCGTAGGAACGCCGTCGAGCACGGCGGGGGAGATGCGGATGGCACGGATACTGGTCGTGGACGATCACGCGCACGTGCGCGGCGCGGTGCGGCGGGTCCTGATCCGCGAGGGCCACCAGGTCTGGGACGTCCCCGACGGTGAGGAGGCGCTCCGTCTCCTGGACATTCTGACCTTCGACCTCGTCCTCACCGACGTCTACATGAACGCGATGGACGGGATGGAGCTCCTGGTGCGTATGCAGCAGCGCGGCCTGCGCGTGCCGGTGGTCGTGATGTCCGGGGGCGGCTTCGCCCCGCGCGAGGAGCTGCTCACGATGGCCAAGGCGTGCGGCGCCTTCGCCACCATCATGAAGCCCTTCTCGCAGCACGCGTTGCGCGACGCCGTCAGCGAGGTCCTCCACACGGCGGCGGCGTAGGCCGCTCGCCCTCCTCGCTCGCCGCGAAGCGACACGCCGCCGCACGGGGCCTCCCGGGCGGCGGTGCTGCACGTGCGCGCTACGCCGGCGGCGGGGCGTCGAGCAGCTCGCGGATCCTCCACGCGAGCGCCTCCACCGTCCACGGCTTCTCGAGGACCGACAGCTCCTTCGGCACCGGCGTGATGCCGCCGACATCGGCGGCGTAGCCGCTCATCAACAGGAACCGGATCCGGTGCCCCGCGCCGCGGAGGCGCTGGTACATCTCGACGCCTCCCAGATCCGGCATCACCCGGTCCGAGACGATGAGGCTGATCTGCTCCGCGTGGGCGCCGAACATCAGGAGACCTTCCTCACCGTCGGCGGCCACGAGGACCTGGTATCCCAGCTTCCCCAGCGCCCGCGCCGTCGCCCGGCGCAGCATCTCCTGGTCTTCCACCACGAGGATGGTCTCCGTGCCGCGGAGCAGGCGGGCCGGTGCCTCCGCGCGATCGGGCGCGGCTCCCGCCTCCGCGGCCGCCGGGAAATAGAGCCGCACCGTCGTCCCGTGCCCCAGCTCGCTGTACGCCCGTACGAAGCCGCCGTGCTGCTTCATCAGGCCGAAGACCATCGCCAGGCCGAGCCCCGTTCCGGCGCCGGGAGGCTTGGTCGTGAAGAACGGCTCGAAGATCCGCGCCATCGTGGGCGCATCCATCCCCGTGCCCGTGTCCGTCACGCCGACGCACACATAGCTCCCCGGCTGGTCGGCCTCATGGAAGAGCAGGGCATCGTGCTCCCGGATCTCGACCTCGCGCAGGGTGATCGTGAGCGTGCCACCGCCCGGCATCGCGTCGCGCGCGTTGGTGCCGAGGTTGAGCAGCATCTGCTCGAGCGCGCCACCGTCCGCCACCGCGCTCGGTCCCTGCTCGGGGACGTCCATGCGGATGGCGATGGTCTCGGGGAGGAACCGGCGCAGGGTGCGCTCCACGTCGCGCAACGCGTGTCCGAGATCGAGCGGCGCCGCCGCGAGGCGCTCGCGCCGTCCGAAGGCGAGCAGTTTCTTCACCATCGCGCTTCCGGCAGCGGCCGACTGCTCGATGTCCGCGAGGTAGCTCCGCACCTCCGGCTCCTGGCCTCTCAGGGCCGCGCCGAGCAGGGAGGTGTTCGCGAGGATGACGCCGAGCAGGTTGTTGAAGTCGTGGGCGATGCCGCCCGTGAGCTGGCCCACCGCCTCCATCTTCTGGGCCTGGCGCAGCTGCTCCTCGAGATCGTGTTCGTGCGTGGTGTCGCGCTGCATGGCGACGTACCGCACCACGGCGCCGGAGGCGTCGCGCACCGGCGAGACGATCACCTCCGCCACGTAGTGGTCGCCGTTCTTCCGGCGGTTCACGAAGGTGCCGGTGAAGGCCTGCCCCGCGGCGAGGGTTTCCCACATCCGCCGGTAGACTTCGGAGGATTGCACGCCGCTCTTGAGGATGCGGGGGTTCCGGCCGATGGCCTCCGCGGCGCTGTACCCGGTCACGCGCTCGAAGGCGGGATTGACGTACTGGATCGTGCCGGCGGTGTCGGTGATGAACGCCACCTCGCCCGCCTGCGTGAGGGCCGTGCTGAGGAGCGCCAGCTCAGCGGTCCGCCGCTTGCTCTCGGTCACGTCGCGGAAGAAGACGAGCACGCTCGATCCGTCGCCGGTCGCGAAGGGCACCGTGCTGACCTCGACGTCGAACGGCGTTCCGTCGAGCCGCAAGTACACCAGCTCGGCGGGGGAGGTCACGGGCAGCCCGCCGAGGAGTTGTCGTGCGCGCTCGCGGACGATGGCGTGGAAGTCCGGGCTGATGCGCTCGAGGGTGGATCGGCCGATGAGGTCCGCGGCCGAGGCGGCGCCGAAGAGATTCAGGGCGGCGGGGTTCACGTAGGTGAAGTGCAGGTCCGTCGAGATGAAGAGGGCCTCCGGCCCGCCCTCGACGACCTGGCGGAAGCGGATCTCGCTCTCGTGCAGGGCCAGTTCGGCGGCATGTCGCTCCGCGATGTCCCGGAAGAACACGAGCGCGCCCGGACGGTCGCCGTGCGGGAAGGGCCCGGAAGCGACCTCCACGTGGAACGGCGTGCCGTCGAGCCGGAGGAAGACTTCCTCGAGGGGTGGGACGGGGCGGTGCTCCTCCAGTGTCTGCCGCGACCGCTCGAGGGCCGTCGCCCGGTACGCGGGATCCACGCGATCGAAGACGGGCTGGCCGAGGAGCACTTCGGCCGACGCGGCGCCGAAGAGCCGCAGCGCGGCGGGGTTGAGGTATGTGAGTTTCCCGTCCGCGTAGGTGAAGAGCGCCTCCGGGGCCCCTTCCACCACGCGGCGGAATCGCTCCGCGCTTTGCAGGGCCGAGGCCTCGGCGGCGCGGCGCTTCGTGACGTCGCGGAACACGCCGACGAGGACGGGATGCCCCGACTCGTCGGCCATCAGATTGCTCGAGATCTCCACCGGCGTCAGGTGGCCATCACGGTGCAGGACCCGGAATTGAGGCGGGACGTGGTCGGTCCGCGCGGCTGCCTGGAAGAACGCCGTCCGCACCGCGTCGCGCTCCTCCGCCGGGAACAGATCCGCCTGATGCATGCCGCGCAACGCTTCGACGTCCCGTCCGGCCAGCTCCCGGCCCGCGCGGTTGGCGTCGAGGAACAACCCCGTGACCGCGTCCGCGACGAAGATGGCGTCGGGCGCCTCCTCGAAGAGCGCCCGGTGCCGCTGTTCGCTGGCCCGCAGCTCCCGCTCCCGCTGGCGGCGCTCGGAGATGTCCCGCACCACGCCGAAGAGCCGCGCCGCCCCGTCGGCTTCGGTGTACGCGCTCCCCCGGATCTCGACGGGAAGGAGGGTCCCGTCGGGCCGGATGAGCTCCACCTCGACCGCGCCGACCGACCCGCCCCGCACGGTGGCCTCCCACCCCGTCTGCGCCGCGGCCCTCGACGCGGGTGAGACGAGGTCCAGCATCGCGGTCCCGCGCAGCTGCTCCATCCGGTAGCCCGACATCGCCAGCATGGCGGCGTTCGCGTCGACCACGCGTCCAGTGGCGGCATCGACGACGAACATCCCGTCGCGCGACTCCGTGAAGAGGGCCCGGTACCGTCGCTCGGCGGCGCGCAGCTCCTCATGGGAGCGCGCATTCTCCTCGAGGTCCCTCCGGTGCTCGAGCGCCGAATGGACCGCGGCCGGGAGGCGCGCGAGCCGCCCCTTCAGCAGGTAGTCCACCGCCCCCGCCTTGATGCAGTCGGCGGCCGTCTCGTCGCTGAGGGCGCCGGTGACCATCAGCGTCGGCGTGGTCGGGGCGAGCTGGAGCGACAGCGACAGAGCGTCCAGGCCGCTGAACGACGGCACGTTGAAGTCGGCGAGGATGAGGTCGGGCCGGAAGTCGCTCAGCGCCGCCACGAACGCGGCGCGCGTCTCGACGCGCAGGGAGGCGAACGCGAGCCCGCTCCGGCGCAGCTCCCGCTCCGCAAGCTCCGCGTCGGCGGGATCGTCCTCCAGCAGCAGGATGCGCGTCGTCTCGTTCACGGACCCCTCAGCGTGAGGGCTTGTTCTGGAGGAGCCAGTAGAGCCCGGCCTGCGCCACCGCCTCCAGGAACTTCTCGAAGTCCACGGGCTTCACCAGGTAGCTGTTGGCGCCCAGGCGGTACGCCGCCCTGACGTCCGGCCCATCCGCCATGGACGTCAGGATGACGATGGGGATCTCGCGGGTGCGCGGGTCCGCCTTCAGCCGCTCGAGGACCTCGAGGCCCGACACCTTGGGGAGCTTGAGGTCGAGGAAGATGACCTTCGGGGGATCGGCCCCGGCCCGGTCGGCGTACGCACCGGTCCCGAAGAGGAACTCGAGCGCCTCGGCGCCGTCGCGGACGGTGAGGATGGGGTTCGCGAGGCGCGCGCGCTGGAGTGCGCGGTGCGTCAGCTCCGCGTCGGCGGGACTGTCCTCCACCAGCAGGACGTCCACCGGGTCTGGTGCGGTCATCCCGGGACTCCCTCCCGTGGGAGCGTGAACGAGAAGGTGGCGCCTTCGCCCACGGCGCCGACGGCGCTCACCTCGCCGCCGTGGCGGTGCACGATGCGCTGCACCAGCGCAAGCCCGACGCCGTGCCCTTCGAACTCGGCGGCCGAGTGCAGGCGCTGGAACACGCCGAAGAGCTTGTGGCCATAGCGCGGGTCAAAGCCGACACCATTGTCCTTCACGACGTACGTCGTCCGGTGGGCGTCCTGGTGGAAGCGGACTTCCACCGTGCGCTCCAGCTTCCCACCCGAGAACTTGAGGGCGTTGGAGAGGAGGTTCGTCCAGACCAGCCGCATCAGGGCGGGGTCGCACTCGGCGGGCGGGAGCGGGTCGAGCCGGAACGCGACGGTCTGGCGCTCGGCGGGGGTGGTCAGTGACTCCCAGACCGAGCGGGCGAGCGCCTCCATGTCCACCTGCGACCGCCGGACATCGCCTCCCCCCGCCCTCGAGAACGCCAGCAGGTCGTCGATGAGCTCGCCCATCCCGTTCGTGCTGCGCCGCACGACGGCGAGGAGACGCCGCCCCTCGTCGTCGAGGCGGCCCGCGTGGTCCTCCTCAAGCATCCGGCTGTAGCCGTCGATGGCGCGGAGCGGCGCCCGCAGGTCGTGCGAGACCGAGTAGGTGAAGGCCTCCATCTCCGCATTCGCGGCCTCGAGCTGTGCCGTGCGCTCGGTCACGCGCGCCTCCAGCTCGGCATTGAGGCGCTGGATGCGCGCTTCGGCGTCCTTCCGCTCCCGGATGTCGCGGACGATCGTGACGAGTTGATCCCCGTCGTTGAGGTGGACGCGGCGGGCGCTGACTTCCACCGGCACCGGCGTCCCCTCGGCTGCCACGTGCACCGTCTCGAAGGAGAGACTGGCGCCCTCCAGGACGTTCGCAAGGAGCGACGGCAGCTCGGCGCGGGCCTCCGGCGGGCGCAGGTCGAACGAGTGCCGGCCGATCAGCCCGCCGGCCTTCCCTGCGTAGAACTCCTCCGCCCGGCGGTTGGCGCCCTTGATGCGGCCATCGAGCCCGAGGAAGAGCACCATGTCGTTCGCCTGGTCGAGCGCGGCTCCCTGGTGCGCCAGCCCCCGATCGACCGCGGACGCGACCGCGCGCCGCGCGCCCCACCACAGCGTACCCGCGAGGCCCAGGAGGGCGAGGAGCGCCGTCCCCCAGCCCGCCGCCTCCTGTTGCATCCGCGCATTGAACAGGCCAAGGACGTCCTCCTGGTCCACCTTGACGACCAGGCCCCACGGCGTCCCTCGGATGGGCCGAGTTGAGGCGTAGACCGGATCACCGTGATAGTCGACGTACGCACCGAATCGGCTCACGCCGCGCAGGGCATCGACCAGCGGCAGGCCCCGTGTCCGGGCCAGGAGGCGCCGGTCCGTGAGGGGGGGCGCGGTGGACTTGCGACGCGGGCTGACCCACGTCACGGAATCGCCGCGCTGCTCCACGAGCACCGCTTCCGACGACCGCTGGGGGAGGGGCTGCGCGCTGAGAAGGAAAGGGAAGATCCACTCTTCGGGGTCGGCCTCGAGGAGCACCGCACCCGTCGTGCGTCCTCCCACGTCCTGCACTCGAACCGCGAATCCGACCTCGGCGTCCGGGGTCACGGGATGGCGGTGGAAGCCCGCCGCCGGCACTCCCGTCTCGATCGCCGCGCGCACCAGGCGCCGCTCGTCGGGAGCGAGCACGCGAGAGCCGTAGCCGGCCGAGACGATGCCACCGGATCGGCCGCTCACCAGGAGCACGCGGCCGAACTGCTGGGTCCGCGCGAAGAGCGTGAGCAGCTCCTCCACGTGCGCCCGCTCGGCCGCCGCGGGGCGCCGCCGCGCCGATCTCTCGGCGAGGAGCGCGCGCACCGACGGATACTGCGCCACCGTGGCCGCGTCCTGGAATCCGTCCTGCACCCACCGCTCGAGCCCCATCTGCCGCTGGTCCGTACGCGCGGCGAGCTCCCGGCTCAGCGACTCGATGGTGGCGTTGCGCTCCGACGGCACGTACCCGAGGAAGAAGTACAGCGGGGCGCCCACGGCGATGACCGCCGTCAGGATGACGGCAGCGATGAACACCCGTTCGGTCGTGCGGGAATACCGTCCGGGGACGGTGGGCATCGTTGAGCCCTCCGCCTGGGGTTCCCTCCTACGGAACGCACGAGCGCACAGGACGCGGTCCGGTGCGCTCGGTTGAGGGGCCAAGTCACTCCAAGGATGGCCGCCGGGTGGTGCAGAGTCAAATAGCGACCGCCGGGGTGGATCGCCCCGG
The DNA here is from genome assembly GCA_017881505.1 of Gemmatimonadales bacterium. Lineage (GTDB taxonomy): Bacteria > Gemmatimonadota > Gemmatimonadetes > Gemmatimonadales > JACORV01 > JADGQW01. The sequence continues at coordinate 7,027 of JADGQW010000139.1, forward strand.
CGCGTCGATGAGAAGCGGAATCACCTGGCGGTGTCGTTACGCCAGCCTCTCGAACACCTTCCCGTCCACGAACAGCCGCAACAGGTCCGCGTCGAGCATCCCCGTCTTGACCTCTTCGTGCATGATGTCGAGCGCCTTCTGGAGCGGCACCGCGCGCTTGTACGGCCGGTCGGAGGCGGTGAGGGCGTCGAAGATGTCGCTGATCGTCATCATCCGCGTCTGCACG
>JADGQW010000140.1 GCA_017881505.1 Gemmatimonadales bacterium
GTCCCGAAGGCGGAGTCGATCGCGCCGTAGTCGCGGATCCCGTACGGCGAGCCCAGGGTGCCCTTCCGGTTCAGGACGCCCGGCGGCTGCACCGGCATCAGCCAGACCACGTCGGCTCCCGCCGCCACGATACGGTCGAGCCCGGCGGTGACGCCCTTGAGGTCGCCCGTTGCCGAGAAGTCGCGGACGTTGACCTCGTAGAGGGCGCTGCGTCTGACCCAGGAGCTCGCGGGCGCGAGCGCGACCGCCGGTGCCACCGGGGCGGTCTGCTGCGCGAGGGCGGGGAAGGCGGTCGAGAGAGCGAGACAGGCCGCGAGGGCGGCGAGGAGGGCGGGGCGAGTGCGCATCGGGAGTACTCCTGCCTGAGCGGGGGCCGGACGTGCCGCGTGCCTCGCCAATGTATCGGTCGGCGGAATCGGGCGGGAGGTGCTTGCGGCGGCGTCCCGGAACGGCCTAGTGTACAGGCGCATAAGCGCACGAGCCGCGGTGCGCGAACGGCGGCGCACGAAGAGCGGCGCACCGGCATGGGCCGAGTGGCGTGATGTCTTCCGACTCCAGAACCGTGAGATGCACATGATGCGCACCTCGGCCCTCCTCGCGATCGGCCTCGTCACCCTCACCCTGACGCCTCAGCCGGCCTCGGCCCAGCGCCAGCGGCTCTCGATGGATCCCGGCTGGCGCTTCACGCTGGGGGACCCCGCGGGGGCGGAACGCCCCGCCTTCGACGACCACGCGTGGCGCCGTCTGGACCTGCCGCACGACTGGAGCGTCGAGGGGACGCCGCGGCAGGACGCTCCCGGCGGCGGGCGTGCGGGGTACCTCCCCACCGGGACCGGCTGGTATCGCAAGGCGTTCCGCCTCCCCGCGGGCGCGGCGCGCCACCAGGTCTGGCTCGAGTTCGACGGCGTCTACATGAACAGCGACGTCTGGATCAACGGCTTCCACCTCGGCCGGCGTCCCTACGGCTACAGCAGCTTCGCCTACGACGCGACGAGCCACCTCGTGAGCGGGGTGAACGTCGTCGCCGTCCGCGTGGACAACTCGGCGCAGCCCAACTCCCGCTGGTACTCGGGGAGCGGGATCTACCGCCACACCTGGCTCACCATCGTGGACCCGCTGCACGTCGCCCACTGGGGCGTCTCCGTCACGACGCCGCGCGTGGACTCCGCCAGCGCGGACGTGGCGGCCCGCATCAGCGTCGAGAACGTCTCCGACGCGGTCCGCACGGGCGTCGTGCGCTCCGTGGCGCTCGACGGCGCGGGGCGCGAGGTCGCGCGGGTGGAGACGCCCTTCTCGGCACCGGCCGGGCAGACGGCGGTGGTGGAGCAGCGTCTGCGGGTGGAGGCGCCTCGCCTCTGGTCCGTCGAATCGCCGCACCTCTACACGCTCCGCTCCGAGGTGGTGGAGGGGCAGCGCTCCGCCGACGCGGTCACCACCCCCTTCGGCATCCGCACCATCGCGTACGACCGGGACCGCGGCTTCCTCCTCAACGGCGTCCGCGTGAAGCTGAAGGGCGTCAACCTGCATCACGACGGGGGCGCCGTCGGCGCGGCAGTGCCGGAGCGGGTGTGGGAGCGCCGCCTCGAGGTGCTCAAGGCGATGGGCACGAACGCCATCCGCACCTCGCACAATCCGCCCGCGCCCGAGTTCCTCGATCTCTGCGACCGGATGGGATTCCTCGTGATGGCGGAGGCCTTCGACGAGTGGACCTCCGGGAAGGTGCCCGAGGGCTATCACCGGTACTTCGCCGAGTGGTCGGAGCGCGACCTCACCGACTTCATCCACCGGGACCGCAACCATCCGTCCATCGTCCTGTGGAGCGCCGGCAACGAGATCGGCGAGCAGGACACGCCGGAGGGCGTGCCGGTGCTGCGCCGCCTCCTCGACATCTTCCACCGCGAGGATCCGACGCGGCCGGTCACGACGGGGAACGACCACATCGCCGCCGACGGTGGCCGCGCCACCCTCGCCTTCCTGAACGCCCTCGACCTCGTCGGCTACAACTACGTGGACCGGTGGCACGAGCGCCGGGAGCTGTTCGCCGAGCAGGACCGCCACGACCATCCCGACTGGCGGATGATCGGCACCGAGAGCGTTTCCGCCTCGGACGAGTTCGGTCGCGGGTACTCGCTGGGGAACGACTCGACGGTCGTGCGGCCCAATTACACGACGGGGATGCTCCGCGCCGAGCGGCTCTGGAAGTGGGTCGCCACGCACGACTACTTCGCCGGCGACTTCATGTGGACGGGGATCGACTATCTGGGCGAGAGCATGTGGCCCTCCAAGGGCTTCGGCTCGGCGCCCGTGGATATCACCGGCCTCCCCAAGGCCACTTTCTACCTCTATCAGAGTCTCTGGACCGACCGGCCGGTGCTGCACCTCGCGCCGCACTGGAACTGGCCGGGGCGTCGCGGGCAGCTGATCCCCGTGATCGCGTACACCAACTGCAACAGCGTGGAGCTGTTCCTCAACGGCCGCTCCCTGGGGGAGAAGCGCCTCGAGTTCCCGGCGCAGGGGACCTCCGGCGGGTGGAACAGCTACGCGCAGCCCTACGTGGCCGCCTCCACCGACGACCTGCACCTGACGTGGGACGTTCCTTACGAACCTGGCGTCCTCCGGGCCGTCGGGAAGCGGCGCGACGGCACCGTGGCCTGCCAGGCGGAAGTCCGTACGGCCGGCGCGCCCGCGGCGATCCGGCTCGCCGCGGACCGCGACACCATCACGACCGACCCGGGGGACGTCGCGCACGTGACCTTCGAGGTCGTGGATTCGGCGGGCACCGTCGTCCCCAGCGCCAGCGACTTGGTGCGCTTCATCGTGACCGGGGGCGCCATCGTGGCGCTCGACAACGCTGACCTCCGGGACCACGACCCGTACCAGGCCGACCGACGCCACGCCTATGAAGGGCGGGGGCTGGCCATCCTCAGGGCCGCGCAGCCGGGCCGGCTCCGCCTCGCGGCGAGCGTCGAGGGGCTGCGGGAGGGGAGCGTCGAGATCGTGGTGCGCCCGGGCGCCGCCCCCGCGGCCATCCCCGCGGCGCGCTGAGGTGGGTCCCGTGCGCTCGATGCACCGGCTCACGCCGTCACTCGCGGGCCTTCTCGCCCTTCTCGCCACCCCGGCGTTGGCGCAACGGATGCCGGAGGCCGCGTCCGCGCCGCGGGCGTCCGCCGCCGCGCCCAGGCCCGCGAGCCGGGCGGTCTACCTCGACTCTGCGGGGGTGGTGCGCTGGCGCGACGACCGGACGGAGGTCGCCCTCTTCGGCGCGAACTACGTGATCCACACCGCCTCCGACTATCGCGCCGCCGGGTACGTGCACGGCGACCGGAAGCGCATGATCGACGAGGATATGGCGCACTTCGCCCGGATGGGCTGGGACGGCCTGCGGCTCACCTTCTGGGGCGACTGGGAGTCCTCCGACAGCGCCGGCAACCTCCTCGCCAACGACCATCTGGATCTGCTCGACTACCTGATCGCCCGCGCCCGGGAGCGCGGCGTCTACATGCTCTTCAGCCCGATCCAGCTCTATGGCTCGAACTGGCCCGACGCCCTCGGTGACACGACTGAGCCGGGGTTCGGGCGGCATTTCGGCAAGGGACGGATGGGCACCGACTCGGCGGCGATCGCGGCGCAGGTGAACTACCTGCGGCAGATCCTGGACCACGTGAACCCCTACACTCACGTCGCGCTCAAGGACGAGCCCGCCATCGTCTTCATCGAGTTGGTGAACGAGCCGTGGCACCACCCCGAGGACCTGCCGGGCTCCGTCCGCTACATCAACGCCCTTACCGACGCGGTGCGCGCCACCGGGTGCACGAAGCTCGTCTTCTACAACGTGAGCCAGGACTTCCGGATCGGCGAGGCGATCCGGCGCTCGCGCGCGCAGGGAGTGACCTTCGGCTGGTATCCCTCGGCGCTCAACGCCGGCCACGAGCTGGAGGGCAACTTCCTCCGCGCGGTGGACGACTACCCCGACATGCGGCGCCCCGAGCTCGCCCGGATGCCGCGCATCGTCTACGAGTTCGACAGCTCCGACCTCCGGACGGGGACGATGTATCCGGCGATGGCGCGGACCTTCCGCGCCGTGGGCACCCAGTTCGCCGCGATGTTCGCATACGACATGTTGGCCACCGCCTCCCGCAACCTCGGCTGGCAGACCCACTACCTGAGCCTGGCGTACACGCCGCGCAAGGCGATGAGCGCCGTCATCGCCGCCGAGGCGATGCGCCGTCTCCCGCGGATGCGCGCGTACGGCCCCTATCCCGCGAACACGACGTTCGGCGACTTCCACGTCTCCGCCGACTCGAACCTCGGCGAGCTGATCGCGCGCGACGCCTTCCTCTACGCCGGTTCGACGCGCGCCCTGCCCCCCGACCCGGCCGCGCTGACGCGTGTCGCCGGATACGGCTCCTCGCCCGTCGTCACGTATGAAGGGGAGGGGGTCTACTTCCTCGACAAGGTGCGCGCCGGCGTCTGGCGCCTCGAGGTCTACCCCGACGCGGTGCCCGTCCGTGACCCCTTCGAGCCGCCCAACCGGGACAAGGTCGTGACTCGCGCGATCAGCCGCGCCTGGCCGATGACCGTCACCCTGCCCGACCTGGGCGGGGCGTTCACGGTGCAGCCGCTCACAGCGGGGAACCCACGCGCCGCGCAGGCCGCCGCCGGCCGGTTCACCGTCACGCCCGGCGTCTACGTCCTGAGCGCCGCGGGCGCCGTGGACGTCGCCAGGCTGCCGGCGTACGTGGGCCACCTGGGCTTCGCCGAGTACCATGCGCCGCCGGGCGACACGCTGGCGCCCACCGTCACGCCCCTCGTCCCTCCCGCGCTGCTCGCCGGGCGCGCCGCCGAGGTGCGGGCCCGCGTCGTGGACGTCACGCCCCCCGACTCGGTCACCCTCTTCATGCGGCCGGCGGCGGGCGGCTTCTACCGGCCCTTCGCGATGCGGCCCGCGGGCGGGTACGAGTTCGCGGCCACCGTGCCCTCGGCGGCGCTCCGGGAGGGGCCGTACGCGTACGTCATCACGTTCTACCGCGGCGACTCCGCCCTCACCTTCCCGAGCGGTGCGCCCCGGAGGCCGTGGGACTGGGACTATCGGGACGAGGGGCCGTGGCGGCTCGACGTCGCCGGCTCGCGGACGGCGTTGCCCCTCTTCGATCCTGCGGCGGACGCGGAGCGGCTCGCCTTCACCCGCATCGGCGACGCGGGCCGCCGCGGCCTCTTCCGCCTGGGCCTTTCCGAGGCGACGGGGCGGCCCGTCTTCCACCTCGAGCTGCCCGCCGACGCGCGAGGGCAGGGCCCTGCCGACTACACCGCGTCGCTCGTCGTGCGCGACCGGATCAGGGCGCGGCAGGAGACGATCGCCGGCGCCACGGAGCTGGAGGTGCGCGTCCGCGGCCTCGGGCCGCGCCAGGTCCTCCACGTCACGCTGATGGAGGACGACGGCACGAGCTGGAGCGCCGCGTTGACCGTGGACAGCACCTGGAGCGACCGTCGTGTGCCGCTCGCGTCTCTCACCCTGGGCCGCGGCGTGCTCCTTCCGGAGGGCTTCCCGGGGGAGTGGAACTACTGGGTGGGACCGGCCGCGGGGCGCGGCGGCAGCGGCGACGGCTTGCGCCTCGCGCGGATGGAGCGCCTGCAGATCTCCCTGCAGCGCGAGGACGGCGTCGCGGTGACGGCGGGCGGCTACGGGGTGGAGGTGGAGTCCATCGCGCTCGGATTCGGCCCGCCGCGCTGAGTGCGCCCGGCCGGCCACGCCCCCGACGTCCGCGGCACTAGTCCTTTCGAGTCAGCGACCTCCCTCCCATCGTGCGATGACGCCTGGACACGCCGGCGGCTAGTCTTCCGTCGTTCGACGGCACGTCGTGTCGTACCTCGAAGGGAGCACCGCATGCGCATCGCGTCCCTGCTGGCCATCCCCGTGTTCGCCGGGCTGCTCGCCCTGCCGACCGGGGCGTCAGCGCAGGTCAGTGTCAGGATCGGCGCCCGCCTCGGGCCCGCCATCACGCTCAACGCCTATTCGCAGCAGCAGTACGGCGACTGGCGCACGAGCTACCGGCAGTGGAAGCCCACCACCGTCTACGCCTACAACGGCCAGTACTACCAGCACTCCGTGCGCGGCGCGCGCGCGGTGCAGGTCTACCGGCGCGGCAACGAGCACTTCCTGCCGCCGCAAGACCAGGCGTGGGTGGGTCACGACCGCCGGTACAACAACCGGCATCGGCCCAACAACGATGACTACGGTCGCGCGCAGCGGCACAACTAGCGGCCGGTTCGCCAGATGACTCGGAGGCCCCGTCGATCGCAGGATTGGCGGGGCTTCCGTCTCCGATGAGAGGAACGCAGTCCGCGGGAGGGCCGACGTGAAGATCCCGCACCACGTGGTACTGCTCAAGCGCGCGGCGATCGCCTGGAACGACGACGACGCCTCGAGCATGGGCGCCGCCCTCGCGTACTACACGCTCTTCGCCATCGCGCCGCTGCTGGTCATGGTCATCGCCGTCGCCGGAGTGCTCTTCGGACGCGACGCCGCCCAGAGCCACATCCTCGGCCAGCTGCGCGACCTCACCGGCGACGCCGGCGTGCTGGCGGTCGAACAGCTGCTGCGGGGCGCCCACAGCGCTACCACCAGCCTCGCCGCGGAACTCCTGGGCACCGCCATCCTGGTGTTCGGTACGACCAGCGTGTTCGCCGAGCTCTACGGGGATCTCAACCGGATCTGGCGCAGCCCTTCGGCGCCCAAGGCGAGCGGCATCGTGCACCTCATCCGCACCCGGATCCTGTCGTTCGGCATGATCCTCGGGATCGGGTTCCTGCTGATCGTGTCGCTCGTGCTCTCCGCGGGCCTCGAGGCGGCGGGCGAGTGGTTCGGCGCGCGGCTCACGATGTGGTCCGTCCTCGTGGAGATGGTGGCATCCATCGTCAAGATCGGCACGATCACCGTGGCGTTCGCGATGATCTACAAGTTCCTGCCCCGTGCCGCCATCGCGTGGCGCGACGTCTGGACCGGCGCGTTGTTGACGGCCATCCTCTTCGAGGTCGGCCGGGTGTTCATCAGTGCCTATCTCGGCAAGACGTCCATCGCCTCGGGGCTCGGTGCCGCCGGCTCGCTCGCCATCTTCCTGATGTGGATCTACTACTCGGCCCAGATCTTCCTTCTCGGCGCCGAGTTCACGTGGGTCTACGCCTACCGCGACGGCTCGCGCGTGGG
>JADGQW010000001.1 GCA_017881505.1 Gemmatimonadales bacterium
TACTGGCAGACCGGCGCGCCTTCGTTCTGGCCCGCGATCACCGCCGCGCCCACGTAGATCTGGCACGTCTTCGTGGTGCCGTTGTGCGTCGCCGACGCCGACCAGCCGGTCCCGCTCGGGCTGGCGATCGTCACCGTCACGCCGGCGGACGAACTGAAGGAGGTGCCCAGGTTGCTGGAGTACGTCACGTTGTCGGCGAAATACGCCTCTTCGGCCGTGACCAGGTTCCGCAGGTCCGACTTCATCGCCGCGATGTACGCCTTCTCCTTCGTGTTCGCGAACTTCGGGATCGCGATGGCGGCCAGGATGCCGATGATGACCACCACGATCAGGAGCTCGATCAGGGTGAAGCCCTTGCTGTTCCTCACGGTACTACCTCCCTTGATGAAGGATCTGCGGCCGGCCGGCCTGCAGGTGCGAATAGACCCGACCGATAGTGAGCAACCGACATGCCACGGCCTTGAGAATGGCGCATCCGAATGCCGGTCAAGAGATTAGGTCGGTCGCACCGCTCCGACGACCCCTTCCCCCCATCCCGCCGCTCTCGCTTTCTGCAAGGCCCTTCGCTCAGTGCAAGGGTCGGTACGGCGTCGGGGGCCCCGCGATGAGGACCCGTATCATCCCGAGGTCGGCCCGTGCCGCGGGATCCCTGGGGGCGCGGGCCGCCGCGGAGTCGAGCGCGCCGCGGGCGGAATCCGGCATCCCGACGGCGATGAACGTCGAGGAGCGGTAGAGCCAGCCGAGGAACGGGTCGCCACCGTGCGTCAGGAACGCCGGCCAGACGGCGCGCGCGCTGTCGGGGCTGCCGAGCGCCAGGAACGCCCCGGCGAGGATCCGCGCCGCCGACGCGTCCCGCGGAGCGGACGCCGCGCGCCGCCGCGCCTCGTCGAGGAAGGCGCCGCGAGACTCCGCGTGCAGCTCGACGTACGCCCGCCCCCACTCGGTCAGGGGCTTCGCCCAGCCGGGCCGCTCCGCGTCGGCGAGGAACCGCCGCGCGAGCCGGACGTCGCCCGCGTCCGCCGCCGCCTTCGCCGCCTCGATGAGATTCGGCACCTCGAGCGGGTAGAGCTCCGCCGACACGCCGTACTCGGCGAGCGCCGCCCGGCGACGGCCGAGTCGCTCGAGCACCCGCGCGGCCGCCTGGTGCACCCGATAGGACTCCGGGTGCGCGAGGAGGTCGCGCAGCACGAGGTCGCGGTTGCTCCGCCACACAGGGATGGCCGCGGTCGTCTTCGCGCCGAAGACGGCCGACACCACGAGCACCACCGCCACCGCCCGCGCGACGCCCACCCGGAGGGACAGGGCACGCAGGCCCTCGGCGGCCACGAGGGCGATCCCCGCGGACGCGAGATAGAGCGTCCGCTCGGCGACGACCACGCCGGTGGGGAAGAGGAGGTTCGCCGTGGGGAGCCACGCGAGCCCCGCCAGGAGAAGGCCGGCCGAGACTGCGCGGTTCCTCCGCCACAGGGCGAACGCGAGGAGGACGAACGCCACGAGGACGACGGCGCCGGCCGCGCCCTCAAGCGTGAAGTGCTCGAGCCGCTCGATCACCCGCGGGTGGTAGTCGGGGGAGAGGTCGAACGGCCACACCATGAGCCGCAGCAGGACAAAGACGGCGGGCAGCATCGTCGCGAGCCGGCCCGCCGTGCCAAGGCCGAAGAAGGTGGGCGCCACCGAGGCGAAGGAGATGTCCCCCTCCACCGCGCGCCGCGCGATGAACCACGCGGCGGTGAGCACGGCCGTCGCCGCGTACGTCCGCCACGGGAGCCCCGGATCCCCTTTGGTGCGCGTGGCGAGGTCGTCGAGCGCCAGGAGGGCGACCGCGACCGCCGCGTGCTCCTTCGAGAGGAGGGCGAGCGCCACCGCGACGAGGAGGGCCCCTTCGAGCGCGAGGGCGGACCTGCCCGCGGCGCGCCGGCGGCGCACCGCGCGGGCCAGGAGGAGCGCCGCGAACAGAAAGGCCGCGGCCATCGCCTCCGCGCGCCCCACGAGGTTGGCGACCGCCTCCACGTGCACCGGGTGGACCGCGAACAGCACTCCGCCCGCGAGCGCCGCGCCGGGGCCCACGTACACGGCGAGCACGGGGACGAGGAGCGCCGTGGCCGCCGCGTGCCAGGCGACGTTCACCGCGTGGAGCCACGTCGCGCTCCCGCCCGAGAGCTGCCAGTCCACGGCGAACGAGAGGACGACGAGGGGCCGGTAGAGACCGGCGCCGTGCTCGGGCGGCCAGTACGGCTGGTCGAAGGCGGCGAGCGCGCCGGCGACGGTGTGGGCCGCGGGGTTCCGCTCGACGATCATCTCGTCGTCGAGCGCGAAGCGGTTGCCGAGGGACGGCAGGTAGACGACGGCGGCAACGGCCGCGGCGACGAGGGCCCCCCGCCGGACGGTCATCACCGGGACGGCCGGCACTGTGCGAGATCGTCGAGACGGCGGCGCACCTCGGCGCGCGCCCCTTCGGTGCGGATCAGCACGAGGGCCTTTCCGAGCCGGGTTCTGGCTTCGGCGCACAGCCCAAGCCGGCGCGCCGCGTCGGCCGCGACGAGCTGGAGTCCCGAGCTCTCCGGATGGAAGAAGACGCTGCGCCGCGCGGCTGCGAGGACGCGCTGGGGCTCGCCGCGGCGGTCGAACACCGAGGCGGCGGCGTAGACGAGGACCTCGTTGGCCGGGTCGCGGCGGAGCGCGAGGCGCGCGAGCGCCTCCGCCGAGTCGAGGGCGCCGGCGCGGAATCGCGCCAGGACCGCCTGGGACGCGGCGCCGGAATTGAGGGTGTCCACCGCGTACGCCGCGCTGGAGAACCGGTCAGCGAGACCGAGGGCACCGGCCGAGAGGTAGTGGAACCCGATCTCCTCGAGGAGCGAGCCGTCCTCGGGGCGGATCCGCGCGGCGGTGAGGAGTTCGCGCTCACCGGTGACGGCGTCGCCGCGGTCGAACGCCCGCGCCCCGAGGTTCCAGTGGGTCCGGTACGACCGGGGGGCGTCGGCCACGCGCGCGGCGAGGAAGCGCGCGGGCGTGCTCCAGACGGGGATGCGCGCGAGGGTGCGTGCCGCGAGAAGCGTGAGCAGGAGGGCGGTCGCCGGCCACACGAGCCGATGCCGCGGCAGCAGTTCCCAGAGCGCGCCGAAGGCGATCGCCACGCCCACCGACGGCAGGTAGAGGAGACGCTCCCCCAGCACTACGCCGGTCGGGAAGGGCACGTTCGACGCCACCGAGCCCGCCACCACGAACCACACCACCCCTGCGGTGAACCCTGGCGCGGTGCGCCGCAGACGCCAGGCCGCCACCACGATCGCCGCCACGAGGACCGCACCCGCCACGTGCGCGGCATCGAACGCCGTCGAGGGCACGAACTGGTCGGGGGCGTAGTCCGCGGAGAGGCGCAGGGGGAAGGCGAGGAGCCGCCCCCACTGGAGGTACGCCGGAAGCATGATCGCGAGCCGGGAAGCCCACGTTGTGCCCGCGAGCCCGGCTGCCGAAACGCCGGCGCCGAAGGTGGTGCCGAGCATAGCGCCGCGCGCCGCCAGGTAGCCCGCCGCCAGCGCGACGACGCCGCACCAGAGGAGCGCGTGCCCCCGGAGCACGGCGCGGAACGCGCGGCCCGACGTCCGCGCCGTCCACGCGTCCGCCAGGAGGAGCATCGCCGGGAGGGTGAGGGCGTGCTCCTTCGCGGCGAAGGCCGTCGCCGCTCCCGCCAGCACGACGAGCGCGAAGAGCGCGCGCCGGGCGCCGCGCGGGGCCTCCGCCGCCGCCCGGGACTCGGCGGCGTACGCGAGCAGCGCGGCGAGGTAGCCCAGCGCCGCGAGCACCTCCGAGCGGCCGACCACCGGCGCGAACGCCTCCACGTGGACCGGGTGTACGGCGAACCAAAGCGCGGCGACGATGGCGCCCGGGCCGAGGAGCGCGCTGGCGAGGAGGAGGACGAGGGCCGTCACCCCCAGATGCAGCGCGACGTTCACGGCGTGGAAGACGGCGGGCGATCCGCGCCCCACGGCCCAGTCCACCGCGAACGAGGCGGTCGTCAGCGGGCGGTAGATCCGGTCGGGGATGTCCCCCGCCCAGTAGGGGCTGGTGACGAGGACGGGCAGATTGCGGAGCGCACGGAGGCGCGCGTCGTCCTGCACGACGGGCTCGTCGTCGTAAACGAATCCCCCGCGCACTGCGGTGACCGAGGCGGCGAGCGCCACCGCGAGCACCACGGCGTACGCTTTAGCGGATGGCACGCTGGAAGGTATCTTTGGCCATGCCTACCAGCCAGCCGTCCGGCGGCCGCCCGAGCGCGGCCCGCGTCGTGGTCGTCGCGCTCCTCGCCGCGCTCGCGTTCCTGCCGATCGCCAATTGGATCCCCGGCGGCCACGACACCGACTGGTACGACACCGCCCGCCAGCTCTGGACCCTGGGCAGCCTCATCGTCGCGGGACTCGCGGTCATCCTCGCCATGTCGGCGGAACGGTACGGCGGGCTCGCCGAGCCGCTCTGGCGACGGCTCGCGGCGCTGCCCCGGCCCTCCGGACGCGTCGCGGCAGCGGTCCTGGTCCTCGCCGCCTTCGGCGTGTATGCGCTGGTCGCGACGGACGTCTTCAGCCGCCGACCGCTCCTCATCGACGAGGTGATCCAGCTCTTCCAGGCGCGGATCTTCGAGCAGGGGCGACTCTGGCTCGCGTCCCCCGGGCACCCGGAGCTGTTCGGCTCGATGCACCTCGTGGACCAGGGGGGGCGGATCTACGGGCAGTTCCCGGCGGGAGGCCCCGCCGTGCTCGCGCTCGGCGACGCGCTGGGAGCGGCGTGGCTGGTGGGCCCCGCGTGCGGCGCCATCGCCGTGGCGGCCTTCATCGTCTTCCTCCGCACCACGGAGCCGGGCCGGGCCACCCGGTGGGCCGCGGCGGCGCTGTTCGCGCTCGCGCCGTTCACGGTCTTCCAGGCCGGCTCGCACATGAACCACGGCTTCACCCTCGCGGCGCTGCTCGTGGCCACGGCGGCCCTCTCCCGGGTGGTGACCAGCGACACTCCGCGGCCCTGGCTCGCCCTCGTCTCCGGCCTCGGCTACGGCATCGCCGCCACCATCCGGCCGACGGACGCGCTCGCCTTCGCCCTGCCGGCGGGGGTCTGGTACCTCGCGCGGGCGGTGCGCGACCGGCGGCGCCTCAGCGACCTGCTCGCCTCCGGGGTCGGCGTCGCCCTGCCGATGGCCGCGCTCCTCTGGGTGAACGGCCACACGACCGGCGATCCGTTCCTGTTCGGCTACCAGGTGCTGTGGGGGAAGGAGCACAACCTCGGCTTCCATCGCGCGCCGTGGGGGCCGGTGCACACGCCGCTCCGGGGCCTCGAGCTGGTCAACGTCTACTTCCTGCGCCTGCAGCGGTACCTCTTCGAATCGCCGGTGCCTTCCCTGGTGCCGGTGCTCGCCGCCCTGGCGCTCGCACCCGCGTTCGGCCCGTTCGACCGGCTCCTCCTGACCAGCGCCGGCCTTCTCGTCGGGCTCTACTTCGCCTACTGGCACAACGGCTTCTTCCTGGGCCCGCGCTTCCTCTACCCGCTCATGCCGGTGCTCGCACTCTGGACGGCGCGGCTCCCCGGCGTCGTGAAGGCGCGTTTCGGGCGCGGCTTCGCGTGGCGGTTCGTGCTCGCGGCGTTCGCCGTGACTGCCGTGATGGCACTCGCGTTCCAGGTGCCCGACCGCGCCCGGCAGTACCGGAGCGGCCTCTTCACCATGCGGTGGAACGCGGACAGCACCGCCGCCGCCGACGGGATCCGCGGCGCGCTGGTGCTGGTGCGGGAGAGCTGGGGGAGCCAGGTCATCGCGCGGATGTGGGGGCTGGGCCTGACACGCTCGGAGGCGGAGTGGCTGTACCGAAGCGTGGACGTGTGCCAGCTGGACTGGGGAGTCACGCAGGCCGAGCAGCGTGGCCTGAAGGGGCCCGCCGCGGTCGCGGTCCTGAGACCGCTCACGGCGGACTCGATCCGCGTGGTCGCGACCCCCTTCTCGGCGGACGTCTCCGAGCGCTACCTGCCGGGGACCCGGTATGCCGCGCCGTGCGCGGCGAAGGTGCGGGAGGACCGGGAGGGATTCACCCTCTACACGCCGCTCATCCTGTCGCGCTTCGGTGGGAACGTCTACGTGCGGGACCTGCACGCGCAGGACACCGTGGCGCTGGCGATGTACCCGGGCCGGCCCATCTACCTGGTGCGCCCCTCGGGAGCGGCGGAGCGCTCCACGCCCCGCTTCTATCCCGTGACCCGCGACTCGCTGGCGCAGGCGTGGGGTGTACCGGTGGCTCGCCTGGGGGCGGCGCCGGCCCCGTCACCGTGACGGCGGCGGCGCGGGCGGGGGCGGCGGGTGGTGGTCCACCTCGAACGCCGCCATCGGTCCGGGCCACATCATCAGCGGCGTGAGGTAGCCGGGCACGAGCTGGCGGAGCGCCTCGACGACCGGCGCCGCGTCGGAGCGGGGGCCCGTGACGATGACGTAATCCACGGCGGAACGGTCGAGGAAGGCGCGGAGCGAGTCCGGGCCGAACCCCACGTCGCGCCGACCCTCGAGGCGCCACAGGTAGGTGGGCACCGCCCGGCGCCCCGAGTAGAGCCAGAGCAGCGCTTCGTCCTCGCCCGCCAGCACCGCCGTCGTCGGCGTCGTCCGCTGCACCCACGGCAGGATCGTCTCGAACGTCTCCGAGATCCCGCGCTGCGCGGCGGTCGGCCAGTGCCCGCGGAATCCGGTGACCTGGTACCGCCCGAAGCCGACGAGCACGGGGACGATGCCCGCCACCGCCAGCGCGCGGAGCCCCCAGCGCCACGCGTCCGTGCGGGCTCCGCCGGCCCGCCACACCGCGACGCCCCCCATCGCCAGCGCGACGACGAGCACCGGCATCAGCGCCCAGAGGAACCGGTCCGGCGCGTACGGCCAGAGCAGCACCACCGCGACGTAGAGCACGAGCGACCAGCCGAGGGCCGGGGCGCGGCGCGTCAGGGTGACGGCGCCGACCACGAGCACCGCGAGCGCGGGCACGCCGAACCAGGGGTGCCACGCGGGGCGCACCGCGGCGAAGGCCAGGTACCCGAGGGGACGGAGCACGTCCCGGAGGATGTCGGGACCGATCCACCGCCATCCCGCCTGGCGCAGCAGGTCCCCATAGGTCCCGTAGTTCGCGGCGAGGACGGCGGGGACCTCCGCGCGGTGCACCGCGGTCCAGACCTGCCACGGGACGAGGAAGAGGAGCGCCGCGCCCGCCGCGGAGAGCGCCTCCCGGCGCCGGCGCGCGAGGAGGAGGGAGAGAAAGACGCCCCCGGCGATCGCGACGCCGATGGAACGCGTCAGGCCCGCGAGGCCCGCGACCGCGCCCGCGCCCGCCGCGAGCGCGAGCGCCCGGCGGCCGGTCGCCTGCACGGCGCCCTCAGCGAGCCACCACGCGCCCAGCGCGATCACGAGGAAGAGCGGCTCGGCGAAGAGCACCGTGACCACCGAGAGGAGCGGCACCGCCGTCGCGCCGACCAGGACGAGGATGGCCGCCGCCGGGGCCGGCAGCGCGCGGCGTCGCGCGAGATACGCAGTGAAGCCCCCCGCGAAGGCGCCGAGGAGCAGCGCGTTCGCCGCGCGGAACAGCACGACGTTGTCGGGGAAGGAGGGCCACAGCCGCCAGAGGACCGCGAGGAAGGCGGGATAGAGGGGCGGGTAGTGGACGGCGGCGGGCGTACCCGGGAGGTAGAGGAGCCGGTAGCCGTGCCCCTCCGCCAGGCTCCGCGCCAGCGCGGTGTAGATGCCGTCGTCGTAGAACACTCCGACCAGCGCGTGCGGCATCAGCGCCGCCGCCACCGCCGTGGCGACAAGCCCCGTCGCCACCGCCCAGCCCCGCCGTCGCATCAGCGGTGCGGCGGGAAGAGGTTGAACCGCACGATGTGCCACAGTGCGGCCACCCCGTCACGCCAGTTGATCTTCTTCCCCTCGGCGTAGGTGCGGCCGGCGTACGAGATGGGGAGCTCGTAGATCCGCGCCCGGGCGCGGGCGAGCTGCGCGGTCAGCTCCGGTTCGAAGCCGAAGCGGTCGGTGGTGAGCACGAGCCGCCGCATCAGGTCCGAGCGGACCATCTTGTAGCAGGTCTCCATGTCCGTCAGGTTCAGGTCCGTCAGCATGTTCGAGAGGAGCGTCAGGAAGCGGTTCCCCACCGAATGCCAGAAGAACAGGACCCGGTGCGGGCCGCCGAGGAAGCGGGAGCCGTACACGGCATCCGCGCGGCCGTCGGCGATCGGGGCGAAGAGCAGCGGCAGGTCCGCGGGGTCGTACTCGAGGTCCGCGTCCTGCACGACCATCACGTCCCCCGTCGCGGCGGCGATCGCGCTGCGGATCGCGGCGCCCTTGCCGCGATTCACCGGATGGTGGATCACCCGGTGCACCTTCCCCTGCGCGGCGAGCGCGTCGAGCAGGCGGCCGGTGTCGTCCGAGGAACCGTCGTCCACGGCGATCACTTCCAGCGTCAGGGGGACCGCGGCGAGACGCTCGAACACCCGCGCCACCGTCGCGCCCTCGTTGTAGGCGGGCACCAGCACCGAGACGACGGAGCGCGCCGGGTCCCGCAGGACGGGGGCGCTCACTCGCCGTTCTCGTAGCGGCCGAGCTTGCGGTACAGCGTGGACGGATCGATGCCGAGCACCTCCGCGGCGCGGGTCTTGTTGCCCGCCTCCGCCTGGAGGACCCACATGATGTACGCCCGCTCGACGACGTCCAGCGTCGGGTTGGGATGCACCCGCTCCGCCACCAGCGGTTCCGCGCGGCGCTCGGTGACCCGCGCCGGCAGCGCCGACGCCGGGATCTCCGGCCCCTTGGTGAGGGTCGTGGCGCGCTCCAGCGCGTTCTCGAGCTCCCGCACGTTGCCCGGCCAGTCGTACGCGAGGATCGCGTCGAGCGCGTCGGAGCCGATCGTCTTGATCTCCTCGTGCCGCTCCCCCGCGATGCGCCGCAGGAACGCCTCCGCCAGCACCGGGATGTCGTCGCGCCGGGAGCGGAGCGGCGGCAGGTGGATCGCGATGACGTTGAGCCGGTAGTAGAGGTCGGAGCGGAACCGGCCGGAGCGGATCTCCTCCTCGAGGTCGCGGTTCGTCGCGGCGATCAGCCGGACATCCACCTTCACCGGCTCGGTGCCGCCGACGGGGATGACCTCCCGTTCCTGCAGGACGCGCAGGAGCTTCACCTGGATCGCCGGCGTGGTCTCGCCGACCTCGTCGAGGAAGAAGGTGCCCGTCCGCGCCGCGGCGAAGAGGCCCTCGTGGTCCCGCACCGCGCCGGTGAACGACCCCTTCACGTGCCCGAACAGTTCCGACTCGAGGAGACTCTCCGGGAGCGCCCCGCAGTTGATCGAGACGAACGGCCCTTCGCTCCGCGGGGAGAGCTCGTGGATGTAGCGGGCGATGACCTCCTTGCCGGTCCCGCTGTCCCCCTCGATCAGCACGGTGCTCTCGGTCGGCGCGACGGTCTCCGACAGCTTCATCACCTCGCCGAACTGCCGCGAGCGCCCGATCGGGCGCACCGTCTGCGAGCGGTCGCGCCGCCGGATCTCCTGCTTGAGGCTCTTGTTCTCGACCTTGAGGCGCCGGCTCTCCAGCGCCCGCCGGCACATCGCCACGAGCGCCGCGGTCTCGAACGGCTTCTGCACGTACTGATAGGCACCCTGGTTGACCGCCTCGATGGCCGTGCGCAGCTCCGCCTGCGCCGTCATCAGGATGACGGGCATCTCCGGGTCCCTCTGGCGCGCCGCCGCCAGGAGGTCCATCCCCGACACCCCCGGCATCCGGATGTCGGTCAGCACCACGTCGGGGGGCCCCTGGCCAAGCGCGTCGAGTCCCGCCTTCCCCCCCTGCGCGGTGACCACCTCGAAGCCCTCGTTCTTGAAGAGGATCCCCAGGGACACGAGGATCGCCTGCTCGTCGTCCACGACCAGGATCGTCGGGCGGTCGCTCACGCAGCCTCCTCCGCGCCGATGCGCGAGGGCAAGTAGACCGAGAAGGCAGTCCCCCGCCCCGGCTCGGTGTCGCAGAAGATCAGGCCACGGTGCGCCTGCACGGCGCGCTGCACGATCGGCAGGCCGAGGCCCGTGCCGCCGATCCGGCCGGTGACGAACGGCTCGAAGAGGCGCGGCAGCACCTCCGCCGACACCCCAGGGCCCTCGTCCCGCACCACCAGGAGCCGCGGGGCCTCCAGCACGACCGAATGCGGCACCGCGTCCGGCGCCGGCACCCCGACCTCCACCGTCACGTGCGGCGCGCCGCGCGCCGCCTGGAGCGCGTTCAGCACCAGGTTGAAGACCACGCGATGCAGCAGGTCCTCGTCCCCCTCGAGGCGCACCGGCCGCTCGGGGGCCACCAGCTCGATCACCGCGTCGGCCGCGCAGTCGGGATGCTGCCGCGCCAGCTGGATGCCGTGCTCGGCGACGCCGACGAGGTCCAGCGCGGCGGCGCGCGTGACGCGCACCCGCGAGAAGTCGAGGAACTCGCTCAGCAGCCGCGAGAGCCGGTCGCTCTCGCCGACGATGAGCCCCGCGAGCGTCCGCTCGTCGCCGCCGCCCCCCGACATCCGGGCGAGCTGCTCCACGGCGCTCCGGATGGAGGCCAGCGGATTGCGGATTTCGTGCGCCAGCGACGCGGCGATCTCCGAGACGGCCTCGAGCCGCTCCGTCCGCAGGTGCAGCGCCTCCATCCGCTTCGCCTCGGAGAGGTCCTGGAAGATCACCGTGACCGACGGGGGCTCCGCCGGGTCCACGTGCACCGGCGTCGTGGTGAAGCCGATCGGCCAGACCCGGCCTCCCGAGTGCGCTTCCGCCTCGGTGCGCGAGACCCGCAGGCCGTCCGCCGCGGCGCGCCGGATCGCCTGCCCGAGGGGCGGCGCGATCTCGTCGATCAGCTCCAGGACCGGACGGTCCCGCAGGTCCATCGCGCGGATCCCGAGCAGTGCCTCGGCCGTCGGGTTCGCGTACACCAGCCGGCCGTTGCCCCCGACGGTCATGATCCCCGAGCGGATCTGCTGCAGGATGTCGCCCGCCTCCAGTCGCACGCGGCGCAGCTCCGCCTCGAGGGTCTGCTGCACGGCCCCCGCCGCCTGCACGCGGCTCGCGAGGTACCCCGTGGCGATCGCCACGCCCCAGAACACGGCGATCTGGAGCGTGAGCGCCGGCGTCATGCCGAACGCCTGCCCCACCAGCACGTCCGCCGCGTACAGGAACCCCGCCAGGAGCGCGATCAGGAGCCCGTTGGCGAGGGGCATCAGCACGGTGTTGAACGCGATGACGAGGATGTAGATGGAGGCGAAGTACGAGTAGGGCCCGAAGATGTGCACGACCGCGGTGACCAGCGCCAGGTCGAACAGCGCCTGCGCGTACAGGAAGGTCGCCCCCACCTGCCGCGGCCGCAGGTGCGACCACCAGTACGCCGTCGCGGTCACCGCGAGCGTCGCCGTGACCGAGACCGACGCCACCAGCAGCTGGGTCAGGTCGGCCCGCCACCAGCTCAGCGCCGCGGCGAGGAAGACGCCCGCGGCCAACGAGAGGCGGCCGATGTACAGCCATCGGAGCATCCCGCGGCGGGACGGGACGGCCCCCGGACTCTGGAGGCGGCGCCAGGGCGCCAGGCGACGTTCGGTTCCGGGTGGGGAGAGTGCGGTCATCGGTGCCCAGTACAGTGGACTGAGGTCTTGCAGAACGCAACACCTGATCACACCGGCGTCCCTGGGGTGCGGTGGCGGTCAGGGTTCCCAGCGTGCTAGAAGCGTCTGCCGAGGATGACCTTGGCGGCCAGGCGGTCGGTCGCGGGGGTGAGTCCGAAGCCGAGTCCGGCGTTGATCTCCCAGTCGGGGGAGAGGTTGAGCGCGACGACCGGGAAGACCTGCTGCCACTGCGCGTCGGGGGCGTCGAAGCTGCCGAGGGGGCCGAAGCCGCCGTAGTACTCGACGCCGAGGGTGACGGCCCGCGTGACGTCCACCGTCACCGTCGCGCCGGGCGAGAGCTCCCACCCGCCGGCGCCGCCCCCCGCGAGGGCACGCTCGAGCGCGGGATTGACCGACCAGTACCACCGCCCGAGGCGCTGGTCCACGATCGGCCGCAGTTCGAGGCTCCACGAATCGCCGAGGTAGCCGCGGCGCTCGGGGCCCACCTCGGCGGAGAGACTGACGCCCACCGGCCAGTGCCAGGAGGCCGGGACCTGCACCCGGGGCCGGATGTGGGAGCCGACCACCACCGGCCCCGCGCCCGGCTGCACGGACGTGAAGAGGTAGAAGCCCACCTCGGCCCATCCGCCGAAGCCGTGCGTGACCTCCACGGTCTCGTGGAAGGCGTGCGCGCTCGAGGCGAGGCCGACGGGCCGCACGCCGTCGAAGGTGAAGTTGCTGTGCAGCTCCAGCATCGTCCGGCCGCGCTCGACCACGTCCGCACCGTAGACCTGGATCTCGTACGCGCCCTGCGCCGCCGCGCGCGCGGCGAGGAGGGCGAGCGCCAGCGCCGGGAGGACCAGCACCGACCGGACGACCCGCATGCCGCCTTCCTCCCGCCGGCGCGCCACCGGCCCACGAGAAGGGCGGGCCCGCCACGCGAGCCCGCCCGAGGTCCATAGCTCCCGCCGCGGCGGGCGGCCCGCGCCTACTGGACCAGGTTGATCATGTTGAAGATCGGCAGGTACATCGCGATGACCATGCCGCCGACCACGCCGCCCAGGAAGACGATCATCACCGGCTCCATCGCGGAGAGGAGGTTCGCCACCGCGGCGTCCACTTCCTCGTCGTAGAAGTCCGCGATCTTCGTCAGCATCTCGTCGAGGCCACCGGTCTGCTCGCCCACGGCGATCATCGAGATGACCATGGGTGGGAAGACCTTCGACTTCTGGAGCGGCGCCGCGATCGTCTCGCCGCCGGCGATCGAGTTCCGCGACTCCATCACGGCGTCGTGGATGACCCGGTTGCCCGCCGTCTTCGCCGTGATCTCGAGGCCGTCGAGGATGGACACGCCCGACGCGATCAGGGTGCCGAGGGTGCGGGTGAAGCGCGACACCGCCGACTTGCGCAGCATGTCGCCAAGCACCGGCGACGACAGCATCAGCTTGTCGAGCATCAGCCGCCCACCCGAAGTGGCGTAGTACTTCTTGATGCTGAAGACGGCGAGCCCCGCCCCGGCGCCGATGGCCCACCAGAAGTGGATGAGGAAGCTCGACATCGTCATCACGATGCGGGTCGGCAGCGGCAGCACACCGCCGGCCGACGAGAACATGTTGGCGAACACCGGGATCACGAAGATCAGCAGCACGACGACGCAGATGCCCGCCACCGAGAAGATCACGGCCGGGTAGATCATCGCGCCCTTCACCCGCCGCACCAGGGCATCGTTCTTCTCCATGAACACCGCAAGGCGCAGCAGGATCGTGTCCAGGATACCGCCCGCCTCGCCGGCCGCCACCATGTTCACGTACAGGTCGCTGAACGCCTTGGGGTGCTTGCGCAGCGCGTCGGCGAGGGTCTGGCCGCTCTCGACGTCGTACACCACCGCCTTGGTGACGTCCTTGAGGGCCTTGCTTTCGGTCTGCTCCGCCAGGATGTCGAGCGCCTGCACCAGCGGCAGCCCCGAGTTGATCATCGTGGCGAACTGCCGCGTGAAGATGACGATGTCGCGCGTGGTGACGCCGCCGCCGAAGGAGAAGTTCAATTGCTTCGGCGCCTGCTGGACCTTCACCACGATCATCCGGTTCTTCCGGAGATGCGCGACGACGTCGTTCTCCGACGGCAGGTCGATCGAGCCCGACTGCAGTTCCCCCGTGAGGGTCCGCGCGGTGTAGTTGAAGACCGGCATCCGTCAGCCTCCTCTGCGCGCCATCAGCGCTTGAGCCCGCCGGTAAGCGGCCGGTCCTTCGGCGCCGCGGGCTTGTCGTCCTCGCCCGGCACCGGCTCTCCGATCATCCGCAGGAAATCCGCCGGCTCCGGGGTGGCCCGCAGGCAGTCCTCCAGCGCCACCTCGCGGTTCATGTACAGCTGATAGAGCGAGTCGTTCAGCGTCTGCATCCCGTACTTCTTCCCCGACTGCATCGACGACTGGATCTGGTGCACCTTGTCGTCGCGGATCAGCGCCCGGATCGCCGGCGTGGCCACCAGGATCTCGCACGCCATCACCCGGCCCCGCCCCTTCGCCCTGGGCAGCAGCGTCTGCGTGACGATCCCCTCCAGCACGAACGCCAGCTGGGCCCGCACCTGCGACTGCTGGTGCGCCGGGAAGACGTCGATGATGCGGTTGATCGTCTCCGCCGCCGAGTTGGTGTGCAGCGTCGCGAAGCACAGGTGGCCCGTCTCCGCGATGGTCAGCCCCGCCTGGATCGTCTCCAGATCCCGCATCTCGCCGATCAGCACCACGTCGGGGTCCTCGCGCAGCGCGTACTTCAGCGCGTTCGCGAACGACTTCGTGTCGGTGCCGACCTCCCGCTGGTTGACGATGCACCCCTGGTGCCGGTGGATGAACTCGATCGGGTCCTCCACCGTGATGATGTGACCCTTCCATTCCCGATTGATCTTGTCGATCATCGCCGCGAGGGTCGTGGACTTCCCCGAGCCCGTCGGCCCCGTCACCAGGATCATCCCGCGCGGCCGCTCGGCGAACTTGGCGACCACCCCCGGCAGCTGCAGCTCCTCGAAGGTCTTCACGCGGAAGGGGATCTGCCGGATCACGATCGAGACGCAACCGCGCTGCTTGAAGCAGTTGCCGCGGAAGCGCGCCAGGTTCTGGATGCCGAAGGAGAAGTCGAGCTCGTCCTCGGTCTCGAAGCGCTTCTTCTGCTGCTCCGTCAGCACCGAGTAGGCCAGCTGCAGCGTGTCCTTCGGCGTCAGGACGGTTTCCACCTTGCTGCTCACGATGTCGCCGTCCACGCGGATCTTGGGGCGTTCGCCGGCCGTGATATGGAGGTCCGACGCCTCGCGCTCGATCATCTCCTCGAGCAGCGCGCGCAGGTTGACGGTGGTCGCCGGCTGGGCCGGATGGGGGGCGGTCACGTGGTCAGCCTTCCGCCGTTTCCTTGACGACTTCCTCGAGCGTGGTCACGCCCTTCTTGATCTTCACGATGCCGTCCATCCGCAGGGTGAGCATGCCGTCCTTGACGGCCTGCTGCTGCAGCTCGTTGGTGGAGGCGCCGCGGAGGATCATGCGGCGAAGCTCCTGGGAGAAGGCCATCACCTCGTAGAGGCCCGCGCGGCCCTTGTAGCCCGACCCGGCGCAGGTCTCGCACCCCTTGCCCTTGTAGAAGGCGACCCCCTCCCACTCCTTCTCCGTGGTGCCGATCGCCTTGAGCTCGTCCTTGGAGTACTTCACCTCGGCCTTGCAGTCCTTGCAGATGCGCCGCACCAGCCGCTGCGCCACGATCAGGTTCACCGCCGACGACACGTTGAAGGGCTCGATGCCCATGTCGATCATGCGGGTGATCGTGGACGGTGCGTCGTTGGTGTGCAGCGTCGAGAGCACCAGGTGGCCGGTGAGCGCGGCCTTGATCGCGATGCTGCCCGTCTCGATGTCGCGGATCTCGCCCACCATGATGATGTTCGGATCCTGGCGCAGGAACGCCTTCAGCGCCGCCGCGAACGTCATCCCGATCTCGTTGCGCACCGCGACCTGGTTGATGCCCATCAGGTTGTACTCGACCGGGTCCTCGGCCGTCATGATGTTGACTTCGATCGTATTGACCCGGGACAGCGCCGAGTACAGCGTCGTCGTCTTCCCCGATCCCGTCGGCCCCGTCACCAGCACCATCCCGTACGGGTTCAGGATCGCCTTCATCAGGTCCGCTTCGGCCTTGGGCTCGAACCCGAACTTCGACAGGTCGAGCGTCAGGTTCCCCTTGTCCAGAATCCGCATCACGATCTTCTCGCCGAACAGCACGGGGAGGGTCGAGACGCGGAAGTCGATCACCCGCTTGCCCATCTTGAGCCGGATGCGGCCGTCCTGCGGCACCCGCCGCTCGGCGATGTTCAGCGCCGCCAGGATCTTGATGCGGGAGGTGAGGGCCGCCTTGAGCTTGATCGGCGGCTTCATCACCTCGGAGAGCGCCCCGTCGATGCGGTAGCGCACCCGGATCTCGTGCTCGAACGGCTCGACGTGGATGTCGGAGGCACCCCGCTTCACCGCGTCCGTGAGGATGGCGTTGATGAGCTTCACCACGGGGGCGTCGTCCGCCATCGCGGCGCCGGCCTGCTCCGCCTCCGCCTCCTCCTGGACGAGCTCCAGCTCTTCGGACTCCGCGTCCTCCCCCATCTCCTTGAGGAGGGTGTCGAGCTGCGCGTCCACCTGCTCGTAGTACTTCTCGATCGCCATCCGCAGGGTGTACTCGCCCGCGATCACCGGGAAGATGTCGAACCGGGTGACGAACTTGAGGTCGTCGATGACGCCGAGGTTGGTCGGATCGGCCATCGCGACCGTCAGCGTCCGCCCTTCCTTCTTGAGCGGCAGGACGAGGTGCTTGAGCGCGATATCCGCGGGGACCATCTTGATGATCTTCGGGTCCACTTCGAAGCGCGACAGGTCCACCGCCGGCATCCGGAACTGCCGGGCCAGCATCTTGGTGATCTCGGTCTCCTGTATGAAACCGAGCTTGACCAGGTTGTAGCCTATCCGGGTACCGTTGGCCCTCTGCTCCTGAAGCGCCTTCTCGAGCTGATCCTTGGTGATCAGCCCTTCCTTGATGAGCAGATCGCCGAGCCGGTCGCCGGCTGCGGGCGCTGGTGCCGACATGGACGAGGAGTCCCGACGAGGTGGAAGACCGTAACTAGCCTAGAGTTACTCGGAATACTACGGCCGGTACCCCCCCTGTCAAGGCGCGCGGAGGAAGGGCCGGAGGCGATCCACGAGGCGCTTTCCGATGCCCGGGACGCGGTCGAGCTCCTCGACCCCGCGAAAGGGGCCGCGCGCGCTCCGGTCCGCCACGATCCGCCCCGCGAGCGCCGGCCCGACCCCCGGGAGGCAGTCCAGTTCCAGCGCGGTCGCGCTGTTGAGGGGCACCGGGAGTGCTCCGCAGGAGCCGGCCGGCCTCGCCGGCGGGCGGCCGGGCGTGCCGCCGCCGCCCGGTCCCCCGGTGGTGGCTAGGGGCCGCGCCACCCCGGAGAAGGTCGCCGACCGCTCGAGACCCGCTCTCAGCCCGGGCCCGACCCCCGGCACGCGCCCCAACCCCTCCAGGCTCCCGAAGGGCCCGTGTGCGTCCCGCTCGTCCACGATGCGGCGCGCGAGCTTCGGCCCGACCCTCGGCAGACGCGCGAGCTCGTCCGCGGCGGCCTGGTCCACGTCCACCTTCTCCCCGGGGAGGAGAGGACGCGAGAGCACCTCGGCGCGGCGGGAACGGGACGCCTGGCGGGCGGGATCGGACCCGCGCAGCTCCGGGGCGAGGACCGAGGCGCCGGGTGGACGGGTGGGCGCGCGCGCCACGCGCACCACCCCGCCGGCGGCGGCGACGAGGGCGAGGAGCAGGACGGCACGGCGTTCATCGCGGGCAGCCACGGACCACACGGTAAAGCCGGGCGGCGCTACCGTGGTGGCCGAACGCCGCGGTGTGGAGCCTCTCAACGCCGCGGGGGGGAGCCTGTCAACGCCGCCGGATGGAGCGGATCAGCGCACGAGGGCGAGCACGACCTTCCCGACGTTGGCGAGGGAGGTCGCCGAGAGCTTGTCGGGGGTGTCGGCGGTGGTGTGCCAGTAGGTGTAGTCGAAGTCGATCACGTCGGCGGTGTGGATCCCGGCGCCGAGGAGGGGGATGTGGTCGTCGGTCAGGGCGATCCCCTGCACCGGCTTGAAGACGTGGCCGAGGCCGATGTCCTCGGCGGTCTGCCACACCCGCTGCACGACCTCGGGGGCGCGCTCGAGCGAGTAGCCCTCCTGGGGGAACGCCTGGTCCTTGTCGCCCACCATGTCGAGGAGGACGGCGTAGAGAGGCCGGTACCCGGTGGGGAGGTGCGCCGCGAAGTAGCGCGAGCCGAGGAGATTGTCGGGCGCGTCGCCCTCGAACGTCCCGTAGTCCTCGCCGTCGACGAAGAGGAGGTCCACACCCAGGGCAGGGGGCGTGCGCTTCAGCTGATCGGCCACCCCGAGGAGGACGGCGACGCCCGAGGCACCGTCGTCCGCGCCGGGGACGGGCAGCGTCCGCTTGGCGGGGTCCGGGTCCTGGTCGGCGTGCGGCTTGGAGTCCCAGTGCGCCAGGAAGAGGACCCGGTCCCGCTCTCCGGGCCGGAAGCGCGCGATGAAGTTCCGGAGGGGGAGGGTGTCGCCCGACGCGGTGACGTGCGTGAAGGACTGGACCTCGACGCTGTCGGCCCGCTGGCGCAACTGCGCGAGGAGCCAGTCGCCGACGGCCCGGTGCGGCGCCGTGCCGGGGATGCGGGGGCCCGCGGCGACCTGGTACTCGACCCAGCGGAGCGCCTGGGGGCCGTCGAAGGGCGGCGCCGCCTGGCTGCTCCCCCGGCACGCGACGGCGAGGGCGAGGAACGCGAGGGCCACGGAGCGCATCATCGGGATCCCCCGGCGGAGAAGTTCACCGTCACCGACGCCGTGAACACGAACTGGGAGAACTTCCGGTTCGCGTGCGCGTCCTCCGTCACAATGTAGCTGATGCCGAGGCCGGCGGACACGTTGGGCGGCATGTCGGTGTCCATGGTGAGGTTCATCTGCCGCCGGCGGGAATCCGAGATCGACACGCAGGTGCTGTCGCCCGCCCGCGCGATGCAGCCGGTGCTGACGCTGTTCGAGTACCGCAGCGAGGTCCGCACGTCGGAGCGCAGGGGGATCAGCTCCGGCGGCACGCGGAAGGAGAAGGAGAGGTCGGCCCCGACGTCGTTGCGGTCGCTCTGGACCACGTTCCCCGACTGGTCGGACGCGGACCGCATGTCGGAATAGCTGAAGGTCGTGATCACGCGCGGCGCCCAGTTGAGGGTCAGCGAGAGGGGCCACGACCGGGTGCTCTGCGAGGTGGTGACATCCCCCGTCGCCGACGAACCGCCGGGCAGGCCGGCGAGCAGGGCCGACTGGACCGTCTGCGTCGCCCGCTCGCGGTACGAGGCGCTCGCGCTCACGCTGGTGAGGACCGCCCGCACCAGCGGCTGGCGGGGCGACCAGACCCAGCGCCCGGTGACGCTGGGCCAGTCGATCTCCGTCTGGCGCATCTGCGACTGCCCGTCGGCGCGGCGCGCCCAGGAGGTGCTTTCCTGGCGCAGGTAGTCCGAGGCCAGGGAGAGCCCCAGCGGCAGCCGCAGGCCCCCTGCCAGCCGGACCTCATGATCCTGCCGCGCCGCATCCGCGGGCTGGCCGCCATACGCGCGGAAGGCGTCCACCCCGCCGAGCGCGAGCTGATAGCCGAGGCCGGGCGTCACGCCGCGCTGGCTGAACTGGGAGCGCAGGCCCGAGCGGGTCGAGACGTCCACCGGATTGAGCCGGTCGAAGAGCTTCGTCAGCAGCGACGAGTCCCTGGACAGCCCGCGCGCGAGGGCCGTGAGGTCGAGGGCAAGGCCGAGGTCCGTCGTCCGCTGGTTCTGGAAGGCCAGCGGGATGGTGAAGGCGCCCGCCGTGTCGCCGTCGACCCGCTGGGCGGACGGGGCGGTGGCGTCGCGATTGAGGTTGAACTGCGAGGCGAGGCTCGCGCGGGGCCGGAGCCAGTTCGCGAGCGCGGGTTGCCAGGTGAGGCGGGTCGCGACCACGCGCGAGCGCTCGAAGCCGACGTTCATCCCGAGGAGGCGACGGGAGTCCTGCCGGGTCAGCACCCCGATGGTGGTCGAGTCCCCGTAGTTCCGCAGGTCCCGCACCTGCGTCCAGGTGAACCCGCCGGAGAGGGAACGGAGCGGCCGCAGGTCCACTGAGACGTCCTGCTGCAGCGCGGCCTGCACCATCGACACCGACGTGGCCAGGGTGTCGCTCGAGGTGGCGACCGGCACCCGGAAGGTCTGCTGCTCCGCCGCAGTATGGTTGTACGTCGTGCTGAAGCGCACCGAGACCGGCGTCCAGGTGAGCCGCGCGTCCTCCAGGCCGCGCGCGAACGACGATCCACTGATGAACGCCGGGAGCGCCCGCACCAGCCGCACCAGGAAACCGGGCACGTACCGGAAGCTGCGCTCGGCGGGGGTCGCGGCGTAGTCGCCGCGCAGGTTGAGGAGGCTCGAGGTCCCCTGCCCCAGCTGCGTCGTGGTCGCGCTCCGCGCCCCCGACACGCTCACCGTCAGGTTGTCCACCAGCAGGCGCTGCCACCACAGGGCGCCGCGCCGCGTGCGGCGCAGGACCAGGCTGACGTTCGTCTGGGAGCTCCTGGGGCGCCGCAGCCCGTCGATCGGCCCCGCGAGCACGTCGGTGCCGCTCAGGAAGTACGGATCCTGGGACGAGCGGTCCACGCGGACGGTGAGGGGCGCGGTGAGCCCCAGGCGCTCGAGGCCGAGCTTCTCGAGCCGCACCGTCGTCGCGACGGCGAGCTGCGTCGTGCCCAGGTAGGGCGGCTGCTCGCCGATCTGGCGGAACTGCGCGTCCCGCCGGGTCATCGAGATGTTCACGTCCGCGACGTCCGACGCGGAGACGTGGAGGCTGAGGGTCCCGGCGTAGCCCGGCGTGTTCACCGCCTGCGCCAGGCGGATGTCGTCCACCCACAGCTCGGCGCTGTCGAGCGCGGGGCCACTGTCCCGGACGAAGCCCACCGCCAGCTCGCGGACCGCCGCGAGGTTGGGCGGCGAGACGCCGGGGTTCCGCACCTGCACGAGGTAGGGGCCGTCGCACGCCACGTACGCGAGAGTGTCGGCGCCGCAGCTCCTGGCGCGCGCCACGTTGGGCGGGTCGCCGCGGAGGAAGGACGCCTCGATCTGCGCCCGCAGGTCGAGCCAGTGGCCGAAGTCCACGACCGCCTCCGGGTCCCACGTCGTCGTGCGGGCGGGCGCCCGGAAGAGGTAGAAGTTGTTCTCGTCCTGCGCGACCTTGATGTAGAACGCCAGCTGGCCGCGGTCCCACCCGGCGCCGCGGCCCCGCGCCCAGACGCGCAGCTGGCGGTAGCCGAGGAAGTTCCGCGCCCCCTCCGGGAACTGGAAGAACGACTCGGCACGCTCGCCCGGCCGGACGTCGAAGCCGATGAGGCGCAGCGAGCGCTCGTTGATCTGCACCTGGCCGACCGAGAGATTGCCGGTCGTGCTCTCGCCCGCGTCAGTGACGCCGGGGGGCGGCACGTAGCCGAGGTCGGCCTGGTTCTCCGTGCTCACGACGCTCGCGACCACCTCGCCGTGCGCGCTGCCGGCCGCGCCGTCGAGGCCCGGGATGGGCGTCGCCGCCCGCTTCACCCAAGGGGCGCCCACGAGCTTGACGCGCGCCAGGGCGAAGTACACCGCGTGCTCGGGGGTGCCGCCGCCCGGCACCACGAGGGTCATCCGCAACTGCTGGATCAGCCGGATGTTCGGCGCCCCCACCTGGATCGTGTCGCTCCGGAAGGGGATCCGGTACAGCCGCCACCGCCCGGCCGCGGCCGAGTCGGTGCCGGCGACGGTCGCGCCGTCGCGGACGTAGTAGCGGTCGTCCCCGATGGGGAAGACGTACCGGAAGTACGACTCCCCGGTCGCGGTGATGAGGGTGTCGAGGTGCCCGTCCCCGTTCAGGTCGTCGCTGTCCACCTGGCCATTGTGCCGCGTGCAGTGCTCGCCGAGGTCGCCCCAGGGATAGACCACCAGCCCCCGGCTCATCCGCGACTCGCACAGCGGGACGGCGTGTTCCATGACGCCGGTGGTCGTGTTGAGGATGCTGTCCGCGACGTCGCCGAGGATGCCGTTATCATTGACCGACGCGTTCCACGCCCCGGTGAGGGTGTCGCGCTCGGTCTGCAGCCTCCCCTCGTGGGCGCGGCGGCGGCCGCTGAAGACCGTGTCCCCCTGCGCCGTGACCGCGAGCCGGTTGGGGAGGAAGTCCACGGCGTCCTCGTACACCGTACCGAAGTCGAACGCGAGCGTCGCGCCGGCCGCGCGCGCGGTGCGCTGGTTGTCCTCGTACACCCACAGCTCGAGGTACTCGACGCGGGAGAGGTCCACGCCCGTCGCCGACAGCGGCTGGGTGATCGAGCGCCAGCGCGGGCCGTCGGTGTGCGGTACGTACCAGCGGATCCGGCCCGTGTTCGCGTCGGGCAGTCCGCCGACCGTGTCGGTGTACATCAGGTCCCAGAGCACCGGCTCGTACGTCGTCCCCGCCCCCTGCACCACGATGGACGGGTCGATCTCGTTGGGGCGGAACTGCACGATGCCGGTGGACGTCTGGATGAGGTTCTGCCAGGTGAACGGGACGGCGTCCTGGTCCTGGAACCCGAGAACCGGGTCGATGCCGTGGGCTTCGAGCCCCCGCGCCGAGCCGGGCCGGCTGCCGTACTCCCAGAGGTTCTCGCCGAGGGAGAGGAAGGTGCCGCCCTCCTCCTCGAACGTCTCCACGTATGCGACGCCGAGCTGGTTCGGCGAAGGGCGGGAGGTCGCCAGCTCGGCGTCGAGGGTGACCGCCGAGGGGGCGTCGGTGCGGACGAAGGGCAGCGCCTGGACCAGCCGGGTGAGCCCGTCGGGCGCGAAGCGGAAATTGCCGGTGATCCCGCCGACGAAGTGCGACGAGGGCTCGAACCCGAGTGGCGGCCGGGTGAAGGTCGTGCGCTGGCGCTGCAGCAGGCCGAGCGCGGTCAAGCTGCCGTGTTCGCCGAAGTCGTAGCGCGTCTCGAGCCCGTAGATGGAGGTCGGCGCGATGGCGAAGGTCGGCTGCTCCTCGTACTGGACGCTGACGCTCGTCGGGCCCTGGAAGAGGGAGTCGGGCGCCGTGAAGGTGACCTGCCCGACCTCGTAGTTGATCGTGTAGTCCACGTTGCGCGTCAGCGGCCGGCCGGCCGCCGTGATGACCTCGCTCCCCTCGCGGATCTGGAAGCCCCCGAGCGAGAGCACGGCGCGGTTGTCGCCCCCCTGCGCGTCGTAGTGGAACTGCAGCGTATAGAGGGGCGTCGGGCCCTGCGTCCGCAGGAGGTAGGTCGGCGTCCGGTACAGCGAGTCGTTGCGGAACTCCGCCGGGAGCGCGGTGCTGTCGGCGAACGGCTGGAGCTTCGGGAAGACGATATAGTAGTCCTTGATGGGCGCGCCGGAGCCGGGGTCGCGGCTCCGCGGGAACACCCGGTTGAACTGGTCGAGCGTCGTCGCGTCGGTCTGCAGTGCGAGCCCGAGCTGGGCCAGGAAGGTCGCGGCGCCGGTGGCCGGCCGCTCCGATTCGCCGACCAGGATCCGCAGCCGCGCGGTCTCCCGCACCACGTCCCCCTGCGCGCCGAGCCGGTAGAAGTTCCGCATCTCGTAGCGGAAGGTGGGGACGTCGGCGTCGCGCCGCGGCTCGTAGATGAGCCGCAGCGTATCCACCCGCCCCGCCGCCGCCTTGGCGGGGAAGGTCCCGACGGTGTCGCCGGACGCGGTCACGTAGGAGACGGCGAGGTAGTCGTCCTGGTCGAGGCGCGCGGCGAGGCCGATCCACAGGCCCGAGGCGTCCAGGAAGTAGTCCCGCCCCTCGATGAGGAGCTCCCAGGGGAACGGTCCGGCGCGCTGCGGGGAGTCGTTCCGCAACGCGACGGCGCTGATGCCGCTCAGGTTCTGCTCGGCGGTCCCCGCGGTGTTCAGGCGGCTGCGCCGGCGGTACACCCGCACCTGGGTGACCTGCCCCGACGCGGGGAGGACGGCCTGCGTCAGCCCCAGCACGTCCACGCCGGGGTACCCCGGAATGGTCCGGGGGTCCACCACGAAGAAGAAGCGCAGCGGCTCGAAGTCGCGGTCGGCCACGGCGCGGTCGAGGGGCTGGACGGTCCGATCGCCGATGGTGAAGGTGCGGCCCCGGACGACGTTGCCCTTCTGCTGCGCGAAGATGCCGGTGAAGTCGAGCGCGCCGACCTGGCCCTGCACCTGGACGCCGAAGTTGTTCGAGGGGATGCCCGCGGTGATGAAGCGCGACGGGGGCACGGCGAAGGTCACGTTCCCGAGGTCCACCCGCCGCAGGACCTCGTCCTCCAGGCCCTGGTAGTAGACCTGGATGTTGTTGGACGCCTCGAACTCGCGCTTGCTGTCGTAGTCCACGTTGAGGTGCACCCGCTGGCCGACGACGCCTCCCGAGCGCACATTGAACTGCGGGTCGAAGCTCGGCGGGTTGAGCTGGTTGCGGCAGCCGGAGCCGAGGTCGTTGGCCTCCGCCGGTGTGCAGCGCAGGTTCTTCATCTGGTCGAACCGGAGCTCGAAGCGCGCCGACATCAGCAGGTCGAGGTCGGCGATGCGGCTGATGACCTGGGGCTGCGGCGGCGCCTCGGAAGGCATGGGCGAGGGGCCCTGCGGCGGCGCGGCGGGCGCGGCGGCCGGGACGGACGCCAGGCTCCGGTCGCCGCCCAGGAGCAACCCGCGCCACATCGCCGCGTCGCGCCGGGCGAGTCGCGCGCGCAGATCCGCTGCCCAGTCCCGCGCCACGGTCGCCGCGTCGGGACGCCGCGCCGCGAGGCGCCCCCCGGGGGCGATGTCGGCGGGGAGCACCAGGCGCAGCGGGTCCCGCCGCAGCCGCAGGCGGCGCACGCCCGCGAGCGTGTCGGGTTGCTGCGCGGCGAGGCGGGGAGCGGAGAGGAGGGCGAGGAGCGCGAGCGCGAGGAGCGATCGCGCCACCTTCGTCCCCGACGCGGGTAAGACTGGAAACGTATACGTTTGGCGAATATACGAGCGCCCCAGAGGCCTCTCAACCCCGAGGGAACGGCCGGAACCGTCCGTGAGACTCCTTTCCCGCTACCTGCTCCGCGAATGCGTCGGGCCGTTCGTCTTCGCCCTCGGCGCACTCACCGGCCTCATGCTGGTGAACCAGATCGCCCGGGACTTCAGCGACCTGGTCGGGAAAGGGCTCTCGTGGGGCGTGATCGGCGAGGTCTTCGCCCTCTCCGTGCCGTTCATCGTGGCGATGACGCTCCCGATGGCGGTGCTCGTGGCGGTGCTGTTCGCCTTCAGCAGGCTCGGCGCCGACAACGAGGTCACCGCCCTCAAGGCGAGCGGGGTCAACCTGGTGCGGCTGGTGATGCCGGTCCTCGCCGCCGGGGCGGGCCTGGCCGCGATCAACTTCGCGTTCAACGACCAGGTGCTGCCGCGCACCAACCACAAGCTCCGCACCCTCACCGTGGACATCGCCCGGAAGAAGCCCACCTTCGAGCTCCGGGAGCAGATGATCAACGCGGTCATCCCGGGGCAGTACTACCTCCGCGCGGGCCGCATCGACCAGGCGACGGACCGGCTCCGCGAGGTGGTGATCTACGACCTGGCGAACCCCGACCGCCGCCGCACGATCTACGCCGACAGCGGCTTCATGCGGTTCGCCCTCGCGGAGGGGCGGACCGACCTGCGCCTGACGCTGTTCGACGGGTACGTGCACGACTACGACCGCGCGCAGCCCGGGCTCTTCCGCCGCATCTTCTTCCATACCGACTACGTGCGCCTGCGGGGCGTCACCAACCAGTTCCAGCGCACCGGCGAGGACACCTACAAGGGCGACCGGGAGATGTCGGTGTGCGAGATGGAGATCAGCGCCGCCGCGGGCGAGGTGGCGCTGGCGACCACCGAGTTGCAGCTCCGGGTCGCGCGCGAGAACGACGTGCGCGGCCTCCTCGGCCTGCGCCCCGCCGCCATGGGGCCGCCCCCCCCGGCCCCCCGCCGCCTGCTGACCATCGCGCCGTACTGCCGCGCCCTCGGGGCCGCGGCTCGCTGGCTGGCGCCCACCCCCGCGCGCGCCGACACTATCCCGCGGGACTCCCTCCGCCGCCTCGTCGGCCTCCCGCCGGGGACCCCCGGGTTCGTCGCCGGACCCGCCGTCGCCCCCCGGCCGCGTCCCGCCGACGTGCCGGGCTTCCAGCTCCGGAGCCAGCGCGAGATGCTCGGGTCCCAGCGGGTCATCAACGCGGCGACCCTCGCGCGCTACCGGGTGGAGATCCACAAGAAGTTCTCGATCCCGGCCATGTGCATCGTCTTCGTGCTGATCGGCGCGCCGCTCGCCCTGCGCTTCCCCCGGGGCGGCGTCGGCCTCGTCATCGGGGCCAGCGCCGGGATATTCGGACTGTACTACGTCGGCCTGATCGGCGGGGAGTCGCTCGCCGACAAGCTCATCCTCTCGGCCTTCTGGGCCATGTGGGGACCGAACCTGCTCATGACCGCTGTCGGCGCGGCGCTCTTCCTGCGCCTGGGCCGCGAGCACGCCTCCGCCCGCGGGAGCGAGTGGATGGACCGCCTCGCCGCCGCCCGCGACGCGTTCCGGGCGCGGCGCGCCGCCCGGCGCCGGAGGGCCGCATGACCTTCGGCTTCCGGATCCTCGACCGCTACCTGCTCCGCGAGTTCCTCAAGATCTTCGGGATCACGGTGCTGGGGTTCCCGCTCCTCACCATCGCGATCGACCTGACCGACCACATCGAGCGCTACCTCAACAAGAACATCCCGGGGAAGGACATCTTCCTCGCGTACGTCTTCAGCGTCCCGCAGCAGATCTTCTTCATCATCCCCGCCGCGGTGCTGTTCGCGACCGTCTTCTCCGTGGGGGCGCTGGCGCGCCACTCCGAGCTCACGGCGGCGAAGGCGTCGGGCGTGTCGTTCCACCGCCTCGTGGCGCCGATCTTCCTCGTGGCCGCGGCGATCACCGTGGCGACCTTCTTCCTGGGCGAGTTCGCCCCCCTCGCCAACGCGAAGCGCGCCGAGCGGCTCCGGGAGCGGGAGACGCGGACGGAGACGAGCCGCTACAACTTCGCCTATCGCGCCGACGGCGGCCGCGTCTACGTGATCGGATCCCTCTCCTCGCCCGAGCGGCTGATGAAGGACATCCAGATCGAGCGGGAGGGGACGGGCCCCACCTTCCCCGGCTACTTCCTCATCGCGAGCGGCGGGCGCTGGGACCCGAAGGGGGGCTGGACGCTGGGCGGGGGGATGCTGCGGCTCCTCCCGGGCCCCGGCCAGGAGATCGCCTTCGGCTTCGACTCGCTGCGCCAGCGGGCCCTCGCGGAGAGCCCCCTCGACCTCCTCGCGGAGCCGAAGGAGCCCAACGAGATGCGCTACGCCGAGCTGGGGCACTACGTGCAGACCCTCGAGCGCTCCGGGTCCGACGCCGCCAAGCTCAAGGTCGAGCGCGCCCTCAAGCTGGCGATCCCCGTAACGTGCCTCATCATCGTGCTCTTCGGCGCGCCTCTCGGGGTCGCCAACGCGCGGGCCGGCACCACCTACGGCGTCGCGGTCAGCCTCGCCACCACCATCGTCTTCCTCACGATGATCCAGATCACCAAGGCCGTCGGCACCGGGGGCGCCATCCCACCCCTCGTGGCGGCGTGGACGCCGAACGTGCTCTTCACGCTGGGAGGCCTGGTGCTCTTCGCGCGCGCCCGCACCTAGGCGCGCCGCGCACCGCCCCCGCGCGCGCGGGGGGGGCCGGGACGTCGAACGGGGAGGCCTCGCGGCCTCCCCGTTCGCGTACCGCCCTGCCGGGTCCCCGGCTAGATCGTGTACCGGGCCCCGAACTGCATCTGCCACCGCGAGGCGTTGATGTTCACCGCGCGGTACGTCGGCAGTGACAGCGCGTACTTCCCGCGGCCGCTGGCGGCATCGTAGCCCGTCAGGCGGAGCAGGTTGGCGTTCTCGAACCCGGAGGTCGAGTTCACCGTGCCCCAGTTGTTGTCGAGCATCTGCCCGAGGAGGCGCGGGACGTTGAAGACGTCGAGCGAGATCTCGAGCGACTGCCCGTTCATCGTCGAGATCGTCTTCGAGACGCGGGCGTCGAGGAACGTCTGCCACGGGTTCCGGCAGCTGTTCCGCGACATGATCCGGCCGCGCTGCGCGTTGAGGCAGGGGTCGGAGTTGATGTACGCGTTCAGCTTGTTCCAGTCCGACGGGGTCGCGAGGATGATGTCGGAGCTGTACGTCGGCACGTACACCAGGTCGTTCGCCGTGATGCCGTCGGCGTTCGCGTCGTTCGAGACCACGTAGCCGTACGGCGTGCCCGACTGGACCGTCAGCCGGAGGCCGGCGCTGATCTTGAAGGGCAGGTTGAAGGAGCCGTTCGCCACGAAGCGGTGCGGCCGGTCGAAGGCCGAGCGCCGCAGGTAGCGGTTGTTGAGCGAGCCGTCGAGCGTCGTGAACTGGTAGTTCGACAGCGCGACGCTCGAGCCCAGGGTGATGTAGTCCATCGCGCGGGAGTAGGTGTAGCCGAGGCTGAACTCCATCGCGTTGCTGAACCGCTTCTGCAGCTGCAGGGTCCCGGACCAGGCCCGGTCCCCGCTCCGGTTCGAGTGCTCCAGCACCGTCGCGAACGCCGTGCTGACCTTCGACACGGCCACGCTGCCGGTGCCCGAGATCGTTCCGTACATGATGCGGTTGCCCTCGCCCACGCTCAGCGACTGCGGGCCCCGCAGGTTCGTGTCGGTGATGTAGTAGTTGTTGATGTACCGGGTGAACAGGAAGTCCACCGTCCCGACGACGCCCCAGGGCAGCGTGTGGTCCGCGCCCAGCGCGAAGCGCAGCGTCTGCGGGAACTTGAAGTTCGGGTCGTAATACACGACGGCGGCCGTCGGCGGCGTGAGCGACGCGCTCCCCGTGCCGCGGCTGCAGGCTGCCGGCATGTTGTTCACGTCGGTGACGAAGTTCGGCACCGTGTCGAGGGTGCTGGCGCCGAGGTTGCCGTCGCAGGTCAGCGTCGCCTGCTCGAGGCCGGTGTTGCCGTAGGCGTTCGAGACCCACACGTACGCCGGGCGGCCCGTGAAGACGCCCACGCCGCCGCGCAGCACCGTGCTGCCGTCGCCGGTGATGTCGAGGTTGAAGCCGAGGCGCGGCGACCAGAGGCCGGCCATGGACAGCTTGCTGGTGTTGATGCCACCGGGGGCGTTCGCGGAATCGAACGCCGCCGCCGTGCCGCCGTGCGCCACGAAGAAGAGCGAGTCGAGCCGCACGTTGTGCGACGGGCTCGAGGGCAGCGTCGGCTTGTCGTACCGCAGGCCGGCCGTCACCGTCAGGCGTGGGGTGGGCGTCCAGCGGTCCTGGATGTAGGCGCCGAGCTGGTTCACCTTGAACTTCGCCTCGCCGCCGTTGGGCCGGAGGAGGAGCGCGATCTGGTACTGGTAGGGCGAACCGGCCGCCAGCGAGTCCGCGTTCGCGAACCAGTACGTGCCATACGCGTTCTGCAGGAACAGGTTGTCGAAGTTGAAGAACTCGTTGTGCGTCCCCACGGTGATCAGGTGCTGCCCCAGCGGGAACGTCACGTTGTCCGTGACCTCGAGGATCTTCTGCTCGAGGAAGTTCGCCATCGAGGAGCGCTCGGCGCCCGCCGCGAGGATCGTCGTGCAGCTCGCGGGGTTCGCCAGGCCGGCGCACCGGTCCCCGTTCACGACCACTCGGGGGATGTTGTTGGGCAGGACCCGGTTGTCGCTCACCGTCGTGTAACCGACGATCAGCTCGTTGGTGAACCGGCTCAGGAAGGTCGAGGTGAGGTTCAGCCGCGTGCTGGCCGTCTTGCTGAGGAACTGGTAGCCGCTGTTCGAGAGCTGGTAGCCGTTGTTCGCCGTGCCGGGCGCGTGCGAGAGGTTGTCCGTCGACGCGACGACCGAGTTGTGCGAGACGTCGAAGTGCGTCGAGCCGCCCAGCTCACCCGACAGCTTCACCAGGATGTTGGAGTCGGGGTTCTTCTGCGTCGGGCTCTCGGGGCCGCCGGCGCGGAAGCCGTAGGTGTTCGTCATGATGCTGTCGACGCGCTGCGCCGTGTTCCAGCGGATCCCGACGCCCACCGAGTCGGCGCCGCCCGTGGTGTCCGGCGTGATCACGCCCAGCGAGGAGAAGGGCGACGACTGCCGCGAGAGGTCCACGACGGTGAAGAAGTGGAGCTTGTCGCGGATGATCGGGCCGCCGAAGCTGAAGCCGTACTGGGCCTTCTGGGTCGTCGTGGGCTTGAAGAGGAGGCCCGTCGAGTCGGTCCAGTTGCCGATCCAGTGCTGGTCGGTGTAGTACCCGAACACCGTGCCCCCGAACCGGTTCGTCCCGGAGCGCGTCACCACGTTCACGATGCCGCCCGTGAAGCCGCCCTGCCGCACGTCGAACGGCGCCATCAGGACCTGGAACTCCTTCACCGCCTCGACGGAGATCGGCCGCGCGTTCGCCTGCCCGCCCGGCGTGCCGCTCGAGGCCAGACCGAACAGGTCGTTGTTCACCGCGCCGTCGATCTGGATGTTGTTGAACCGGTTGTTCAGGCCGCCCACCGACGTGCCCACCACCTGCGGCACGTTCGAGATGAAGTCGGTGAAGTTCCGGCCCAGCGTCGGGAGGTTGAGGATCGCGCTGTCCGACACCGACGAGCTCGCGCCCGTCCGCGCCGCCGAGACCAGCGGGTTCTCCTCGTTCACCGTCACGTCGAGGGCGCCGAGCTCCACCGCCGCCTGCGGCAGCCGCAGGTCGACTTCCGCCATCTGGCCGAGGGTGAGGCGCATCGCCTCCGTCCGCGTCTGCCGATAGCCGATCGCCCGCGCCTCGAAGGTGTACCGGCCGACCGCAATATTCTCGATGTTCCACGCGCCACCGGCACGGGTGCGGCCCTGGTAGCGCTGGCCCGTCGTGACGCTGATCGCGGTCACCACCGCGCCCTCGATCGGGTTGCCGCTGTCGTCCAGGACGCGACCGCGCGCCGATGCGCTCGTCACGCCTTGCGCGAAGGCCGCCGGCACCGCTGCACACGCCAACACGGCGAGCACGGCGACGACGCGGATCCACGCGCTTCGCACTGAGTCACTTCGCATAGACCGACTCCTGCGCTTTGCGGGTACGGATATAGTGCGTTCCGGTCCAGCGGCGACACGACGCCGGTCCGGCCGCGGGGGGATTTGCCGCCCGGAAATATACGATTCGCGCGGGCCCAAGGCGACGCCGCGAGGATGGGGGATTCAACGCATGCTCGACATCGGCGTCACGATCCGTGCAAGCCGGATGCCGTGGCCGCCCCGCAGGGGAAACCCTGGAGAAATGTGACAGAATGAGTCGGATATCCGCGACGACGCTGGGACGTCCTGGCGCGCGGCCGGGCCTCACGAGAGCCGGGCGCGCTACGCCTCGGTTGTGCCCCGGGTCGAGCGCCGCCAGACCCAGTAGACGGGGATCCCCGCCACGATGACGCCGAAGGGGATCCACGAATTGCGGTCGCTCACCAGCGCGTTGATAAGCAGGAACGCCGCGGCGGCGAGGAAGAGGATCGGGACCACCGGGTAGCCCCACGTCCGCACGGGCCGGCGCGCGTCGGGGCGCGTGCGCCGCAGCACGAAGACGGCCGCGGCGGCCAGGGCGTAGAAGGGCCAGATCCCCAGCACGAAGGCGTCGGCCAGCTGCTCGAAGGTGCGCAGGAGCACGAACCCGACCCCCAGCGCGCCGGTCAGGAGGATCGCCGTCGCGGGCGTCTTGTAGCGGGGGTGCGGGCGCGCCACCGCCTTGAAGAAGAGTCCTTCTTCCGCCATCGCGTAGATGATGCGGGGGCCGGTGAGCATCGAGCCCGCCAGCGTCCCGAAGGTCGAGATGATCACCACCACGGCCACCAGTCCCACGCCCAACCGCCCCAGGATCGCCTGCGCGGCGTCCGCCGCCACGAGGGGCGAGGTCGCCATCTGCCCGATGGGGATGAGGTACAGGTACGCCGCATTGGCCGCGAGATAGATGACGACGACGCCGAGGGTCCCCAGCAACAGGGCGCGCGGCAGGTTGCGCTCCGGGTCCTTCACCTCCCCGCTGACGTAGGAGAGATCGCCCCACCCGTCGTACGCCCACAGCACCGAGACGAGCGCCAGGCCGTAGAGGCCCACGTGCACCGTGCCCCCCGGCGCCACGAAGTGGCGGAAGTCCCCGTGCCCGGCGACGAACGCCGCCACCACGAGGAGCGCCAGCGCCCCGTAGCGGGACACGGTGGTGATGTTGACGATCATCGCGCTCCAGTTCACGCCGCGGTACGCCACGACCGTGTTGAAGGCGATCGCCGCGGCCGCGATGTAATGCACCGCATCCGCGTTCCCCGGGAGCTCGGGGTTCACGCCGAAAGACCGCAGCAGATACTCGGCGCACACCGTGGCGATCGCGCCGAGGGAGGAGGCCCGGATGATGACCAGGTTGGTCCACCCGAAGAGGAAGGCCGGCAGCCGGCCGAATCCCTCACGGAGGAAGACCAGCACGCCGCCGCTCCGCGGATACATCGCGGCCAGCTCCGCGTAGGTCAGCGCCCCGCACAGCACGAGCGCGCCCCCCAGCACCCAGATCCCCATCATCGCGAGCGGCTCCGGCACCCGCTGCGCGATCACCGCCGGGGTCCGGTAGATGCCGCTCCCGATCGTCGAGCCGATCACGACGGCGATGGCCGAGAGGAGGCCGAGGCGGCGCGGCAGGCGCTCGCCCCACTGGTCGGCCTGGGGACGGGAGGGCTCCGGGGCGGTCGTGGGAGGCATCCGCCAAAATATGTCCGGCCCCGAGACTCCACCACACGCCGTCGCGTCCCTGTCCCGGCGAGCTGGCGTCCCCTTCCCTCAAGGGCGAGGTCGGAGACCCCCCTTCAAATGAGAACCGTTCTCATTAGATTCCCGCCTCGCTACATCTCATGAGACCCGGCCTCTCCCGGGTGCACCCCTGGTCCCGCACAACCGAGCGCGGCACGGAGGATCGGTATGCACTGGTGGATCCCCACCAACGCGTCGAGCTACGGCGGCGACGTGGACCGCATCTTCTACATCATCCTGTACATCACCGGGTTCGTCTTCCTGGTGGTGGAGGGCGGGCTGCTCGTCTTCCTGGTCCGGTACCGCCGGCGGGAGGGGCGGACGGCCGCGTACATCCACGGGAACAACACGGCCGAGATCATCTGGACGACGATCCCGGCGGTGATCGTGGTGATGCTGGCCCTGCTCAGCCAGAAGGTGTGGTCGACGGTGAAGGACCCGGCGCACTTCCCCGCCGACGCCATCCCGATCGGCGTGCACGTGAAGCAGTTCGAGTGGCAGTTCACGATGCCGGGGCCCGACGGGAAGCTCGGCACGGACGACGACATCTTCCGCAAGAACGAGCTGCATCTGGTGGTCGGCAGGAACTACGCCGTGCAGCTCACCTCTCAGGACGTGATCCACAGCTTCTTCATCCCCGCCTTCCGGCTCAAGCAGGACGTGGTGCCGGGGATGACGATCGTGGCGTGGTTCCGCCCCATCCTCACCGGCGCGTTCGACCTCGCGTGCGCCCAGCTCTGTGGGGTCGGGCACTACCGGATGCAGGCCACGGTCTACGTGCACTCGGCCGAGGACTTCGCCCGCTGGCAGACGGCACAGGGCGCGCCCGCGACCGCCGCGCCCGTCGCGACGGACACCACGATGGGGAGCATGGCCATGCCGCACTCGGGAGGCACGCGATGACCGCGGCCGCCGCTCCGCACGACGCCGGGCTCCACGCCGGCCACGACGACCGCCCCTGGCTGCGGCGGTACGTCTTCTCGACCGACCACAAGACGATCGGGATCCAGTTCCTCTTCCTCAGCCTGACCTTCCTGCTGCTCGGCGGGCTGATGGCGATGGTGATCCGCTGGCAGCTCGGCTTCCCGGGGACCCCGGTGCCCGGCGGCAGCATCCTGCCCGACGCGATGGCGCCGGGGGGCGTGATCCGCCCGAGCTTCTACAACGCCCTGGTCACGATGCACGGGACGTTCATGATCTTCTTCGCGGTGATGCCCCTCCTCACGGGCGTCTTCGCGAACTACCTGATCCCGCTCAAGATCGGCGCGCCGGACATGGCGTTCCCGCGCCTGAACATGTGGTCGTTCTGGCTGATGATCCCCGCGGGGACGCTGGCCCTGGCGGGCTTCTTCGTGGAGGGGGGCTCCGCCGCCTCGGGGTGGACCGCGTACGCCCCGCTCTCGAACTCGCCCCTCTACACGGGCGTCTCGGCGGGCCAGATCCTCTGGTGCGTGGCGATCATCATCTTCGGCGCCTCCTCGCTGCTGGGGTCCGTCAACTACATCGCGACGGTGGTGAACCTCCGCGCGCCGGGGATGACGTGGATGCGCTTGCCGCTCTCGGTGTGGGCGCTGTTCATCACGGCGATCCTCGCGCTCCTCGCGGTGCCGATCCTCGCGGGCGCGATCATCATGCTGCTGTTCGACCAGGTGCTGGGGACGCACTTCTACCTCCCCACGGGGGGCGGGCAGCCGCTCCTCTGGCAGCACCTCTTCTGGTTCTTCGGCCATCCCGAGGTGTACATCCTCATCCTCCCGGCGATGGGGATCGTCTCCGACGTCATCGCCAACGGCTCGCGCAAGCCGATCTTCGGCTACACCTCGATGGTGTTCGCGATCGGGGGCATCGCCGGCCTGGGGTTCATGGTGTGGGGCCACCACATGTTCGTGAGCGGGATGAACCCGACGCTCGGCACGAGCTTCATGGCCTCGACGATGCTCATCGCGGTGCCGACCTCCATCAAGGTGTTCAACTGGCTCGGCACGATGTGGCGGGGGAACATCCACTTCCACGTCCCGATGCTGAACGCCATCGGGTTCCTCTCGATGTTCGTGATCGGCGGCCTGAGCGGGATCTTCATGGCCGCGACCCCGGTGGACATGTACATCCACGACACCTACTTCATCGTGGCGCACATCCACTACGTGCTGTTCGGGGGGAGCCTCTTCGCGGCGTTCGCGGGGATCTACTACTGGTTCCCGAAGATGTTCGGCCGCGAGATGCACGACGGGCTCGGCCGCTGGCACTTCGGCCTCACCTTCGTCTTCTACAACCTGACCTTCTTCCCGATGCACCTCCTCGGCCTCGGGGGGCACATGCGGCGGCTCTACGACCCGACGCAGTACCCCTTCCTGGCGCCGATGCAGCCGATCAACGTCTTCGTCTCGGTGAGCGCGTTCCTGCTGATGGCGGCCCAGCTGCCGTTCGTCTGGAACTTCTTCTGGAGCCTCTTCCGCGGGCCGAAGGCGCCGCTCAACCCGTGGCGGGACAACAGCCTCGAGTGGACGGTCCCCTCGCCGCCGCCGCACGGGAACTTCGTGGAGACGCCGACGGTGTACCGCGGTCCCTACGAGTACAGCGTCCCCGGCGAGCCGGAGGACTTCCTGCCGCAGGACCGTCCGGCGCCCGCGCGCCAGGAGGCGCACTGATGGCGCCCGCCGTTCAGCCGGCCGCTCCCCCCGCCGAGGAGGGGATCGGCGTCTACACCCAGAAGCTGGGGATGTGGGTCTTCCTCGCCTCCGAGGTGATGTTCTTCACGGCGCTGATCGGCACGTACATCATCCTGCGCTGGGGGAGTGCCGAGTCGTGGCCGGTGCCCCAGGACATCCTGAACATCCCGCTCACGGCCTTCAACACCTTCGTCCTGATCTGCTCCAGCGTGTCGATGGTGAAGGCGTACGCGGCCGCCACGCACGACGACCAGAAGGGCCTGCGCCTCTGGCTCGTCCTCACCGTGCTGGCGGGCGCGACCTTCGTCGG
The DNA here is from genome assembly GCA_017881505.1 of Gemmatimonadales bacterium. Classification (GTDB taxonomy): domain Bacteria; phylum Gemmatimonadota; class Gemmatimonadetes; order Gemmatimonadales; family JACORV01; genus JADGQW01. The sequence continues at coordinate 35,473 of JADGQW010000001.1, forward strand.
CGTGCAGGTCCTCGAGTACCGCCACCTCATCCACGAGGGGCTGCTGCCGAGCGGCATCCGCGACGGCAGCCCGCTCGCCGCGCGCCTGGTGGACTCCGGGAAGCTGACGGCGACGGCGGCGGGCCTCTTCGGCTCCGCCTTCTTCACGATGACGGGGTTCCACGGCTTCCACGTGACCTGCGGCGTCATCTGCATGACCTTCGTGACGATCAAGGCGTTCCGCGGCGGGTACAGCGGGGGCCGGTTCCACGGCGTGGAGGTGATCGGCCTCTACTGGCACTTCGTGGACCTGGTCTGGATCATCCTCTTCACGATCGTGTACCTGATCTGACGGCGGAGGCCCGTGATGGACGCTGCTGACCACAAGCACCCGAACTACGTCGCCGTCTGGGGCGGCCTCTTCGTCCTGACGGTGATCGAGGTGGCCGCCGTCTACATGCGGATCCCCCGCCACCTCCTGGTCCTCGCCCTGCTGCTCCTGGCGGCGTGGAAGGCGCTCCTGGTGGCGCTCTACTTCATGCACCTCCGGTTCGAGCCGAAGCGCCTCGCGCTGGTGGCGCTGGCGCCGCTCCCCCTCGGGATCATTCTCGTCGTGGCCGTGCTCCAGGAGTTCGCCAAGCGATGATCCCCTTCCACCGGGTGCTCATCTCGACGGCGATCGTCTTCTGTGCCGGCTTCGCGGTCTGGGGCTGGCAGGAATACCAGCGCTCGCAGACCACGTGGGCACTGGCGTCGGCGATCGCGTTCGCCGTCTTCGCCATCGGCTTCGCGATCTATCTGACCCAGCTCAAGCGGTTCCTCGGCAAGTGACCGCGCCGGCGCGGTTCCAGGCGGGGCTCCACCGGTTCGCCGTGCTGGTGGCCTGCGGCACCGCGGCGCTCGTCTTCGCGGGCGGCCTCGTGACCAGCACCGGCTCCGGCCTCTCGGTGCCCGACTGGCCCCTCTCCTTCGGCCAGGTGATGCCGGTGATGCGGGGGGGCGTCCTCTTCGAGCACGGGCACCGGATGCTCGCCGCGACGGTGGGGCTGCTGACCATCGGGCTGATGGCCTGGCTGCTGCGGCGCGAGACGCGCGGGTGGGTGCGCCGCCTCGGCGTGGCCGCGCTCGGCCTCGTGGTGCTGCAGGGGATCCTGGGGGGCCTCACGGTGCTCCTCCAGCTCCCGACGATCGTCTCGGTGGCGCACGCGGGCATGGCGGAGCTGTTCCTCTGCCTCACCGCCGCCATCGCGCTGGTGACGTCGCGCGGCTGGATCGAGGCCCCCGCCCCCGTACCCGACGCCGGGACTCCCTCGCTCCGCGCGCTCTCCGCCGGCGCGGCGTTCGTGGTGTACGGGCAGATCCTCCTCGGCGCGCTGGTGCGCCACTCGGGCGCCGGGCTCGCGATCCCCGACTTCCCGCTGGCGTTCGGGCGCCTCGTGCCGCCCCTGGACTCGGCCCTCGTGGCGTACCACTTCGCGCACCGGGTCGGGGCCCTCGTCACCTCCGTGTGCCTCGTCTGGCTCGTGGTGCGGCTCCTGCGCGCGCCGCTGGCGCCCTTCGCCCTCCGGCGGCCGGCGCTCCTCCTCGTCGCGCTCCTCGCCCTCCAGATCTTCCTCGGCGCGCTCACGATCTGGAGCCGGCGCGCCGTGATCCCGACGACCCTGCACCTCCTCTCCGGCGCCCTGATCCTCGTGACGACGGTGGTGATCGCGCTCCGCACGCGGCGGCTCCTCGCCTCCGGCGTGCGCGAGCCCGCCCTCGCGGGCGGCGCGCTCGCGGAGACCTCGGCGTGAGCGTCGCCCTCGGCGCGCTACCTTCCGTGGCCGGCCGCGCGCGCGTCGCCGGCTTCGTGCAGCTCACCAAGCCGCGCATCACCGTGCTCGTGGTGCTGACCACGCTGGTGGGCTTCCTTGTGGCGGCGCCCCGGCCGCTACCGGTGCTCCTGCTGCTGCAGGTCCTCGTGGGGACGGCGCTGGCCGCGGGCGCCTCCGGCGCGCTGAACCAGTGGGCGGAGCGCCGCGCCGACGCGGAGATGCGGCGCACCGCGCGGCGCCCTCTCCCCTCCGGCACGCTCACGCCGCGGGAGGCGCTGGTGTTCGGCCTCCTCCTCACCGCGGCGGGCACCGTGTACCTGGCCCTCACGGCGGGCCCGCTCGCGAGCGCGGTGGCGGCGCTCACCGTGTTCAGCTATCTGCTCCTCTACACGCCCCTCAAGCGCGTCACCTCGCTGGCCACCATCGTCGGTGCCGTCCCCGGCGCCCTCCCGCCGCTGATCGGCTGGGCGGCGGCGCGTGGCCGCCTGGGCGTGGAGGCGTGGGTGCTGTTCGGCATCGTGTTCCTCTGGCAGATGCCGCACTTCCTGGCGCTGGCGCAGCTGTATCGCGCCGACTACGCCCGGGCCGGGTTCCGCATGCTCACCGTCGAGGACGCCAGCGGCGCCAGCGCCGGGCGGCAGGCGCTGCTCTATGCGCTCGCCCTCGTGCCCGTCAGCCTCCTTCCCACGCCCCTCGGGATGGCCGGCGGCGTCTACTTCGCGGGCGCGCTCGTCCTCGGCATCGGGTTCCTCCTGAGCGGCGTCGGCATGGCGCTCGACCCGTCGAGCCCCGCCGCCGCGCGGCGCCTCTTCCACGCCTCCCTCCTCTACCTGCCGGCGGTGTGCGTGCTGCTCCTCGTCGGGTGAGGGCGTCGCGGTGCTGACGCTCCAGGACCTCCCCGCCGTCAACGCGACCCTCAACGGCACGACCGCGCTCCTCCTCTCGACCGGCTACCTCTTGATCCGCCGCGGCCTGCGCCGGGCGCACCGCGCGGTGATGCTCGCCGCCGTCGCCCTCTCCACCGCCTTCCTCGCGTCGTACCTCTGGTACCACGCGCACGCCGGCGTCACGCGCTTCCCCGGGCGCGGCTGGATTCGTCCCGTCTACTTCGCTATCCTCCTCTCGCACACGGTCCTCGCCGCCGCGATCGTCCCCCTCGTCCTGGTGACGCTGGCGCGCGGGCTCCGGGCCGACTTCCCGCGGCACGCGCGCCTCGCGCGCTGGACGTTGCCCGTATGGCTCTACGTGTCGGTGACCGGCGTCGTCATCTACGTGATGCTCTACCGGCTCTCCTGGTAGCCCCGCTCGCGCCCGCCGTGGCGTGGGCCCAGCACGTCCATCCCGCCGCCGACAACCACCGCCTCCACACCTCGATGTGGTGGAGCGCGCTCCTCATCGGCCTGATGCCCTACGCGCTCGCCCTCCTCGTGCTGGGCGTGGTCCTCTATCAGCGCCGGCGGCGCACGCGGAAGGGACCCGATGACGGTTCCGCCTGATGCGCCGCAGCGCACGCTCCTCATCGTGGACGACGACGACGACATGGCGACGGCGTTCAGGCGGGTGCTGGAGCGGGAGGGCTGGACGGTGCACCGGGCGCGCACCGGCACCGAGGCCATCGCCCTCTCCGCCGGCATGGGAGAGCTGGGCGGGGCGCTCGTGGACCTGGTCCTGCCGGGCGCCGGCGGCGTCGAGGTCGTGCGGCAGCTGCGTCGCGCCCACCCCTCCTGCCGGATCGTCGCGGTGACGGGGCTCGGCGCGCCGGCGATCGCGAGCGCCTTCCGGGACGCCGGCGCCGACGCCTTCTTCGCGAAGCCCGTGGACGTCCACGCGCTCCTCGACGCCCTCGGCGGGCCGCCGGCGTAGCGCTCCCGCAGCGCGCCCCGCGTGACCGGACTCCTCACCGACACCAGCTGCGCCCACTGCGGCCTCGACACCGGCCCCGCCCCGCGCGTCGCGGGGGGGCGGCGCTTCTGCTGCGCCGGCTGCGAGGCCGTCTACACCATCCTCCACGACGAAGGGCTCGGCGCCTTCTACGACGCCGGTGGGGTCGGGAACGCGCCTGCCAAGGGGGCCGGGACGCCCCCCGCCCCGACCCTTCCCGCAGTGCTCGGCCCCCTCGAGGCCGCCGGCGCCGCCGAGCTCGACGTCGCGGGGATGCGCTGCGCCTCGTGCGCCTGGCTCATCGAGCGGTACATCGGCGGGAGGCCCGGCGTAGGAGACGTCCGGGTGTCCTACGCCATGGCCACGGCCACCCTCCGCTGGGATCCGGCCCGCACCTCCCTGGCCGCGCTCCTCCAGTCTCTCGAGCGCATCGGCTACCGCGCACGCCCTGCCGACCGCCGGCTCCGCGTCCTCCAGGAGGGACGGGAGGGGCGGATGCTCGCCGTCCGCGCCGGCCTCGCCCTCTTCCTGGCCATGAACGTGATGCTGGCCTCAGTGGGGCTCTACGCCGGGGAGTTGCAGGGGATGTCCGCCGGCACCCGTGGTCTGCTGCGCATGGTCGCAGGCCTCCTCGCGCTCCCCGTGGTGCTGTGGGGTGGCTGGCCCTTCCTGAAGGGCGCCCTGGCCGCTCTGCGTGCCGGCCGCGCCACGATGGACACGCTGGTGGCCGTAGGGAGCGTCACCGCCCTCGCCGCCTCGCTGCTGGGGCTCCTGCGCGGGGGGCCGGTCTACTTCGACTCCGCCGCGATGATCGTCGCCCTGGTCCTCGCCGGGCGGGCGATCGAGCACGGGGCGCGCCGGAAGGGCTTGCGGGCCGTACGCGGCCTCCTGGCGCTGGAGCCCGCCACGGCGCGGCTGGCGGGCGGGGAGGAGCTGGTGGACGCCGCCGGCCTCCAGGTCGGACAGGAGGTGGAGGTGCGTCCGGGGGAGCGGTTCCCGTGCGACGGCACCGTGCTTTCGGGCCGGACCGAGGCCGACGAGTCGCTGCTCACCGGGGAATCTGCACCGCGGGAAACGGGCCCCGGCGACGTGGTGCACGGCGGCGCGCTGAACGGCTGGGGAGCGGTGCGGGTCCGGGCGGACCGCGTGGGGGCGGAGACGGCGGTAGGGCGCATCATCCGAGCGGTGGAGCACGCCGTCGCCGCGCGCGCGCCCCTGGAGCGACTCGCCGACCGCGTGACCGGGGTGTTCGTGCCGGCCGTCCTCCTCCTCGGCCTCGCGACGGCCGCGGGATGGTGGCTCGCCACCGGCGATGGGGCGCGCGCGGTCATGACGGGGGTCGCCGTGGTGATCATCGCCTGCCCCTGTGCCCTCGGCCTCGCGACCCCCGCGGCCCTTGTGGTCGCGCTCGGCGGAGCGGCGCGGCGGGGCATCTTCTTCCGCGACGGTGAGGCGCTGGAGCGCGCGGCAGTGGTGCGGCGTGTGGTTTTTGACAAGACGGGGACCCTCACCGACGGCGCGTTCCGGGTGCGCGAGATCCGGCCCGAGCCCGGCTGGAGTCCCGAGGAGGTGCTGCGGCTCGCCGCCGGAGCGGAATCCGGCTCGGAGCACGCGCTCGGCCGCGCGCTCGTGCTCGCGGCACGCGAGAGGGGCTTGGCCGTCGCGCAGCCGGAGGGGTTCCGGGCATTCGCCGGACGCGGGGTCGAGGCGCGGGTGGAGGGCCGCACCGTGCTGGTCGGGAGCCGCGCCTTCCTGCACGCGCGCGGCGTGCCGGCGGGCGGGAGTCCCCTCGAGGGGTCGGCCGCCGCCGTCGCCGTGGACGGTTCTCTCGCGGGGGTCGTGCTGGCCGGGGACACGATCCGCCCCGAGGCCCGGGCTGCGGTCGAGCGCCTCGTCGCCCTGGGCGTGGACGTGGCGGTGCTCTCGGGCGACGCCGAAGCGCCGGTCCGCCGCGCGGCGGCGGAAGCCGGCGTGCCCGCCGCGGCGGCCCACCACGGCCTCTCTCCCGAGGCGAAGGCGAGGTTTGTGGAGGGATGGCGTGCGCGGAACGAGGAGACGGCGATGGTGGGCGACGGCGTGAACGACGCGCCCGCCCTGGTCGCCGCGGGGGTCGGCATCGCGCTCGGCACCGGGACCGACGTGGCGCTCGAGTCCGCGGACATCGCGCTCTCCGGGGCGGACCTGCGCGGCGTTCCTGACGCGCTGGGCATCGCTCGGCGCGCGCGGCGGGTGGTGCAGGAGAACCTGGGGTGGGCCCTGGGCTACAATCTGGTGGCGGTGCCGCTGGCGATGGCGGGGCTCGTCCATCCGGCAATCGCCGCGGCGGCGATGGCCTTCTCCTCGGTGAGCGTGCTGCTCAACGCGCTGCGCGCGGGCGCCTCCGGGCCCTGACCTTGCCCGCCCACTGACGGACGAACGCCCCCGGCCGACGTGGCCGGGGGCGTTCGCATGACCTCACGCCGAACCGTCTCCTACTAGTAGATCACCAGCCGGTACGGCCGCGTCGCGCCGCCCGTGCCGTATGCGTTCACATAGATGTTGTACGAACCCGCCGCCAGGTTCGTCACCGTGAGGGCCTCCGGGTTGGTGGACCCGGCGCTCTGAGCCGCCGCCGTGTTGCAGCCCACGTCGCAGAGGTAGAGATCAAGGTCCGGGTCGTTCGCCGTGCCGGCGGAACTGTTGGTCCCGAACCACTGCAGCGAGATATGGACGGTGCGCGCGCTCGCCAGCGTGAAGCTGAAGAAGTCGTCGGCGTCCGACGCGTCGTTCTCGGCCCCGTACAGGATGAACGGGTTGCCGGCGGTCGCGGTCAGGAAGGTGATGGTGACCGAGTCCGGCGCGTTGTTGGCCGGCTCGTTCAGCTCACCCGAAGGGCTTGCGGTGATCACGACGTTACCCGAGGTGGCGAGGCTCGGGATGATCGTCCCGCCGACGTTGACCCTGGAGATCGAGATCGGCGTGGAACTCGGCCGCTTGGCGATGACGTACACGCTGTCCAACGTCGTGGCGGAGGCGGCGAACTTCGTCACGATCCACGCCGGCGCGCCGCCGATCGTCACCACCGAGCCGGTGTCGAGCTTCGTGATCGCGGTGCCGAGCACCCTGACGGTGTCAAGCAGCTTGCCAGCCGTCACCACCGTCCCGCCGAACGCCGACTGGTTCATCGTGTAGCTGGCGGGTGACTTGACGGAGATGGACGCAGTTCCGACGAGCACGCGTGTGACCGTGACCACCCCCGTGTAATTCACCGGGGAAATGACCTTGAGGCTCACGGAATCCCTGGCGAGCACGATGGCCGCGCTGGCTCCGAACGACACGCCGGACCCGCTCGATCCGGTGGTGAACATCGAGCCCGGCTGCGCGGTCAGGAACATGGTATCGCCGACCTGGGTGATCGTGCCCCCGAAGGTCGGTGCGTTCATGGTGTAGCTGGTGAGCGCGGGGAGGGTCACCAACGCCGCGCCGACGTGCACGTTCGTGACCGTGATCCCGCCTGTGTACGCTCTCGGCGAGAAGACCTTGAGGCTCACCGCGTCATTGAAGAACACGATCGCTGCGGTGGTATCGAACATCACCACGGACCTGCTGGATCCCGTACTGAGCGTCGACCCCGCCTGCGCGGACACGAACATCGTGTCGCCCACCTGCGTCACCGTGCCGCGGAACCGCGACCTGGCGACCAGGACGCTGTCGCTCTGCAGGCTGTCGATGTAGATGCTGCCGACCTCCGTCGGACCGGTCCACGTGAGATTGGTCACCCACGGGCGACCGCGGAACGGCTTCACCGGCGCGAGCACCTTGATAGCCGTGCCGCTACGCGAGATGATAGAAGTGGTGTCCGACCCGAAATGGACGCTGGTCGAGTCGGTGGTCGTCAGGTTGCTCCCGGCCGTCGTGGTGATGGTCAAGGTGTCGCCGGCGGAGAACACGAACGCCGGAATCGCCGGCGGGCCGGCGATGCCGGGGATGGTGTCCGCGCTCGCCGTTCCCGAGACCACCGGGGTCGCGAGGGCGGTCAGGCGCGCCGGGAGGTTGAGGACGCGCACGCTGGACGTGAGACCGCCGTACGTCGCAATGATGTGCGCCACGCCGCCGCCCGGGCCGACCGCCAGGACGAACGCCTTGGCGAACACGCCATAGGGGATGGGCTTGGAGGTATCGCTGGCGACGGTGGCGACGGCGGCGTTGTCCGTGGTCCACGTCAGCCCCACGGCATCGTAGCTGTTGCCCTGGTCGTCCTTCACCTCCGCCTGGATGGACAGACTATCGCCGGTCACCAGCGTCATGGCGGTGCGCGTCACCTCGATGCGCGTCGCGCCGTTCCGCAGGGAACTGGTCGGATCCTTGAAGCATGCCACGGCGCCAGCGGCCACCACCGCCGCCGCAAGCACAATCGAACTCAGATGCTTCATGATGCCCCTCGCTCAGGTTTCGTGGAACCTGCTTTAATCCGGCTCGGAACTCGTTGTAGTCGACAACCCCAGGAACCGCTTCACATCGTCCGCACCTTCGCTGCCGATCAGGCTCTCCCACTCCTGCCGTCCCGGCTCGCGCCGGTCGTTCGTGGCGATGAGCTCGTAGTCCCCCATGCTGTTGCGATCGAGGAACACGTACCAGTAACCCCGGTCCCTGGTGTATTTCCAGACTTCATACGCTCTCGGCGATGCGACCGGACGCTGCAGCATCTCCTCCGGTCTGCCGTGGCGCAGGTAGATGCGGCCGCGGTCGGTGCGCCACCCGGGCATCGCCGCCACCCGGCCCTGCTGGAAGGCGCTGTTCGCGTACGCCACCTGGCGATAGAAGTCCGCCATCGCCTGGTTGGTCGCACTTCCCGGCGTCGGATTGCGGCGCCGCCAGAATTCCCGAAGGAACCGGCGCTTCCCGTCCACCGAGAGGTTGCCGTAGACGCCCCCCTCGGACCGCGCGTCGAGGATCAACTCCACAGGCGCGTACAGCGTGTCGAGCCGCGCTTCCGAGGCGCCCGCGAACGGATCGTCCGCCGCTCCCGCGGGCGTGGCAGCGAGATCCGCCGCCGCGACCGTCAGAGCCCCCATCCGGAACGGCGCATCCGCCACCAGCGAGCTGTCACCCAACCGCATGCGGAGCCGCAGGCGGTACGACCCTTCGGGGAGCCCGGTCAGGTCGATCGAACCCCGGGTGATGCCTCCCTGCGGGCCCACCTGGACGGCGCGGGCGGGCGTCGAGACGATGCTCCGTCCGTCGTTGCCGACCACGTCCACGCGCAACTCCCCGGCCGGCGCGGCCCCCGCCCACGGGTACACCTCCGCGTAGTACGTCAACGCGGCTTCCGTGGGACTGAGGCGCGGCACCGGTGCGGTGCGCATCGCCAGGCCGGCCCGCCGGAACTCTCCCGGCTCGATCATCTCCGTATCGGAGACGGCCCGGCTGGCGCCGGTCCCGAGGGCGAGATCGGACATCGCCGGGCGGCCGGAGAAGGCCCGCACCTCGACGTCCCGTTCGATCGTCGTGCCGCTCTCGGGGACCGCCCGCAGGCGTACGCGGTACAGACCGGGCGCGGCGGAGAACTCGAACGACTCCATCGCCGTCGCACCCGCGGCGCCCGCCACCGTCGGCGGCACCGCCCGCGCCCACCCTTCGCGCTGCAACTCCAGTCCGGCGCTGTCGAACACCGCCACCTCGAACCGATAGCGGACCTGCTGTCCCGCCACCGCGGGCAGCGCCGACAGACGCAACTCACACACCCCTTCGATTGTCGTGGTGCCGCTCGCCGGCCGGTACAGCCGGACCGCGCTCACCGTCAGCGGCTGGTCGCCGCCCTGCTGCCACGTGGCCCCGGCGCCTGCGAGCACCATCAGCGCGCCGACCGCCGGTGCCACCCAAGACGTTCTCATCGCATCCTGACCGCCGGGGGCGGGGCCGCGAACGGCCCCGCCGCCGGCGCAAGTTCCACGACTACCAGTTGAGGGCCACGCCGAGCATGTTCACGCCGCCCAGCAGCCCGTAGTTCTTGTACGCGTAATCGAACCCGATGCCGAAGCCGCCCTTCGCGTACCGCAGCCCGCCGCCCGCCGAGAGGCGATACTGCCGCCCCTTCAACGAGCTGGTGAACCCCGCGTAGTCCGTGGACGTCGGGTCGGGCGCGGTCATGTTGTCGTCGCCGGCGAACGTGCCACCGAGACGGCCGGCCACCGAGAAGCCCGACTGCCCCAGCGCCATGTTGTACTCCCCGGCGAAGCTGAAGCCCGGCTGGCTGTTGTTCGGCTGATTGAACTCACCGAGCAGGGTGAGCCGGCTGAGCGAGGTGGTGAACGCGTCGTAGGCCAACGCGATCCGGAACATCACCGGCAGGGACCATGCCTTCGTGGTCAGCTGCGCCTTGGCCGGCTCCTGCGGGATCTGGTCCTGCCCGGCCGGCGGCTGCCGCGTGTACGTCACGACCAGCGGCTGCCCCGAGTGGGACATGTTCGTGCCCAGGTTCGAGATCACGAACGCGGCCCGCACGGCGCGGCCGGCCAGCGTGGAGTGGAAGCTCGTCCCGAAATCCACCGCGAACGCGCTGCCGGAGACATCCCCCAAATGGTCGGACACGACCTTGGCCGTGATGCCGGCCGAGAACCGGTCCGAGAACTGCTGCGCGTACGTCCCGGCGATGGCGGTCTCGGACACGCTGTACACCTGTCCGGCCAGCCCCTGAGGATCCTCCACCGTGTACACGGGCTGGTTACTGAACCCGAAGGTCGTGACCGACAGCCCGAACGCCCGGGAGCCGCCCCCGAAGGGGACGCCGAAGGCGCCGAAGGTGTAGTTGGTCCCGGCGATGTACTTCATGTTGCTCGCCATCGCGCCCGGACGCTCCATCAGCGCCAGGCCCGCCGGGTTGTAGTACATCGAGCCGAGATCGTTCGCGAGCGCCGCGTACGCCCCGCCCAGCGCCGCGCCACGTGCCGTGGCGGGGATGAGCAGGAACTCCGCGGCCGTCGTCCCGAAGGCGACGTTGTTCGACGGCACCGACGTGATCGTCGGGTTCGTCTGCGCTCGGCCCACCGTACTGACGGCCAGGATGGCCACCAGCACCGCGGCGCCGATCTGCAAAGAGCCTCTCCTCATGCGAGCCTCCGCAAGGGCCGGGGCACGGAGGCCCCGGCCCTCTCCGGTTCAGTTACTGAGCGTAGTTGACCACGGTGAACCGCCCGATCTTCTTGCGGCCATCGGGCGTCTCGACGTGATAGAAGTACACGCCGCTGGCCACGAACTGATTGTTCCGGTTGCGGAGGTTCCACACCTGCTCGCCGCCGCCCGCCGGGTCGTTGTGCGTCAGGAGGTTCACCAGGATCCCGCTCACGCTGTAGATCCGGATGATCGCCTGGCTGGGCAGGTTGACGAAACGCAACACCTTCGTGTTCGCCGTGATCTCCAGCTGGTTCGTGACGTAGTACGGATCCGGCACGGTGTGCACCAGCGCCAGCAACGAATCCGCCGTCACCGCCGGATTGAGCGTCGAGCCGGTGTAGCTGATCTGGACCCGCAGGCCCGGCACGTTCGCCGGACGGGTGGCCGGCGTGAACGCGTAGGAGCCGACCGTACCTTCGATGTCGCCGGAGTAGAACCGGGCGTTCCACACCGTGCCCGACGCCGGCAGCGACGCCATCTGCATCAGGAAGAACTCGCCGTTCAAATAGATGATGAAACCGGTGCCCGACGCCGCCGCGCCCGTCAGGGCCTGCGTGCCAGTGTACGTGCTCGAGGCGAAGTTCACCGGCGTGAGCCGCGCATGGTTCTGGAACACCGCGCCGCTGTCGGGGGCCGTCCAGTTGCCCACGCCGCCGCACAGGCCGAAGAACTTCACGAACGGCGCGACGCATGCGAAATCGGACCACGTCAGCCGCGTGACGCTCGTGTCGGGGAGCTTCGTCGGGTCGACCACCCGGACGAAGGACGAATCGTTCAGGATGCCCCACGACGCCCGGACCTTCGGGCTGAACGGCACGCGCAAGTGGTGCGTGACGTCCACCACCGAGTCCACGGCGCCGGCGGCGCCCCAGTACCACTTGAAGTCCGCCGCCCGCATGACGCTCGAGGTGGTGACCTCGATGTCACGGGCCGGCGCGCTGGACGCGACCGTCATGTAGGACTGAATGTGGAAGATGCCCACGCCGGCCATCGCGCCGGCGTTGCGGCTCAGGTTCGCCAGGCCGCAGCTGTAGGTCCCGGTGACCGTACCGCAGTTGATGCCGTTCGGGTCGTTGGTGTTCTCGTTCGCCGCGCCCGTCCACCAGCGCGGGCCCTGCTGCCACGCGTCCGGGCCGGTGTTGACGGACGCACGGCCCTTCTGGGTGAGTTGATAGACACCGGGCGTGGAGACCGTGGCGGTCCCGAACAGCGAGAACGACTGGTCGCCGCCGAACCGGGAGGCGGCGGCGGAATCCATCGCCGTCGCCAGGAAGTTGGCGGAGCCGACGCCGTCGGCGCCGGACGTCGCCGGGCCGACGAGCGGCGCCGAGAACTTCACCGGCGCGCCGGCACCCTGCCCTGTGAACCAGTACGTGGAAGGGATGAGCCCGGCGGCGTAGTCGATGTCCCCCCAGTTGCCCGGAATGACCGAGTCCACCGTCAGCGTGACGCTGCCGTTCTGCAGGACCTGCGGCAAGAACGCCGCGAGCCCGAGGTTGAGGCCGTTGGTGGCGGGCGCCGGACCGCTGAAGATGCCGGTCGTGGCGTCGATCGTCGGCTCCGCGGCCGCCGGATCGAGGGTGGAGCCGTCGCCGCCGAGCATCACCGGCGCGCTCAGCGTGCCGGCCGTTTCCTGACCGGACGCCGCACGCGGCGTCGTAGGCTTCGTCGCCCGCGCCGACTCGAGGGACGTCGGCCCCGACTTGACGCTGTTCACGTCGAACGCCGTGACGGCGTAATAGTACTGGAAGCCGTCGCGCGCGGTGCGGTCGACGTAGGCGAACGGCACGCCGGTGTCGGTCAGCCCCGGGAACCCGGAGTTGCCGCCCGTGACGGCCGTGTCGGCCTTAACGATGAGCACGTCGCCCGAGGCCAGCTGGGCGCGATCGCCCGTGCGGACCTGCACGACGTTGCCGGACAGCGCGACGCGGTGCGGGAATGCCGGGCAGGTGGCAAGAGGGTCCGCGGGTTTCACGATGCCGAGCTCCGGCGCGCACCGCGAGCCGTAGTCGTCATTGCTGAACTGGCCGGTATAGTCGGTCATGGTCGTGCCCGCATAGTCGAACTGCGTGATCAGCGCCAATTCCGACTGCGTCCGGCCGCGGTAGATGCGATACCCCTCGACGTCGTTCGCCCG
>JADGQW010000141.1 GCA_017881505.1 Gemmatimonadales bacterium
GGCGGCTCCGCGCCGACCCGCTCGCCCCGGCCCTCGCCGGCGGACTCCGTCATCGTGATGCCGCCGAACCCCTACCCGTACCCGCCCGTCTTCGGCGGCCCGAACCCCGTGCGCCACAGCCGCGGCAGCTTCGAGCCCGGCCTCGACGTCGGGGTCCGGCTCCTCCCCATCGGCCCGCTCTTCGTCGAGGTCGGGGGGCGCTTCACGCTGGTGACGGCGGACGATGCGATGCGGCGGACGATGCAGGGGGACGTGGAGAGCCGGCTGGTGCTGGCGGCGGGGCTGGCGTGGTGACGCAGCTTCCAGGAGCCAGACGCTAAGACGCCGAGGGAAGACAGCTTCTCTCCCCTTGGCGTCTTGGCGTCTTGCGACTTGTCCCTGTACTTGGCGTCTTGGCGTCTGGTGACTGGCCCCTGTCATTACGGCTTCAGGACGACCCGCCCGATCAATTCCCCTTTCGCCAGCGCGTCGATCCCCTGCTGGAAATTCTCCAGGGGCAGCACCCGGTCCACGACCGTCTGCACCTTCCCCGACGCGACCAGATCCACCGCCCGCACCAGTTCGCCGAGGGTGTTCCCCACCGAGCCCATCACGCTCGCCTCCGTGATGACGAGCTGGATCGGGTGCACGGTGTAGCTGTCCTCCGAGTAGCCGATGAAGACGAGCCGGCCGCGCTTCGCGATCGCCTGCGTGCACGCGGCCATCGTCTCCTTCGTCGCCACCATCTCGAAGATCACGTCGGCGCCGTGGCCGTGCGTCAGCTCCCGCACCCGCTCGGCCACCTTGCCCTCCGTAGCGCCGATCGTATGGGCGGCCCCCAGCTGCCTCGCCTTCGCGAGCTTCGCCGTCGTGCGCGAGACGGCGATCACCTCCGCGCCGGCGAGCACCGCCATCTGGATGAGCCCGTACGACACCGCCCCCACGCCGTAGACCAGCACCACCTCCCCCGCCTTGAGGCGAGCCAGCGCCGAGGCGTGCACCGCCGTCGTCACGCCACAGCCGATGGGCGCCGCGGCCTCGTCGCTCAGGCCGTCGGGGAGGCGGACGGCGTTCCGCGCCGGGACCTTCACGTACTCGGCGAAGCCGCCGTCGGTCACGAAGCCGTATTCCGCCTGGATGGCGTCGCAGAGGTTCTCGTCCCCCACGAGGCAGTGCGCGCAGCGCCCGCACCCCACGTAGTAGTAGATGATGACCCGCTCACCGACGCGGGGCGCGGTCACCCCGGGGCCGACCTTGTCCACCTTCCCCACCACCTCGTGGCCGAGGGTGAGGGGATTGATCCCCAGGTTCAGGAGCCCGCTGAGGAAGTGCAGCTCGGTGTGGCAGATGCCCGCCGCCGTCACCTTGACCAGGATCTCGCCCGGTCCCGGTTCGGGCTGCGGGACGACCTCCAGCCGGAGGGGCAGCTTGGGCCCGTGATAGCGGACGGCGCGCATGGTCAGTCCTCGAACGGGGGATGGAGGATGCCGCGCTCCGTGACGTACCCCGTCACGAGGGCGGCCGGCGTGACGTCGAACGCCGGGTTGTACACCGGACTCCCTTCCGGCGCCACGCGGACGCCGGAGGGGGCCGCGACCTCCGCCGCGTCGCGGTGCTCGATCGTGATGCGGCTGCCGTCGGGACAGGCGGGGTCGAACGAGGAGGTCGGGGCGACCGAGTAGAAGGGGACGCCGAAGTGGCGCGCAAGTGCCGCGACGCCGAGGGTGCCGACCTTGTTGGCCACATCGCCGTTCCGCGCGACACGGTCGGCGCCCACCAGGACGAGGTCCACCTTCCCGTCGGCGAGGAGGGCCGCCGCCGCCGCGTCGGGAAGCACCGTGTGTCGCACCCCCGCGCGCAGGAGCTCCCAAGCGGTGAGACGCGAGCCCTGGAAAAGGGGGCGCGTCTCGTCCACCCACACCTCGGGGTCGAGGCCCCGCTCGCCGGCGCGGAGGACGATCCCGAGCGCCGTGCCGATGCCCCCCGTGGCCAGCGCGCCGGTGTTGCAGTGCGTGAGCACGCGGATGCCGGGGCGCATCAGCGCCTGGCCGTGCTCCGCGATGGCGGCGCACGTCGCCTGGTCCTCGGCCCAGATCGCATCTGCCTCCTGCCGCAGCGCGGCGACGATGGCGTCGCCTTCGCCCGCGGTCCCGGCCGCGCGGCGGCGCATCCGGTCCACCGCCCAGCGGAGATTGACGGCCGTGGGCCTGGCAAGGGCGATCGCCTCCGCGGCTTCCTCCACCAGCGCGAGGGCGCCGGCGCGGGGCGCCGCTGCCGCGCGCTCCCGCACCACGGCCACGAGCCCCATCGCCGCCGTGATGCCGAGGGCCGGCGCCCCCCGGACGCGGAGGCTCCCGAACGCCTCGAGGAGCGCCTCGAGCGAGTGGATCTCGCGCCACCGTTCCTGCGTGGGCAGCAACGTCTGATCGAGGATGAGGAGCGTGCCGGCGGGGGTCCAAGCGAAGGGGTGTAGATGCATAGCGGGCAACCTACCGCCCGGCTACTTTCCCCGCTATGACCTACAAGACGTTGCTGGTGGAGGTGGCGGACGCCGTCGCGACCGTCACCGTGAACCGTCCCGAGAAGCTGAACGCCCTCACCGACGCCGTGGTCACGGAGCTGCACGACGCGGCCCGCGCCCTCCGCGCCGACCCCGCCGTGCGCGGCGTGATCGTCACCGGCGCCGGCCCCAAGGCCTTCGTCGCCGGGGCCGATATCGGCGAGCTGGGGCAGCTCGACGTGGCCAGCGCCCGCGCGCGGGCGCGCGCGGGCCAAGCGATGGTCGCCGCCTTCGAGACGATGGGGAAGCCGGTCGTCGCCGCGGTCAACGGCTTCGCGCTCGGGGGCGGCTGTGAGCTGGCGATGGCGTGCCACCTCCGCATCGCCGCCGAGAACGCCAAGTTCGGCCAACCGGAGGTGAAGCTCGGCCTCATCGCGGGCTACGGAGGCACGCAGCGGCTCGCGCGCCTCGTCGGGAAGGGCCGCGCCCTGCACCTCCTCCTCACCGGCGAGACGATCGACGCACAGGAGGCGTATCGCATCGGCCTCGTGACGAAGGTCGTCCCCGCCGAGCAACTCCTCGCGGAAGCCACCGGCGTGCTGCGGACGATCCTCGCCAACGGCCCCGTCGCCGTGGCGCTGACGCTGGACGCGGTCGAGCGCGGCCTCGGGATGTCCCTTGCCGACGGCCTCGCGGTCGAGGCGGATCTCTTCGCCCTGGCCGCCGCGACGGAGGACATGAAGGAAGGGACGAAGGCCTTCGTCGAGAAGCGCGCCGCCAAGTTCACGGGCAGATGACAGGGGTCAGACGCCAAGACGCCAAGGGGTCACAGGCCGTGCGCGCGGTCGTCCTCGCGATCGGCCTCGTCGGCGTCGCGGGCGCCGCCTGCACCGATCCGCGCATCCGGCCGGTCCCTCCCACGATCACGTTCGCGTTGCCGAGGCAGGTCGTGTCGAGCCCCGGCGTCCTCGTCGGCTCCGTCACCGTCTTCGACGGCAACGGCCTCGACTCGATCCACATCCGGGTGGATCTGGGGAACGGCACGAGCCTCGGCGACTCCCTCTTCTTCGCCTCCGACGACCCGTTCCAGACGACCCTTCCCCTGCTCTGGCAGCTGCCCCCGGCCGTCCCGCCACTGACGAGCGTGAAGCTCCTCGTGCGGGCGCGAAACTACCTCGGTCTGTTCGCCGCGGACTCGGTCCTGACGGCCGTTGGAGACAGCCTCCGCCAGGGCATCTAAACCGTTGTTCCACCGTGATTTCAGTGCTATATTAGGGGGTTGCCGGACCGGGATTCCGTGCGGGCCCGTCGGGGGTGGCTTACCTGCCTCCTTCGGCCTCGCCGGTCGGCGCCCCGGGCGGCCGATCCGTTGACCCCAACAGGGTGCCCGTGAGGGTGCGATAGCACGCGTCGTCCGGCTCGCCGTGCAGTCCTTCCGCAACCTCGTGGACGGCGAGATCGCGCTCCCCGAGCACGGCCTGGTGCTGGTGGGGCCGAACGGCCACGGCAAGACGAGCTTCCTCGAGGCGCTCCTCTACCTCGAGGTGTTCCGCTCGTTCCGCGGGGCCCGGGAGCGGGAGCTGGTGCGGTTCGGCGCCGACGGGTTCCGGATCGAGGCGGAGCTGGAGGCCGGACGCATCGACGCACCGACGCACCGACGCACCGTGTCCGCGGGGTTCGACGCGAGGACGCGGGCGAAGCGGGTCAGCGTGGACGGGCTGGTGGCGGCGCGGCTGGCCGAGGCGATCGGCCACGTGCGCGGGGTGGTGCTGAGCCCCTTCGACGCGGAGCTGGTGGCGGGGGCGCCGCGGGAGCGGCGGCGGTACCTGGACGTGCTCCTCGCCCTCACGGTGCCCGGCTACGTCGAGTCCCTCGCGCACTTCGCGCGGGCGCTGCGGCAGCGGAGCCGGTCCAGGGCGGCGGACCTGCCGGTGTGGGAGGCGCTGATGGCGCGCACCGGCGCGGAGGTCTCCCTCGCGCGGCGCACCTGGGTGGAGGCGTGGGCGGAGCGGTACCGCGAGCGCTGCGCGGCGATGGGGGAGCGCGCGGAGCCCCGCCTGGCGTACGTCGCCGGCGGGCCCGAGACCGCCGCGGAGCTGGAGGTGGCGCTCCGCCTCGGCCGAGACCGCGACTTCGCCACGGGGCGGACGTCGGTGGGCCCGCACCGCGACGACCTCCGGCTCACGCTCGCGGGGCGCGACCTCCGGGCCTATGGCTCGGCGGGGCAGCAGCGGACGGCGGCGATCGCCCTGCGGCTGCTGGAGGCGGCGGCGCTGGGCGAGGCGCGCGGCGAGGCGCCGGCGATCTGCCTGGACGACGCCTTCGCGGAGCTCGACGGCGAACGCAGCGCGCGGCTGGGGGGGATGGTGTCGGACCTCCTCGCCGATGGCAGTCAGGTGTTCGCCACGGTGCCGAGGGATGGCGAGATGCCGGAGGCGGTGAGGGCGTTGCCGAAGTGGAAGATCGCCGAGGGAGTGATGAACCCGGCGTGAACGCCAAGGTGAGAAGGTGATGAGGTGAGAAGGTGAGGAGAGTCGGGTGACCACGTACCGCAGGCGGACCACCAAGCCGACGAAGCCGACGCGGGTGGCGGAGGTGCTCGAGGGGTACCTCCGCTCTTCGGGGCTCGCGCAGCGGGTGGGGCTCGCCTCGGTGGTGGAGGCGTGGCCGGCGCTGGTGGGGCCGAAGATCGCCCACGCCGCCGTGGCCGACTCGGTGAGCGCCGACGCGACGCTCTTCGTGCGGGTGCCCTCGAGCGCGTGGCGCCAGGAGCTGTCGCTGATGGCGCCCGAGCTCCTCGAGCTGGTGAACCGCGGGCGGAAGGACGGACGCATCGCGCGGATCCGCTGGCTCGTCGGCAGCGATACGCCCGAGTCAGTGAACCAGACGCCTCGACGCCCAGGGGCAGGGGCCAGTTCCCAGACGCCAAGACGCCAAGGGGACTATGCGGCGAAGCGCACGGGCGGATCGGGCCGGTCGTGAACGAGCGGATCGCGGTGCCGGCGGCGGTCACGGTGCGGGGTGCGGCGCACGCGGTCATCGCGCGCCAGGCGCGCGAGATGCGCCGGCAGGCGCGGCTCGTGGCGAAGGACGGCGGGTGCGAGGCCGTGCACGACCTGCGCGTGGCGACGCGGCGGCTCCGCGCGGCGCTCGCGGTGTTCCGCGGGGTGGCGGCGGTGCCGAAGGCCGCGCGTCGCGGGCGGCTCCGCTGGCTGGCGCGGCGCCTCGGACGGGTCCGCGACCTCGACGCCCAGCTCGCGCTGCTCGAGGGGCAGTACCTGCCGCGCGTGGCCGGGGGCGAGGCGGCGCGCCTCAGCGAGCTGGTGGCGGGCCTCGCGAAGGAGCGGAAGCGGGCGCAGCGGCGGCTGCGGCGCGGCCTCCGCCGGACACGGTTCCGGCGGCTCCGCGGGGCGCTGGCGGCGTGGAGCCGGAAGCCCGCGTTCGCCCCGGGCGCGGGGGAGGACGGCGCGGCGCGGTTCATGGCGGAGGCGGCGGACCGCGCGGCGCAGCGGGTGAGCGGCCGCGAGGCGATGCGCGAGCCCCGCCCCAGCGCCGCGGCGCTGCACGACCTTCGCATCGCGGTGAAGTGGCTGCGCTACACCCTCGACTTCCACGGCGAGACCTGCGGCCTCGCGTACGAGGCGGAGCGCGCCCTGGCGCGCGACCTGCAGGACTGCCTCGGCGAGCTGCGCGACCACGACGCCCTTGTCGCGACCCTCAAGGACGGGGGCGGCGCCGCCTGGCCCCAGCTCACCGCCCGCATCACGGAGGGGCGGCAGCGGTTGTGGCGGCGCTTCCTCGAGCTGCGGCGGCGCTGGCACGCGCGCACGCGGCCGGCGCAGGCGGTGGCGGCCTTCGAGGAGCCGCGGTTCGTGAACCTCGAGGTGACGCCGGTGCAGCTCCGGCTGGTGACGCCGCGGAAGTCGGTGGCGGCGAGGATTCGCGCCTAGCGGCGCGCCCGAAGACCGTGAACCGGGCACCGCGCACCGCAATCGTCAACGCTGCGCTGCAGACGGTGAGCGGCGGACGGTAGACGGTACACGGTAGGCGGTTGACGGTAACCCTAGGGGTGTCATGGCGCATAGCGACAAGGTGACCGGCTACGACGCGGAACAGATCCAGGTCCTCAAGGGGCTCGAGGCGGTGCGCCGGCGTCCGGCGATGTACATCGGCTCGACCTCCTCGCGGGGGCTGCACCACCTCGTCTACGAGATCGTGGACAACTCGGTGGACGAGGCGCTGGCGGGGTTCTGCGACCGGATCGAGGTCAACATCCATCCGGACGACAGCATCACCGTCAAGGACAACGGGCGCGGGATCCCGGTGGACCTCCACCCGACGGAAAAGATCCCCGGCGTCGAGCTGGCGCTCACCGTCCTGCACGCCGGCGGGAAGTTCGACCGGTCGACGTACAAGGTCTCGGGAGGCCTGCACGGCGTCGGCCTCTCGGTGGTGAACGCGCTCTCGGAGAAGCTGTGGATCGCGGTGGACCGCGACGGCCAGCGGCACCACATGATGTTCGAGCGCGGCGAGACGGTGAAGAAGCTGAACGTCACCGGGAAGGTGAAGGGCACGGGCACGATCGTCCGCTTCAAGCCCGACACGACGATCTTCACCGACACCCGCTTCGACTACGACATCCTCGCCGGCCGCCTCCGCGAGCTGGCGTTCCTGAACAAG